>NZ_OY726398.1:3196114-3515726 GCF_963378105.1 Mycolicibacter sp. MU0102
TCGACGACCGGGTGGTGGACGGCTCGGTCAACATGACGGCCGGCCTGGTAGCGATCGCGTCATACCTGGTGCGGCGCCTGCAGACCGGGTTCGTGCGCTCCTACGCGCTGACGATGCTGGCCGGTACGGTCCTGGTTGTCGCACTCGTGCTGGCGGTGCAGCTATGAACAACAATGTGCCCTGGCTGAGCCTGCTGTGGCTGGTACCGCTGGTCGGTGCCGGATTGGTCATCGTGTTGCCCGCCCGCGCGGCAGCGCTGGCGAAGTGGACCGGTCTACTGGTGAGTCTTGCGACGCTGGCGGTGGCGATCGTGGTCACCGTCGGGTTCGACACCACCCCGGTGGCCGCGCCCTATCAGTTCGTCGAATCCCATACCTGGATACCGGCATTCGGCGCGAGCTACACGCTCGGGGTGGACGGCATCGCGGTGATCCTGGCGTTGTTGACCGCCGGGCTGGTGCCGCTGCTGATGCTGGCCGGCTGGAATGACGGAGAGGGCGTGCGCAGTGTGTTGCGCAGCCGAGGCCCGCACGCATTCGCGGCGTTGACGCTGACCGTCGAGGCGATGGTGCTGATCTCGCTGGTCTCGCTGGACGTGCTGCTGTTCTACGTGTTCTTCGAGGCGATGCTGATCCCGATGTACTTCATGATCGGCGGTTTCGGGAACGGCGCCAAGCGTTCCCAAGCGGCCCTGAAGTTCCTGCTGTACAACCTGTTCGGCGGTCTGATCATGCTGGCCGCGGTGATCGGGGTGTACGTGGTGAGCTCCGGCGAAGGCGCCTCCGGTGGCACATTCGACTTCCGCGAATTGGTATCGATCTTCTCCCCGGCGACCACCACGGTGGATCCGGGCGTACTCAAGCTGCTGTTCGCCGGCTTCATGTTCGCGTTCGCGGTCAAGGCACCGCTATGGCCGCTGCACCGCTGGCTGCCCGACGCGGCGGTGGAGTCCACCCCGGCGACCGCGGTGTTGATGATGGCGGTGATGGACAAGGTAGGGACGTTCGGGATGCTGCGGTACTGCCTGCAGCTATTCCCCGACGCCTCAACGTATTTCCGTCCGACCATCATCGTGCTGGCAGTCATCGGCGTGGTCTACGGCGCCATGGTGGCCATCGGCCAGCGCGACATGATGCGGTTGATCGCCTACACCTCGATCTCGCACTTCGGGTTCATCATTCTGGGCATCTTCGTGATGACCACCCAGGGGCAGAGCGGTTCAACGCTGTACATGCTCAACCACGGGTTGTCCACGGCGGCACTGTTCCTGATCGCCGGGTTCCTGGTGGCCCGGCGCGACGGTGCCCGGGCGATTTCGGACTACGGCGGCGTGCAGAAGGTGGCGCCGGTGATGGCCGGCACGTTCATGGTCGCCGCCATGGCCACCCTGTCGCTGCCCGGTCTGGCCCCGTTCATCAGTGAGTTCCTGGTCTTGATCGGCACGTTCAACCGGTATTGGGTGGCGGCGGCGGTCGGCTCCACGGCGCTGGTGTTGTCGTCGATCTACATGCTGTGGCTGTATCAGCGGGTGATGACCGGCCCGGTCACGGCGGGCAATGAGCGCATCCGCGATCTGGTGCCACGGGAGTTGCTGGTCGTCACACCGTTGATCGCGCTGCTGCTGTTCCTCGGCTTCTACCCCAAACCCGCGCTGGACATCATCAATCCGGGCGTCGAGCACACCCTGACCACGATCGGTCAGACCGATCCGGCACCGCTGACCGCTGAGGGGGCGCACTGACCATGGCGGGCATGCCAGTTCCATCCGTCGAATACAGCCTCCTGCTGCCGCTGCTGATCGTCTTCGGCACCGCGGTGACCGGCGTGCTCTTCGAGGCGTTCATCGGGCGCCGGGCGCGTTACGTGATGCAGGTCCTGCTCGCTGTCGGCGGTCTGGCCGCCGCGTTCGCCGCCATCATCGAGGTGGGCCGCGACCTGCCGACCGGCGGGCGCATCGCGGTGCTGGGCGCGATGGCCGTCGACGGGCCGGCACTGGTGCTGCAGGGCACCATCGTGCTGGTCGGGATCATGGCCGTGCTGTTCATCTCCGAGCGCAACATCGGTGCCGGCGTTCCCGAAGGTCCGGGCGCGGCGACAGCAACCGCGCATGCGGGCCTGGACGCGTTCACTCCGCAGGCGTCGGCGGTGCCGGACAGTGTCGCCGAACTCGACGCGGCGCGCGCCGGGGTGACCCAGACCGAGGTGTTCCCGCTGACCGTACTGGCGGTCGGCGGCATGATGGTGTTCCCCGCCGCCAACGACCTGGTCACCATGTTCGTGGCGCTAGAAGTGCTCTCACTGCCCCTGTATCTGCTGTGCGGGCTGGCCCGCTACCGCCGTCTGCTCTCGCAGGAGGCGGCGCTGAAGTACTTTCTGCTAGGCGCCTTCTCCTCGGCGCTGTTCCTGTTCGGCGCCGCTTTGCTCTACGGCGCCACCGGCACACTGACGCTGCCGGACATCGGTGAGCAGTTGTTCTCCCACCGCAGCGACCCGCTGGCGCTGATCGGCGCCGGGCTACTGCTGGTGGGCTTGTTCTTCAAAGTCGGCGCGGTGCCGTTCCATTCGTGGGTCCCCGACGTCTACGTCGGGGCGCCAACACCGATCACCGGTTTCATGGCGGCAGCCACCAAGGTCGCCGCGTTCGGGGCGATGCTGCGGATCCTCTACGTCGCACTACCCGCGCTGCATGACCACTGGCGCCCACTGCTGTGGCTCATCGCGGTACTGACCATGGTGGTCGCCACCATCGCGGCGGTCACCCAAACCGAGGTCAAGCGAATGCTGGCCTACTCCTCGATCGCCCATGCGGGCTTTGTACTGACCGGTGTGCTGTCGGCGATCCCGGCCGGTATCTCCGCGACGCTGTTCTATCTGGTCGCCTACAGCTTCTCCACGGTCGGCGCCTTCGCGGTGGTGAACCTGGTCCGCAGCGCCAGCGGCGAAGAGGAACTCGACATGTCCCGGTGGGCCGGGTTGGGCCGGCGTTACCCCGTTGTGGGCCTGCTGTTTTCGATGTTCCTGCTGGCGTTCGCCGGTATCCCGCTGACCAGTGGTTTCATCAGCAAGTTCGCGGTGTTCAAGGCCGCTGCCGAGGGTGGCGCGGCACCACTGGTGGTGGTCGGCGTGATCGCCAGCGGTGTCGCCGCCTACTTCTACGTCCGTGTGATCGTGTTGATGTTCTTCACCGACTCCCCCGCAGACCCGCCGCACCTGGTGCTGCCCAGCGTGTGGAGCAAGGCGGCCATCGCACTGTGCGCCGCGATCACCGTGCTGTTGGGGGTGCTGCCGCAGCCGCTGCTCGATCTGGTGGACGCCGCAACCCAATTCGCGCAGTAATCGCAGCGTGCCCGTCGCGCGGCGGGTACACATGGAGAGATGCACGACGAGTCATTTCAGCAATTGGTCACCATGCTGGACTACACCATGTTCGTGGTGACCACGGCTACCGATGAGCGTGCCTCGGGGTGTCTGGTCGGGTTCGCCACCCAGACCAGCATCGAGCCGCCGAGGTTTCTGGTGGGAATGTCCAAGCGCAACCACACCTTCGAGGTGGCTGCCGAATCCGAACACTTGGCCGTTCACGTCCTGGCGCGCCGCGATATCGAGCTGGCCCGGCTCTTCGGCGGTCAGACCGGCGACGACATCGACAAATTCGAACGCTGCTCCTGGCACAGCGGTCCCGCGGGAATGCCGATCCTCGACGATGCGCCGGCCTGGTTCGTCGGCAAGACGCTGCGTCGGATGGACCTCGGCGACCACATGGGCTATCTGTTGGAACCCGTGGCCGGATATGCCGCCCGGGGCGACGACGACCTGCTGTCGCTTTCCGACGTCGACGATCTCGAACCAGGCCACAAAGCCTGATGAGACAACTGGGCAGCGCTCAGCCCGGTTCGCGCAGCGGAAGACCGGCCGCGGTGTAGATCGCGTCGATGACGGTCATGTTCTCGATCGCGTCCTGCGGGGTGGTGCGCACCGGCACGCCGCGCAGCACGGCATCGGCGAACGCGTCGAGCTGGTAGGCGTAGGAGGCCCGGTGGGTGAAACGCTCGACGCGTTTGCCCTTCGGCGAGCTGACCCGCAAACGGTGGAAGTACTGCGGCATCAGCGGGTTGAGCGCCCGCAGTTCGCCGCGCTCGCCGATCACCCGCGCGCTGATCTGCAGCAGGTTCGATGACCACAGCGAGCAGCGGATAGTCCCGGCGTGCCCGGCGGGAAACCGCAGCTGTGCCGTCATGGCCCGGTCGACGAGCGGATCGCGCAATTTCGCCTGCGCGGAAACCACTTCCGGGGTAGCTCCCCCGAAGGTGCGGGCCATGTGGACCGCATAACATCCGGCGTCCATCAACGCCCCGCCGGCCAACGCATAGTGATAGCGGATGTCGGAGAAGCGCGGCAGCGGGAAGCTCAGCGCGGTGTCCACCTGCCGCAACTCCCCCAGTTCCCCCGAGGCGATGATCTCTTCGATGCGTGCCGTCATCGGGTGATAGCGGTAGTGGAACGCCTCCATCACCACCCGATCGGAGGCTGCGGCCGCCGTCGCCATCTCGCGGGCTTCCTCGGCGTTGGCGGTGAAGGGCTTCTCGCACAGCACGTGCTTGCCGGCGTCCAGTGCGGCGCGCGTCCATCTGCCGTGCAGGTGATTCGGGAGCGGGTTGTAGATGGCGTCGACCTCCGGGTCGGCGATCAGCTCGTTGTAGCTGTCATGCACCCGGGCGATGCCGTGTTTGGTGGCGAACGCCCGAGCCCGGCCGATGTCGCGCGCGGCCACTGCGCTCACCACGACCTCTGGGTTGGCGGCGGCCGGTTTGAGCAGTGCCTCCGGGGTGATCCGCGCCGCACCGAGCACGCCGATCCGGAGCGCCGCCGTGGTGCCGGTCACGCGTCGGTGCTCCGCTGCAGCCGGAACCCGGCCACCCGGCGGCCGGCGTGGGCCGGGTTGGTCATGTCAAGCACCCGGCGTGCCTGCTCGTGCACCGGCGTGGCGGGGTCGAGCACCGACAGGTAGACCTCGTGGGCGGCTAGGGATTCCACCGCGACGTCGAGGTAGCCGTCCACGTCCTCGACGTGGGTGGGCTCCGGGCCGCCTTGGAACAGCCAGCGCGGCGGGTCCGCCATGGTGTCCCAGGCGTCGGTGACCGCAGCGGCGAATTCCATGTGGTCGCGCTGGTTGGGCCTTCCCGGTGCGAACTCGGGACCGCCGTATATCGCGATCACCACATCGGGGCGCACCTCGCCGATCACCGAGGCGATCTTGGCGCGCAACTCCGGCGTGTTGCGGATGTCGCTGTCCGGGAAGCCCCAGAAGTCGACGTCAGGAACCCCCACGATGGCCGCCGCCCGGCGTTGCTCCTCCTCGCGCAACGGCCCGGCCTGCGCCGGCTCCATGCCGGCGATGCCCGCTTCCCCGCTGCTGGCCAGCGCGTAGCGGACGGTCTTGCCGGCGGCAGTCCATTTGGCCACCGCGGCGGCGGTGCCGTACTCGGGATCGTCGGGATGCGGGACCAACACCAGCAGCGACGCCCAATCCTGAGGGAAAGGCTGCGGCCCGGTGGGCCCGAACGGCTGAGCCATGGCTCTATGCCATCACACCGTGGGCGATGATGTCAGCGATCCGTTGCACCCAGTCGTCGCCGAGGTCTTCGTCGGGGCGCAGCATCATGGCCAGCAACGTTGCACCGCCGATAATTTCGACGAGCCGGTCGGGGTCCACGTCGGTTCGTGCATCGCCACGGCTCACCGAATCGGCCACCCAGTGGCGCATCACCTCGAACAGGCCCTGGAAGCGTTCCAGGATGCGCTCGGTCAACTCGGCGTTGCGGGCCATATCGGCGATCAGGCCAGGCAGAGCGGCCCGCACCACAGGGCTGGTGAAGGCGTCACGCGCGCCGGCCATCATCGCCGTGAGGTCGCCGGAAACATCGCCTGGCGGTGCCGTCACGGCACTCGGTGGCACCGAGAACGCGGCCTCGTGCACCAGTTCGGCCTTACTGGGCCACCGGCGGTACAACGCGGTCTTGGTCGTCCCGGCACGCTCGGCGACGGCCGCCAGGCTCAGATTCGAATATCCGACTTCGACAACCAGTTCCGCGGCGGCCCGCAATATGGCACCGTCGATGCGGGTATCACGCGGGCGTCCGGCGCCGGACCCCTTGTCAACGGCTGAAGGTTCTGCTTTCATAACGCTACCTGTCGTATCGTAATTACCTTAACGGAGGATACAACCGTGGTCGACCAACCGACTGTGGAAAAGGACGTCGGCCGGATCCAACGTTCTAGCCGCGATGTCACCACACTGCCCACGGTAATGTCTCGCTGGCTTGCCACGCAGTTGCCCGGCGCGGCCACGCCGGAGATCACCGTGGAAAGCGGCGTGGACACCAACGGCATGTCGTCGGAGACGATCATGCTAACCGGCCGCTGGACGGCCGACGGTGCCCCGATTGAGCAGCGTTGGGTGATGCGGGTGGGACCCGCAGCCGAAGACGTCCCGGTGTTTCAAAGCTACCGACTGGATCACCAGTTCGAGGTGATGCGCCTGGTGGGCGAGCTCACCGATGTCCCGGTGCCGAAGGTCCGCTGGCTCGAACCGACCGGAGACGTGCTGGAACGGCCGTTCTTCCTGATGGACCGCATCGACGGCGAGGTGCCGCCCGACGTCATGCCCTACACCTTCGGCGACAACTGGTTCGCCGACGCGACAGCCGAGCAGCAGCGGACCCTGCAGGACTCCACCGTCGAAGTACTCGCCAAGCTGCACGCAATCCCGAACGCCGAGCAGACCTTCGCCTTCCTCGACGAGGGGAAGCACGGGGCCACCGCGCTGCGCCGACACTTCGAGGGAGTGCGGCAGTGGTACGAGTTCGCGGTGCCCGACATGGGGCGCTCGCAGTTGTTGGACCGCGCGTTGGCCTGGCTGGAGGAGAACTGGCCGGACGACGTGGCCGCCGGCGAGACGGTGTTGTGCTGGGGCGATTCCCGGGTCGGCAACGTGCTCTACCGCGACTTCCAGCCGGTCGCCGTGCTGGACTGGGAGATGGTGGCGCTGGGGCCACGCGAGCTCGACGTGTCGTGGGTTATCTTCGCGCACTTGGTGTTCGAGGAACTCTCCGGACTGGCCGGGTTCCCTGGGCTCCCGCAGGTGTTGCGCGAGGACGATGTCCGCGCCACCTACCAGAAGCTCACCGGCGTCGAACTCGGTGACCTGCACTGGTTCTACGTCTACGCCGGCGTGATGTGGGCAATCGTGTTCATGCGCACCGGGGCCCGTCGGGTGCATTTCGGGGAGATGGAGAAGCCCGAAAACCCCGAATCGTTGTTCTATCACGCCGGATTGCTCAAGAAGTTGATCGGAGAACAGAGCTGATGCTGGGGCCACTCGACGAATTCCCGGTCCACCAACTGCCGCAGCCGATCGCCTGGCCGGGCTCCTCGGATCGCAACTTCTACGACCGCTGCTATCTGAACGCCCACGACCGCACCGGGGACATCTTCTTGATCACCGGGTGCGGCTACTACCCCAACCTCGGTGTCAAAGACGCCTACGTGCTCCTGCGCCGCGGCGACACCCAGACCGCGGTGCACCTGTCCGACGCCATCGACCAGGACCGGCTCAACCAGCGCATCGGCGCCTACCGCATCGAGGTCACCGATCCACTGCGCTCCCTGCGGGTGGTCATGGATGAGACCGAGGGCATCGCACTGGATCTGCGCTGGGAGGGCCTGTTCGACCCGGTGCAGGAGCAGCGGCACATCCTGCGGACCGGCAACCGGGTGACCCTGGACGCGCAGCGCTTCGCTCAACTGGGCTCCTGGAGTGGTCAGATAGTGGTCGACGGTGAGGAGATCGCCGTCGATCCCGCGGTCTGGATCGGGTCACGCGACCGCTCCTGGGGCATCCGCCCGGTCGGTGAACGCGAACCGGCGGGCCGGCCCGCCGACCCGCCGTTCGATGGCATGTGGTGGCTGTATCTGCCGATGGCGTTCGAGGACTTCGCGGTGGTGATGATCATCCAGGAGGAGCCCAACGGTTTCCGTTCGCTCAACGACTGCAGCCGAATCTGGCGAGACGGCCGTGTCGAACAGCTGGGCTGGCCACGGATCTCCACTCGCTACCGCTCTGGCACCCGTATCGCCACCGGAGCCACCATCGAGGCCGCCCGCCCGGACGGCACCCCGGTGGTGTTCGAGGTGGAATCCAAACTGCCGGTGCCTATTCACGTCGGCGGCGGCTACGGCGGCGACATCGACTGGCTGCACGGCGAGTGGAAGGGCGAGAAGTTCACCGAGCGCCTGACCTATGACATGACCGATCCGGGCATCCTCGGGCGCACCAGCTTCGGCATGATCGACCACGTGGGGCGCGCGGTGTGCCGCGAGGGCGACGCCGCCCCGGTCGAGGGTTGGGGACTCTACGAGCACGGTGTGCTGGGCCGGCATGACCCGACGGGATTCCCCGACTGGGTCACCATGGCTCCCTAGCTCTAAGCCAATTCGCTGACGATCGCCCCGACAACCGCCGGGGCGATCGGCGCCGCCTGGTAAACGCAGACGGTGTCGGCGATTCCGTCCACCCGGTCGCGGATGTGCGCGGCCACCTGCGCCGGCGTACCGCATGCGGCGATGGTGTGCAGGATCTCGTCGGTGATCCGTGCACCCATCTGCGCCCACTGCCCCTGCTTGGACAGCGCGTTGAGTTCGGGCTGCAAATCCTGCCAGCCGTGTGCAGCCAGCACCGGGGCGTACGCCGGAGTCGACGCGTAGAAGCCGAGCAACATCCGGGTGGCGGCTTCGGCGGCCTCCCGCTCGGCATCGGTGGCGCCGGTGGCCACGATGACTTCGGGCACCACCGCGAAATCCTCGGCACGCCGCCCCGCTTGGGAAAGGCCCGCACGTACCGCGGACATGGTGCTCTCATGCAGGAATCGCTTGGTGGAGAACGGCATCACCAGCAGGCCGTCGGCATGCGCGGCGGCAGCACGGGTCAGCCGCGGCCCCAGCGCGCCGACATAGATCGGCGGTGGGCCGTACGGGTTCGGCCCGGGACTGAACGTCGGCGTCATCAGCGTGTGCCGGTAGTAGTCGCCGCGAAAATCCAAGCGGGCGCCGGTGTTCCAGGATTCGAAGATCGCCCGCAGCGCCGCGACGAGTTCGACCATGCGGTCCACCGGGCGATCGAAGTCGGCGCCGAATCGCTTCTCGATCTGGGCACGCACCTGCGTGCCCAGCCCCAGAGCGAAACGGCCGCCACTGAGCAACTGGTGATCGTTGGCCTGGTGTGCCAAATGGATCGGGTTGCGGGGGAACGCGATCGCGACGTTGGTCATCAGGTCCAGGCCACCCACACCGGCGGCCAGCGCCAACGGTGCGAACACATCGTGCGGGCCTTCGAAGGTGAAGACCCCACTGACCCCGGCGTCGCGCAGCTCGCGCGCCTGATCGACGACACCGGTCAACCCGCTGAGGGCTGTGAGAACTTTCAACCCGACCGCAGCCTTACGAACTGATCTCGGAACCGACAGCCAAGCCGCCCGCGGATCCAGTGGCCAGATCCACCAGGTCGCGAAGCTCCCGGTTCACCACCACAGGGTGTTCGAGGATCGAACAGTGTCCCCCGCTGACCTCGACGAACCGTGCGAGATTGGGTGCGGTGTCGGCGATCCGCTGTGATGCCCGCAGTGGCAACAACCGGTCCCGGGTGCTGCCGATGACCAGGGTGGGCACGGTCAGCCCATCAAGGTTGATGAAGGACGCCGGACCGAGCGCGTCGATGAGCGCCCGCACCCAGTGGCCACGACTGGCGGCCGGCGTCTTGGCAAACAAGTCGCAGATCAACGAGGTAACCCACGGATCGGCCTCACCGCCGACGGCAAGCATGTGCACGAACCGCCGCACCGCCAGGTTCGCCGGGCCGACGATCGGCACGTTGCCAAAGGCCAGCAACCCGCGACGCGCCGCCTGCACCCGGGCCGCCTGTAGGGGCGGTGGCACCTGGAACAGTTCGACCTCGGCCAGCAGGTTGCCAACGGTGGTGTTGATCAGCGCTACCGCATCGGCACGTTCGTGCACTCGGTGCCGGTAGCGGTCCGACCAGGCACTGATCGCCATGCCGCCCATCGAATGTCCGGCGATGACCGCACGCTCCCCCGGCGCCAGGGTGGCCTCCAGGACCGAGTCCAGGTCGGATGCCAGGTGCGTCAGGCTGTATCCGCCGCGCTTGGGCACTCCACTGCGGCCGTGGCCGCGGTGGTCGTAGGCGATCACCCGGTGATCGACGCTCAGGTCGGCAATCTGCTGTCCCCACACGCCGATAGCGCAGGTGATGCCGTGCGCCAGCACGATCGGGTAGCCGTCCGCCGGCCCGAAGACCTGGGTGTGCAGCTTTGTTCCGTCGGCCGCCCGGACCGCTATGGTGCGGGCCGGCGGCAGCTCCGCCGGGAATTTGCCGACACTTCGCCGCCGAGCGGACCGTTGAGCACTCATCGCCACCTCATCGGAAATGCGGCAACGCTGCCGCATCGCGAGCATACGCCTGCGTGGACTAGGTTTTCACCGAAAGGACTACTGACGAAGGGTTCGCCCATGCGCGCGGTACAGATTTCCCAACTCGACGGACCGGCAGCTGCCCAGGTGGTCGATCTCGACGAGCCGGCCGGTGCGGGACTGGTGGTCATCGACGTCCATGCCGCCGGGGTGGCGTTTCCCGATGTGTTGCAGTCCCGCGGGCTCTATCAGCACAAGCCGGAGCTGCCGTTCGTGCCGGGCGGCGAGGCAGCCGGCGTGGTGCGCAGTGCCCCGGACGGCGCGCATGTGCGCCCAGGTGACCGCGTGGCGGTCTTGACCATGCTCAACGGCGGGATGGCGCAGGTGATCGCGGTGCCCGCCGCCCAGGTGTTCAAGCTGCCGGACACGGTGTCCTTCGAGGCCGGCGCCGGGCTGCTGTTCAACGACCTGACGGTGTTGTTCGCGCTGACCACGCGCGGCCAGCTGGCCGAAGGCGCCACGGTGCTGGTGCACGGCGCCGCCGGCGGGATCGGTACCTCGACGCTGCGGCTGGCCGGACCGCTGGGGGCCTCGCGGGTAATCGCGGTGGTCTCCACCGAAGCCAAAGCCGAGGTGGCCCGGGCTGCCGGTGCCACCGACACGGTGCTCGCCGATGGGTTCCGCGAGGCGGTGGCCGAGTTGACCGGCGGGCGCGGCGTGGACCTGGTGCTCGACCCGGTGGGCGGTGACCGTGTCACTGACTCGCTGCGCTCGCTGGCCCCCGGCGGAAAGCTGTTGGTGGTGGGCTTCACCGGTGGTGACATCCCGACGGTGAAGGTGAACCGGCTGCTGCTCAACAACGTCGACGTGGTCGGCGTCGGCTGGGGTGCGTGGGTGATGTCGCACCCGGGCGAGCTGGAGCGCCAGTGGGAAGCGTTGGAGCCGCTACTGGCCTCCGGGAAGGTGGCCGCGCCGCAGCCGGATGTGTTCGGCCTCGATCGGGCCGCTGATGCGTTGGCCGCGTTGGAGAATCGCACCGCGGCCGGCAAGGTCGTACTGCGGATGCGCGACTAACGGCCCTCCAAGTCATCGAAACGAGAGGAATCCGATGCCCGACCAGCGTTCTCCGCACAGTGCCAGTGCCCTGCTCGAGGCCGTCGAGCAATCACCGAAAGCTGTGGCGGTGCACGATAAGTCGGCGTGGGTCGGAATCTTCGCCGCCGACGGACAGGTCAACGATCCGGTCGGGTCGACTCCCCACGTCGGCACGGCTGCCATCGGGCGGTTCTTCGATACCTTCATCGCACCGAACACGATCGCTTTTGACGTGCAGAACGACGTGGTCGCGGGGATGTCGGTGCTACGAGACCTCACGGTGCACACCACCATGTCAACGGGTGTCACCATGCATATCCCGATGCACCTGCGCTACGACCTGGCCTCGCAGGGGCCAGATGGCTCGCTGAAGATCCAGAGGTTGTTCGCGCACTGGGAGCTACAGAAGATGGTCGGACAATTGCTGACCTCCGGTGGCCGCGGCCTGCTGGCCTCGGTGATCCTGGGCCCCCAGCTGCTTCGCCACCAAGGGCTTTCGGGCTGCGCTGGCTTCCTGCGCGGCCTATCCGGGGTGCGCAAGCGTGGGAAGCGTCGGGTCGAGAACCTTGTCGCGGCGCTGGCGCAGGGTGATGCGGCCGCGGTTTCGGCGATGCTGACTCCGAATGCCACGTTGAGCCTGGACGGTGTTTCAGAAGCCTCGGTTGCCGAGTTCGTCTCAACGGCACAGCATCTGGCGGCCGAAAAACTCTTGGCCGCAGGGCATACCGTCACTGCGACTGTTCACCTGGACGGCAGGCGCGGGGTGGGATTGTTCGAGTTCTCCAAAAAGGGCGCGGACCGGTGCGCGATTTCCGCTGTCCGCCTCTATATCTGAGGCGCACAGTTACAGCACGCCGGGAATGATCGCCTTGCGGTTCGGCGGGTAGTCGGGGAACTTCTGCTGGTACCACTTGTGGGTGGCCATTGCCCGAGGACCCAGATTGGCGATGGAGAAAAACACGAAGATCAGGCCCGGAAGAGTCCAGGCCATAATTGCCCAGCCGGTCCATAGGACGAGTTCACCGAAGTAGTTGCCCGACGACACCCAGCGATACACCCCGCCGTAGGGGATGCTGTACCCGCTGCTGCCATCGGCGCGCAGGCCGATAAGGATGCGATCGGCCTGAAAGTTGATCCCCCAGCCGACCACTGCCACGGCGAGGCCCAGGATGAAGCGTGGGTCGACAAACCAATGATCCTGCTGCAAGTGCGGGGCCAACGCCACGGCGTAGCCGTTGGCGAACCCATTGACCGCGTTGAAGATGAAGCCGAAGGCGATACCGGAGATGGGGAAGCGCTTGTCGTCGCCCTTGCGACTCAACGGATAGATCAGCCCCCGGTAGAGGTAATGGCACTGCCATAGCGCGTACAACACGATCGCCGGCGCCCCATGCTCATGTGCCACGAGCCAGAACGTCACGGTGAAAGCCCACCACTGGGGGCATTCGAACGTCAGCCAGCTGATCTTTCCCGGCAGCGTGAAGCGGTCGTCTGGACTGGCGAAGCGGCCATAAGGGTTGGTGAACCAAAAGCTGCTGGCGAAGGTGACGATCGTCAGGACGATCAGGAAGACGATCGCGGCGTGGTACAGACCGGCCATGGTGAGAACCCTTTCATCCAGGATGCTGGGAAGTAGTAGCACACGGGGCCGCTGCGATCGCGCTGCGGATGGACGACTAGCCCGCGGAATCGTCCCGTTTTCCCGGCGCGAAGTAGTCGAACGCGGCACGCATGTCGCCGAGGTTGCCGTCGGTGCCCTGTAGCGAGAGCGTCACGTGGCCAAAGGATTTGGCGCCTAGCCGCTTAGGGCTCGGGAACGCTGATGCGTCGTCGAGGAATAAGTGCGCCAACTGCACCCGGCCGGCATCCGCGGTCGTGATGCGCTCGATGGCGCTCCACGGGATCACCCGATTGCCGCTGCGCCGCCCGTAGACCCCTTCGGCGTCGATGCGGACCTCGGCGCCGGAGGAGAACAACCGCGATACCAGCACCGCCACACCAAAACCGAAGAAGACGATCGCGATCCACCCGAACACGTGCAGGGCCTGCGGCGACCAGCCACGGATCGGCCCGACCGGCCCGAACCCTCCGGCCAACCACACCCCGATCAGGACGAACGCGACTGCGATGGCGAGCAGCGAGGCAATTTTGCGCCGGTCTGGATGCGCTTCAAACGGCATGTGACCTCCCCTGTCGACGGGGATGACTCTAGTGTGCGACGGCGGAGGCACCCCTACAACTGACGAGCTGCTAGGTCTCGCTGATGCGCGCCTTGAACTCCGGGCACTCGACCAGTGGCGTATGGGTGCAGGTCACGGCGTGCGTGAGGCTGTCCCGCATCCGGGTGAGGCGGGAGATCTCCTCATCGACTTGGCGAGCCTTCTCAGCCATTCGCGCACGTAACTCGGTGTCACTGGGGGTGGCCCGCAGAAAGCGCTCGATCTGAGCAAGGGTGAATCCGGCCGCTTTGGCACAACTGATCAAGGCGAGCCGGTCAAGCACCGCCGGTTCGTAGGTGCGACGCAGGCCGTTGCGTTCACCGGAGCTGATCAGCCCGCGCCGCTCGTAGAACCGCAGCGCCGATGACGCCAGACCGGATCGACTCGCCACCTCAGCAATGTCCAGCATCACTCTCCCCTTGACTTGAAGCGTGGTTCAAGTCAGAGACTAGCGACGAAGCGCCGCCAAGGAAAGGACACCGAGCGCCATGCCACTACATCCGCAGGTCCAAGCCCATTTAGAACGACTGGCCGGCAGTAACTTTGCCGACCTGCACACGTTCGCCCCGGAGCAGGTTCGCCACGCCATGCGGCTGATGACCCAAGCCGCCGGCACCGGCGAAGCCGTCGCGAGCGTTTGCGACCGCATCATCTCCACGCGAGCCGGCGAACTGCCGGTTCGGATCTACCACCCACAGCCAGACGAACGGCGTCCGGTGATCGTCTTCTTCCACGGCGGCGGTTTCGTGCTCGGCGACCTCGACACCCACGACGGGCTGGCCCGGGCGCTGGCGAACCGCACCGGCCGCGTCGTCGTCTCGGTCGACTATCCCCTGGCCCCCGAGCACAAGTACCCGGCAGCGATCAACGCCGGCTTCGCGGCCACGCAGTGGGTGGGCCTGCACGGCGGCGAAATCGGCGCCGACGGCACAAACATCGCTGTCGCCGGTGACAGTGCCGGCGGAAATCTCGCTGCTGTGGTCGCGATGATGGCTCGCGACGCCGGCGCCCCGGCCATCACGCACCAGGTATTGATCTACCCGGACTTGGATTTTCGGCGATCGAATGTTTCCATCCAAGAATTCGCGGGACAGTACGGGAACATCAGTCGAGCGACCCAGCAGTGGTTCATGAACCACTACCTCAACGGCGATCACGAGAAGCTCGATGCTCACGTCTCGCCGCTGCTGGCACCGCGCCTCGAGCAGCTTCCTCCGGCGTTCATCGTCACCGCGGAATTCGACGCCCTGCGCGACGAGGGCGAACAGTACGGCGCCCGACTCCAGCAAGCGGGTGTCCCCACCACCATCAATCGCTACGACGGGATGATCCACGAGTTCATGCGCTGGCCGTTCGACGACGCGGCCCGGGCGCTCGAGGACATCGCCGCCGCTCTCCCGGTTCGGCACTGACGGCCGTCGAAGTGAGCCGAGGAATATACGTTGCGTCTGGCTAGCTATCGCCTAGTCTATTCACTGGACACTATGTCCAGTGAAATCTCGATGACGCAAGGAGCACGAGACGATGCCACCCACGGCCAGCTCCCTGGGACCGCAGCCGGCAAAGTACGACGCCGAGTGGGTGCGGGCGAAGTACGCGCTCGAACGCGACAAACGGATGCGCCCCGACGCTGTGGGCCAGTTCATCGAGGTCACCGCCGATTTCTCGCACTACGCCGATGACCCGTGGACCGAGCGCGTCGAGCGCGACCCGGTGCACGACCACGTCCAGGTGGCGATCATCGGCGCCGGCCTGGGCAGCCTGATCGCCGCCGCGCGGCTTCAGGAATCCGGGATCGACGACATCAGGATGATCGACACCGCCGGCGACTTCGGCGGGACCTGGTACTGGAACCGCTACCCTGGCGTGCAGTGCGATGTCGAGTCCTACATCTATCTGCCACTGCTCGAAGAGCTGAACTACGTGCCCACCGAGCGCTACGCGCACGGCCCGGAGATCCGCGATCACCTGCAGAACATCGCCAAGCACTACCGCCTGTACGACAACGCCTTGCTGAGCACCACGGTCACCGGCTTGCACTGGGACGCCGCCGCCAATCGCTGGCAGATCACCACCGATCGCGGCGACGCGTTCACCGCCACGCTGGTCGCGGTCTCGCCCGGTTCGCTCACCCGGCCGAAACTGCCGGGTATTGCGGGTATCAACGAGTTCCGCGGACACACCTTCCACACCAGCCGCTGGGACTTCGGCTACACCGGCGGCGACGAATCCGGTGGGCTGACCAAACTGGTCGACAAGCGCGTCGGCGTTATCGGCACCGGTTCCACTGGGCTGCAGTGCATCCCGCACCTGGGTGAGTGGGCGCAGCAGCTCTACGTTTTCCAGCGGACGCCGAGCACCGTCTCGGTGCGGGGCAACCGGCCCACCGATCCGGCGTGGGCGGCGAGCCTACAGCCGGGCTGGCAACGCGAACGCATGGAGAACTTCACCCGGGTCACCTGCGGCGTGGAGATGGACCTCGACCTCACCAACGACGGCTGGACGCAAAAGGCCCTCGAACTCAGTGAGCCCGCGGTGCTTCGAGAGAATCAGCGCCTCGGTCGGCAGATGACGCCGCCGGAGATCGCCGACTTCCTGTTCCACGCCGACTATGTGGCGATGGAGCGGCTGCGCACCCGGATCGATGAAACCGTGCGCGACCGCAAGACCGCCGAATCGCTCAAGCCGTGGTACCGGTTGAACTGCAAACGCCCCGGCTACCACGACCAGTACCTCGATACGTTCAACCGAGACAACGTCGCGTTGGTCGACACCGATGGGCGCGGCGTGGAGCGGTTCACCGACAACGCCGTTGTGGTCGACGGGGTCGAATACGAACTCGACGCACTGGTCTTCGCGACCGGGTTCGAGGTCGGCACCGAATTCACCCGCCGGCTCGGCTTCGAGATCGTCGGCCGCGACGATGTGCGCCTCAGCGACAAGTGGGCCAAAGGTATGCGGACACTGCACGGCCTGCAGACCCACGGTTTTCCCAACTGCTTCTTCTTGGGCTACACCCAGTCCGGGGTCTCCCCCAACTACACCCATACCGCCGAGGAACGGGCCCGTCATTTCGCCTACCTGGTCAGCACGTTCGTCCAGCGGGGCGCGGGCACCATCGAGGCCACCAAAGCCGCCGAGGACCAGTGGCTGGTCGCGATGGACCAAGCGTCGGAGAAACCCAAGGCCTTCTATGCCGAGTGCACGCCGAGTTACCTGAGCTCCGAGGGCGACCGGGAGAATCCACACGGCATGCTGTCGACCAATTTCGGCGGCAAGCCCGTCGAGTTCTTCGAGATGCTCAGCGCGTGGCGCTCCACCGGTCAATTGGAGGGGGTGATCCTGACATGACTACCACCGCACCAAAACTCACCATGCGTGACCGGCATCGTGCCATGACCCGCGACCACATCATGGCCGCCGCATTGGAGGCGTTCGCCGAGCGTGGATACGTCGCGGTGACCATCGACGACATCGTGCGCCGGGCCGGGATCGGGCGGGCGACGTTCTATCTGCATTTCGACTCCAAAGCAGCAGTGCTGCGCGAACTGCGCAATACCCGCATGACCGTCTGGTCTCAGCAGGATGCCCCGCGCGGCGGCAGATCGGGACGGCCGTCGATCAAGGCCTTCTTCGAGAAGGTGGTCGATTTCTACACCTCCGCGCCGCAGCTCTACATGGCACTGCATCAGGCGCGGGCGGCTGATCCGGAGTTCGCCGCCGCGCACCGAGCGACCATGGAGGCCAACGTCACCGAGTGGATCGAGGCCGACGCCATGCCCGGCGCCACCGAAGCTCAGCTGCGACTGGCCATCGCGATGATGTACACCATGGTCGATTCCTTCATGCACCTGTGGCTGGTCGACGGCTGGCCGCTGGAGCGCGAGGCTGCCATTGAGGCGATGACCGACGCGCTGCACGCCACCATGCGCTGAAAAACGCCGGCGTAGGCGCCCGCGGCATTTATCGTGGCACACGCACGAGCGACCGCGGTGCGAGCGGTTTTCCGACGAGAGGCTGCGCAATGACCGAGCTACGGGCAGACGGCGCGATGACCGAGCAGCCGACGCAACGCCGAGGCGCCATGCAATCGCTCACCGGGCTCAGTGTCCGCTATGTCGAGCGCCTGATGCCCGACCCGTATCTGTTCGCGGTCATCCTCACCCTGATCGTCGCCGGGCTGGTCGCCGCGCTGGTGCGCGGAGCATCGGCCAGCGGCATGTTGGCGGCCTGGTACGCCGGGGTGTGGGGCCCGCAGAACATCTTCACGTTCGCCTTCCAGATGGTGCTGATCCTGGTGACCGGCTACACGCTGGCCGAAGCGCCCGTGCTGAAACGGGCCATCGTCCGCGTTGCGGCAGCGCCGCGCAGCCAGGTGCAGGGGGCGCTGCTCTGCTTCACCGTCAGTGCCGTTCTATCGCTGCTGAATTGGGGCCTGGGACTGGTGGCCGGCGCACTGGTCGCCCGGCAGGTGGCGCGACGCTTCCCCGACTCGCATTTCGGCTACCTGATCGCCGCGGCGTTCATGGGCTTCATCGTCTGGACGCAGGGGCTCTCGTCGTCGATCGCGCTGGCAAACACCGACGCCGACAGCCCCATCAACGTGATCCACAAGATCGCCGGGTTCACCGTGCCGTTGAGCCAGACCATCTTCCAGCCATACAGCTGGCTGGCGGCGATCATCGTGTTGGGGGTGCTCGCACTCGCAGTGTGGCGAATGGAGCCGGCTGATGCTCTTGTGCCGGATCCCGCTGTGTTCGAGGAAGAACCGGAGATTGCCGCCCAGCGCAGCGCAACGTTCGCCGAACGGCTGGAGAACCAGTGGATCCTCAACGTGCTGCTGTTCGCCGCGGGCATCACGTATTTCGTGGCCAGTGGTTTCGCGCTGAACATCTCCTCGATGATCATGCTGTTCACCATCACCGCCGCCCTGCTGCACCGCACACCGATTCGCTTCATCCGGGCGTTCACCGGTGCCGCGAAGGTCTCGGGCCCGCTGCTGCTGCAATATCCGCTCTACGGCGGCCTGGTCGGGCTGCTGGCGTATCAGGGCGCCGAAGGGTCCAAGCCACTGCAGACACTGCTGGCCCAGACGCTGGTCAACGGCGCCACGGAGTACACGTTGCCGTTCCTGACGTTCATCGGGTCGGTGATCATCAGCCTGTTCGTGCCGTCCGGCGGCGGGCACTGGGCGGTGCAGGGCCCGATCGCAGTCGACTCTGCGCTGGCGATCGGCCAGCAGTCGCCGGCCTATCTCGGGCTGGTGTCGATGGCCGTTGCCGTCGGCGAGGGTGTGGCGAACATGATTCAGCCATTCTGGCTGCTGCCACTGCTGGCGATCGCGAAGCTCAATGTCCGCCAGGTGATGGGGTTTACCATCGTGGCGTTCTTCATCGGGTTGGTGGGCCTGGGGGCGATGACGTTGATCGCACCGTGGGTGATCTGAGGGCACGCGGCGTCGCCATTCCTTGATATCTGCTCATGCTTGTCGGATGCTCGTGACGGACGCACAGCGCCCTGGTCGCGAAGGAGAACGGCGTTGAACACACCAGAAGCCGGCAGCGCGGGCAGAATCTCCGCCGCCCTGCGGGACTGCTACGGCGCGATAGAAGCCCTCTGCACCGATCTCAGCGACGCCGAGTGGGGCGCTCAGTCACTGTGCCCGGACTGGACAGTCCGCGACGTGATCAACCACGTCACCAGCATCGAGGCGGCAATGGCGGGGTGGCTGCCCGACGACGACCGCACCCCGCCGCCATTCGACAAGGCCGCGGACTTCCTGCGCGACGCCGACACCGACACCGCCGCGTACCGCGAACTGGTGCGCGCGATCTACGACCGTCGCCGACGCGACCTGGCCGCGTTGTCCGACGCGGATCTGATGCGACCGTCGTGGACTCCGGTCGGCCCGGCCACCTATGGCAGGTTCCTGGAGATCCGGGTCTTCGACTTCTGGGTGCACGAACGAGACATCACCACCCCGCTGGGCCGCACCACCGATGACGGCGGCCTCGGCGCCGAGATCGCGCTGGCGGAGGTAGCCGGTTCCTTGGGCTACATCGTCGGCAAGAAAGTGGGCCTACCCGACCGAAAGAGCATCACCTTCGATCTCACCGGACCCATCGCGCGCCAACTGCACGTCGCAGTGGATGGACGAGCCAAAACTGTTGACCACCTGAATAATCCGGATGTCACGGTGGTCACCGATTCCACGACCCTCATCCAACTGGCCTGCGGACGCATCGACCCGCAGGCCCAGATCGACTCCGGCGCCATCACCTGGAAGGGCGATGGCGACCTCGGCGACCGCGCCGCCCGTAACTTGAGGTTCACGATGTGACGGGTCGCCCGGATTTCATCGACTTCCACTTCGACGTCATGTGCCCGTATGCGTACCAGACGTCGCGGTGGATCCGGGAAGTCCGCGACCGCACCGGCCTCACCGTGAACTGGCGCTTCTTCAGCCTGGAGGAGATCAACCGCCAAGAAGGCAAGAAGCATCCCTGGGAACGCGAGTGGTCCTATGGCTGGTCCATGATGCGCATCGGAGCACTGCTGCGTCGCCGATCGATGACCGACGTTGACGCCTGGTATGAGCGCGCGGGCCGCGCGCTACACGTCGAGGGCAGCAAGCCGCACGAGAAGGCGGTCGCCCGCCGGTTGCTCGAAGAACTCGGATTCGATCCCGAACTCGCCGACCAGGCGATCGCTGACCCGACAACCAGCGACGAAGTACTGGCCGACCATCAACGGGTGGTCGCCGCCAGCGGCTACGGAGTACCCACGCTGTTCTTTCCCGACGGGCAATGCTTGTTCGGGCCGGTGCTCATCGATCCGCCCACCGGCGACGCTGCCCTGCGCCTATGGGACGCCGTAGTCGGCTGGACCGAGTTTCCGCAGTTATACGAGCTGCAGCGACCGAAGACGCCTGCCGACGAGCAGCGCATCGCCGAAACCTTCCGCCCCTATCTGCAGGCGCGCGACTGGGTGTCGATCAACCGCGGAGAGGTGGTCACCTTCGCCGGCCGAGAACACGGGCGGCCTGCGTCAGATGAACCCTAGGCCAATGATCGCCATTGCGCCGGAACAGGATCCACCAGCGGCCTATGCTGCCCGATATGGCCGACTTCACCGCGTCGCTGCCCCCGGAACTGGACAACGTTCCGTCCGCCGGGGGACCACTGCCGCCGTCGTCTGACCTCGTCGGCCGTCCCTATGCACTGCCCATCGACATCCTCGGCGAGCTCCACGGGCCGCTCTTCTACGCCGACTACAGCGGCGTGCGGAAGCTGTACGCGTGCTCACGGGCGCTGGTCGAAGAACTGTGCGACGAGAACCGGTTCGCCAAGAACCCGATGCGCCCCCTGGAGCGGGTCCGCCAACTCGCCGGCGACGGTCTGTTCACCGCCTACCACGGCGAGCCGAATTGGCAGACGGCCCACGACGTCCTGATGCCCGGCTTCAGCTATGCCGGACTACGCAACTACCACGGCGCCATGCTCGACATCGGCACCCAGCTGATCCAGCGCTGGGATGGCTGCGTCGGGCATGGACCGGCGGACGCGTCGACCGACCTGCAGAAGCTCGCGATGGACACCGTTGCCCTTGCCGGCTTCGGGGCACGATTCGACTCGTTCAGCCACGAGGGCCTTGCCCCCATCCCGCAGAGTTTCACCGCGGCCTTGGCCAAGCTCGCCGAGACCGAGGGCACCGCCGACCTACACCACGAACTGGGGCATCTGCATCGCAGTTTCGACGAGCTGATCGAGCAACACCGAGCGACTGCCACACCCGAACTCGACGATCTGCTCTACGTCATGCTCGCGAGCGGCTCCGACGGCGGGCCACTCCTGAGTACGGAAAACATCCGCAACCAGATCATGACGTTTCTCATCGCCGGCCAGTTGACCACATCGGAACTGATGCCGACCACGCTCTACAACCTCCTGCGGCATCCGGCAGTGCTGTCCCGCGCCGTAGCCGAAGTCGATGCCGTGTTCGGGGCAGACGACGACTATCTGCCGACCTACGACGACATCGGAAAGCTCGAGTATCTGCGGCAGGTGATCAACGAGACGCTGCGGTTGTCCCCACCCGTACTTGGCTTCGACCGAACGGCGTTGGCGGACACAGTCATCGGCGATAGGTACCCGATCAAGCGGGGCGAGGCGGTTTCCGTGCTCACCGGTGCGCTACATCGTCAGCCCGAATGGGGTGACAACGTCGAACTGTTCGATCCGGGCAGGTTCGACGCCGCCCGATCCGCCGGCAGGCCCGGCGCAGTGTTCAAACCCTTCGGCACCGGAGCGCGATCCTGCATCGGACGCCAGTTCGCGCTGCACGAGGCCACCATGGCGATCGCCCGGCTGATCCACCGGTATCGCCTGATCGACTCGCAACACTATGTACTGCAGTTCGACAGCGAGCGCAGCCGGCGCCCGATGGGCTTCCACCTCGACCTGATCCGGCGAGCACCCGACGACCGCCGCAGCGCCGCAGCGTCGGCCCCTCCGACACCCGGGCGGAGCCCGTCGGGGGCCAGCTCCGCGGTCAGAACCGGCACCACGTTGGCCGTGCTGCACGGCTCGAATCTCGGAACCTGCCGCGCACTGGCCAAACAGCTTGCCGAAGAGGCCACCGATCTGGGCTGCATCGCCACGGTGGCACCGCTGGACGACTTCGCCGGCGCCCTGCCGAAGACCGATGCGATCGTCATCGTCGCCGCGTCCTACAACGGTCAGCCGACCGACGACGCACGCGCCTTCCTCGGCTGGCTGCTCGGCGCGGACGCCGCACTCGACGACGCCCCGTATTTCGCGGTACTCGGTGTCGGAGATCGCAACTGGGCCGACACCTATCAGGCAGTACCCAAGCACATCGATGCACGCCTGACCGAGCTGGGCGCCCAGCCGCTGATCCCGCTGACCTCCGCCGACACCTCAGGGGATCTCAACGGCACGGTCGAAGAATTCTCTGTGGCGTTGCACGAAGCGCTTTGCGAGCACTTCGGCGATCCGGACGCGGCGCCGGTCACCGACACCGACGAACCGCTCTACGACATGCATCCCATCATCGGCCCGGTCACCGCTGCGCTCGACGCCCGCTTCGCAGTGACACCGATGACCGTCCTGGACAACACCGCACTGGTGGGCGATGACGCGATCCTCGGCGGAGCAAAACACTTTGTCCGCGTTGTTCTTCCCGAGGGCATCGAATACCAGACCGGTGATCACCTGACGGTCCTCGCGGACAATCCGCCAGATCTCGTCAGCACAGTGCTCGATCTTCTCGGTATCGAAGCCGAACGGCGGTTGTCGATCAATCCGCGGCGCACTTCGCGCCGGTTGATCGCACTCGATCGGGAGGTCAGCGCGCACGAACTGCTCACCCACTTCGTGGAGCTGCGAAAACCGGTTACGCCGAGCCAATTGCGGCGCCTGGCCGCATCCAACCCGTGCCTCCCGGAGCGCGAACGCCTCGAGCAGCTCGCCGCGTCGGACGATCCCTGCCCGCTGAGTCCATTCGAGTGCCTGGTGGAGTTCCCGGCGTGCGAACTGACGGGCGCCGAGCTACTGGAACTGCTGGAGCCGATGACACCCCGCCACTACTCCATCGCGTCGTCCTCGCGCCTGACACCGGGGCTGGTCGGGCTGGTGGTCAGCGTGCTCGATGCGCCGGCCCGATCCGGACATGGACTGTTTCAGGGCGTGGCATCCAATCATCTGGCCGCCGCCGAACCTGGCGCACAGATTCGGGCACGGGTCGACCCGGCCCGCCAGGCGTTCCGTGCCGGTGCCGACCCCGCGAAGAATGTGATCCTGGTCAGCGCCGGCACAGGTGTCGCCCCGTTCCGAGGGTTCCTGGGCGATCGCTTGGCGGCCAAAGAGGAAGGGGCGCCCTTTGCGCCGGCCCTGTGTTTCTTCGGCGTCCGAAATCCAGACGTGGACTACATCTTCCGCGAGCAGTTCGAGGCCGCCGAAGCGGCGGGGGTAGTCCGGATGCGGCCCGCCTTCTCCCGCGCACCGCAGGACGGTGTGCGCTACGTGCAGGACCGGATCGCCGCCGACGCCGACGAAGTCTGGGGGCTGCTCGGTGACTCCGCCAAGCACACCCACGTCTACGTGTGTGGTGACGGCGCGCAAATGGCGCCGGCGGTACGGCAGGCCTTCATCGACATCTACCGCGCGCGTACCGGCTGCGACGAGAGTCAAGCCCGCGACTGGCTTATCGGCCTGGTGGAGTCCGACCGCTACGTCGAGGATGTGTGGGCTGGGTGAGCACGGTGATCGCCGATCAAAGTGACTGCCGCCCTTGATATTCCGTCGACACCGGGGAGATGCGCCCAGCGCAAGCTCGACCCGCAAGCGGACCAAAGCGTCCACTCTCTACTCGTTGCACGGGAAAGGGCCGCGACCAGAAAGTCCCGTGCTACCGTCAATGACGCACATCTTTCTTGATGCGCTTGGAAAAATGAGAGAAGTTAAGTAATGGCACAGGGCACTGTGAAATGGTTCAACGGCGAAAAGGGCTTCGGCTTCATCGCCCCCGATGGCGGAGCGCCTGACGTCTTCGTTCACTACTCCGAGATCACTGGCGGCGGATTCCGCACGCTCGAAGAGAACGCTCGGGTTCAGTTTGAGGTAGAACAGGGCGCGAAAGGTCCACAGGCTGTGGGCGTTTCGGTAATCTGATCGAACACGCAGACTTCAAAGAGGCTGTCGCAGCGCAAGCTGCGGCAGCCTTTTTTGTGATCGGCGTACTGGCCGTTCAGCCATGACACCCGTGCACGGCGGGATCAGTGGCACTTGCGTGAGCCTGCCCGCCCAAGACCTGCAGATCCGAGTCATCAACGCCACGGCAGGCCAAGTGCTACCCGACTTCACCCTCGATCTCACCAGGGACTACTGACGGCACGAAAATGGCCCCCAGGCTTGCGCCTAGGGGCCACTTCTTTTGTAGCGGGGACAGGATTCGAACCTGCGACCTCTGGGTTATGAGCCCAGCGAGCTACCGAGCTGCTCCACCCCGCGTCGGTATCTACGAGATTACAGAAGGATGGCCCGGGCACCAAATCACCTGTTGCCGGCGCCACCGCCAGGAACGGCCGCCCACGATCAGGCGGTAACCCAAATTAACTACTGTCCGGTTTTGGCGCGTTCGGCACCGCTGCCGCGCCACCCCGCCACACCGTCCGACCCGACCGGCTCGCGGCATTATATTCCCAGGCCACAGCCCTGCATCTACGCAGGAATCGCGCATAGAGGGCTGCGACGCCTGACACGGCAGCAATCTTCGCGGTTCCTGCCAGCCCAGATTAGTGGGAAAGCAAAATTAACTTTTGTCTTGCAGGGCCCCACCCTCCGTGGCATGCTGCTCGCACAGCGCCAATTGAGTCCTGCATCACATCCCCGCCGGCCGCGGCGGGACCACAGAGTCGGGAGAGACTACGGATGCCTGGAATCGTCGACGGCATAGGTCGTCTACTGAGCTACCGGATGAGCGTCGGAGAACTGATCGGGCTGGGCCTGATCCTCGGTACGCCCTACCTGATCATCGGACTGGTCTGGTCGCTGACCCACACCGCGCACCTGCACGACATGCAAGGCCTGGACCTGGTGGTGTCCTTCCTTGGATCGATCGTGTCGTGGCCGGTGCTGCTGGTCTCCAACGTCTGCATGCAGTGACCCGATGTCTGTATCGGAATCCACCCGCCGCCTGCTCCACCTCGCTGATCAACAGATGGCCGGCCGGCCGGGCCTGCGGGCCGTGGTCGACTGGTTCCTGCAATACCTGAAGAACCACCCGATCCAGTCGCTGGGCACCGGTGGCAGCCAGGTGGTGCTCGGGGTCCGGGCCATCCAGTACCTGTTCGTCGACCTGTTTCGCGGGCGCTTCCTGGTCGGTGAATTCATCGATCAAACGGCGTTTGTGGCCAGCGCTGCTTTCCTGCCAACGGTTTTCGTCACCATCCCGGTGGGGGTGACACTCTCGATCCAGTTCAGCGTGCTGGCCGGGCAGGTCGGCGCCTCCTCGCTGGCCGGTGCGGCCACTGGACTGGTGATCATCCGCCAGGCCGCCCCACTGGTTGCCGCGATGCTGCTGGCGGTGGCTGTCGGCTCCGCAGTCTGCGCCGACCTGGGATCGCGGACCATGCGCGAAGAGATCCAGGCCATGGAAGTCATGGGGTCTCACCGGTGCGGCGCCTGGTGGTGCCCCGGCTGGCCGCGTTGATGACCGTCGGCGTACTGCTCACCGGCATCACGTTTTTCGTCGGCTATGTGGCCGGCTACATCTTCAACGTGTTCCTGCAGAACGGGACCGCGGGCTCGTTCATTGCGACGTTCTCCTCGTTCTCCGACGTCGGGGACATGTGGCTGGCATTCGCCAAATCCATCGTCTTCGGGATGATCGTCGCGATCGTGAGCTGCCAGAAGGGCCTCGACAGCCACGGCGGTCCAGCCGGAGTCGCCAACTCGGTGAACGCCGCAGTGGTCGAGTCGATCCTGCTGCTGATGTTCGTCAACGTCGTGATGAGCCAGCTGTACGTGATCCTGTTCCCCAGGCAGGCGCTGTAGAAGATGGTCATTCCCAGCGCCTTTGAGATCCCCGGGCTGCGACCGATCACCGACCTGTTCACCGGGTCCTTCGTAGCCGTGGCCCGCGCGGGCCACTTGGTGCACTTCTTCGGTCGCACACTCGCGTCCATCCCGACCATGCTCCGGCACTACCGGCGCGAGATGCTGCGGCTGCTGTCCGATATCGCCTGGGGCAACGGGTCGATCGTCGTCGGCGGTGGCACCATCGCCGTCGCGCTGGCACTCGGGGCGATCGCCGGCGCACTGGTCGCCGTCGAGGGCTACAACGTCCTGGATCTGCTAAGCCTGGGACCGGCCACCGGACTCATCTCGTCGTTCGCCACCACTCGCGAGCTCGCTCCGATCATGGTGGGAATGGCGTTCATCGCCCAGGCCGGTTGCCGCTTCACCGCCCAGCTCGGCGCGATGCGGATCAATGAGGAGATCGACTCTCTGGAAGCGATGGCGATCAACCCCATCCCGTACCTGGTCACCACCCGGGCGGTCGCCTCGGTGATCGCGGTCGTCCCCCTGTTCCTGGTGGCGCTGGGCATCGCCTACCTGTCCTGCCAGTTCTCGGTCATCCTGATCTCCGGCCAATCCAACGGGTCCTACCTGCACTACTTCTCACTGTTCGTCAACGGTCGTGACGTGCTGTACGCGACGTTCAAGGCCACCGTCTTCGTGTTCGTGTCATCGACCATCCAGAGCTACTACGGCTTTGTCGCCTCGGGGGGCCCGGCAGGTGTCGGTGTCGCGGCGGGGCGCGCGATGCGCACCAGTGTCACCGCCGTAGTCGTGGTGAACATGTTCTTGACCATGGCGCTGTGGGGCGTCGAATCCGGCGCCAGGTTCGGTGGTTAGGCGATGCCGAACTCGTTCGACACCGATCCGCGGGGGCCCTCCAACCTTCGGGTGTTCATGTTGGGTGTCGTCTTCATCGTCATCGCTGTTGCCACCGCGACACTGATGGTCGCCAAGTCCCAGGGGCGGCTGGACAACCTGGTCCGCATCGACGTGCGGCTGTCCAACATCGGCGACGGCCTACCGCCGCGCTCCGATGTGAAGTACCACGAACTGCTGGTCGGCTCGGTCGCCGACATCACCCCCTCGACGCACGGGCTGCCCAACGAAGTCCACGTCGTGCTCAAACCCGAACACGCCGCCAAGATCCCCAGCACGGTCACCGCACGCGTCGTGCCGGCCAACCTGTTCGCCGTCTCCGCGATCCAGTTGGTCGACAACGGCGCCGCCGAAAACCACCTGCGCTCGGGCTCAGTGGTCCTCGAAGACCAGTCGCTGCCCACCGTGCTGTTCCAGAACGTGCTGAACAAGCTCCGTCAGTTGATCAGCCCCCTGGGACGCAAACCTGACGACACCACCGTCGGTGTGATCGCCGCCCTGGGCACCGCGACCCACGGCCGCGGCCAGGAGCTGACCGACACCGGCCACAACCTGAACGAGATTCTGGCCCAGCTGAACTCCGTCGTCGCCACCGACGACATCGACCC
Organism: Mycolicibacter sp. MU0102; assembly: GCF_963378105.1. Lineage (NCBI taxonomy): Bacteria > Bacillati > Actinomycetota > Actinomycetes > Mycobacteriales > Mycobacteriaceae > Mycobacterium > Mycobacterium holstebronense. The sequence goes on from NZ_OY726398.1 coordinate 3,223,997, forward strand.
AACGACGCTGTCGGCACTGTCGGCGGCGGCCGACGGCCTGCAGCGGGTCTCCCCCGAACTGTTCGACGCCCTGGGCCGATCGATACAACCGATGGCCACCATCGCCGAGAAGGGACCGCAGCTATCCAGCCTGCTCACCGGCGGCACCGACACCACGACCACCTTGGCACGCGCCCTGGAGAATCAATCCGACCGGATGATCACCATCACCAGCCAGTTCACCCCCGCCCTCGGGGTGATCGCGGATCATGCCGGCGAATTCCACGGAGTCTCAACCAAGTTGCAGACCCTGGCCAACCGGGTCTACGACGTCATCTGGGATCCCAATGAAAATCTTCTGCAGGTCAAGGCGGCCCTCGCTCTGACGCCCAGCCGCAGCTATGTCCGCGCCGACTGCCCCCGCTACGGCGAGCTGGCCGGACCGAGCTGCGCCACCGCACCGGAGGTGCCCACTGCTCCCGACCTGTTCCCCGCGTTGGAATCCCAGAGCGTCTCCCCCACCCCCGGCATGACCGAGAACCGGCCGAACCTCACCCCACCCCGGCATTCGATGCCCGGCGACCCGCAGGGACCACCGATCCCCCGCCCCCGGGTCAGCCCGCACCCCCCGAAACCCCCGGTGTCGCGCCGGCGGGCGCGGTCATCGGCGGCAACGTCGGCGTGGTGGGCAGCCCGCAGGAGAAACAACAGATCAGCCGGATCACCGGGCGCGCCGACACCCCCACGGTGCTGCTACTGGCGCCGCTGTTGCGCGGCAACACGGTGCACCTGAGCCAGATCGAGAAAGAAGGTGGCCGGTGAGGAGTCGTTCCAAATCGGTGATCGGCATGGCCCTGTTCACCAGCTTCGCCCTGACCGTCACGTGGATGGTGTACAACACCTTGCGCCGCGACATCGCCGGCCCCACCTACAGTTACTCGGCGATCTTCAGTGACGCGTCCGGCATGGCGCCGGGTGACGACGTGCGCGTCGCCGGGGTGCGAGTCGGGCGGGTCGACCGGGTGAAACTGCAAGGCACCGCGGCCCAGGTGCAATTCCGAGTGCAACGCAACCAACGGCTCTACCAGAACACGATTGCCTCGGTGACCTACCAGAGCATCATCGGTCAGCGTTACCTCGGACTGGCTCAAGGGCCCGGCGACAACCACGACATCCTGCCCCACCACGGCCAGATACCGATCGAACGCACCAACCCGTCGCTGGACGTCTCCTACATGCTCAACGGATTCGAGCCCCTGTTCGCCGAGCTGGACCCCGAACAGGTGGACAACATCAGCAACGCGACAGTTCTGGCGCTGCAAGGCAATCACGCCTCCATGCTGACGTTGATCACCCAGGCCTCGCAGATGGCCGAAACGTTCGCCGGGCCCGATGAAGTGCTCAGCGCACTCATCACCAACCTCAATCAGCTGATGACCGACCTGGCCAAACAGAGCACCAACATGGAGAAGATGATCCGCCAGTCGCGCGACACCATGGTCACGCTGGCGAATCACCGCGAACCGCTGGTCGACTCGGTGGGCTCGATCAACGCCACCATGGCACGCCTGTCCACCATCGTCGACAACATCACCCCCGATCTCGAAGAGTTCATCGGGCGCCAACCCGGCCTGCTCAACTACGGTGTCAACGACGGTCGCGAACGATTCGCCTACATGGCGGCAAACCTGCCGTACGTCCTGCAGGGGCTGGCGCGGATCACCCAGAGCGGCACCTACAGCGACGTCTACGCCTGCGAACTGGACTTCGGGCTGTGGCGCGGCCTATTCCACTGGTTCCGGTCCTTCGTCGGCGCGGCTACCGCCAGCGAAGGCCTGGCCCACCAGCATTCGGCGGCGTGCCGATGAGCCTGATCCCCGCCACACTCAAACGGCCCATCGAATCCTTCAGCCGGCCCTGGATGGGCGTCGTCTCGATCGCCATCATCGTCGCCGTGCTCACGGCCACCGTCGTCTATTCGGGTCTGGGCGTCGGAAAGACCCGCTACCAAGGCCAATTCGCCCAGGCCGCCCAGATCCGCTCCGGTGCGGTGGTGACCATCGCCGGCGTCAAGGTCGGCACCGTTGAACGCGTCACGCTCGCCGGCGACCACGTGGTCGTCGGATTCAACGTCGAGCGCGGCGTGCCGTTGGGCGCCGACACCCGCGCCGCGATCAAGCTGACCACCATCTTGGGATCGCGCTATCTCGAACTGTCACCGGCGGGCACCGGGCAGCTGGAGAACCGGACCATCACCTTGGCACACACCCAGGTTCCCTACGATCTGCAACGCACCCTCGCCGGGGCGACACGCACCCTGGGGCCGGTGGACGCCAACCGGTTCGTCGACTCACTGAACATGATCAACGCGAACCTCGGCGGGGTCGCCGCGGAACTGCCGCAGGCGCTCACCAACCTGCAGGCGATGGCCGACATCATCGCCGACCGCCGCGAGCAGCTCGGCACATTGTTGACTAACACCGAAACGCTCACCACCATGCTGCGCGACCAGCGGGCCAACCTCGGCGCCCTGGTCCAGCAGGGCCGTGATGTGCTGCGCGAAATCGCCACCCGCCGTGCGGCCGTGCAACAACTGTTCGCCAGCGCCACCCTGCTGGTCGATCGCACCCACGGCATCCTCGGCGACGAGGCGGCAGTCAACCAAATGATCCGCGACTTCGATGAATTCATGAAGATGACCGCCGATCACGACGCATTGCTGCGCAGCTTCCTGCAGTCGACCCCGGTCGCCCTGCGCAACTTCGCCAACGCCACCGGCAGCGGCAACGCAGCCGATGTCTTCTTGCCCGCCGGGATCTTCGTGGACTCCTGGATGTGCGCGCTGAGCGGGCGCGCCAGGCAGTTCAACCTGGTCGAGTACTTCAAGGACTGCGAATGAGCCGCGCCCTCAAGCTCTACGTGCTCGCCGGTGCGGCCGCACTCGTGTTGGCCGTGACCGGCGCCGCGGTGGCACCGCGGTTGATCCCCGACCTGCCGCGACTGTCCCTGCACAAGATCCGGGTGACCGCTCAATTCCAAGACGCCGTTGGGCTTTACGCCGGCAATGGGGTGTCGGTGCTAGGAATGGACGTCGGCAAGGTCACCAGCATCACCCCCAGAGGCGGCTACGTCGAGGTGAAGCTCGCGATCGACGCCGGGGTCGACATCCCCGCCGACGCCGAAGCCGTCACCGTCTCATCCTCGGTGCTCACCGACCGACACGTCGAGCTCACCCCGGCCTATCGCGGCGGACCCAAGCTGCGCAACGGCGACGTGCTGAGCCTGGACCGCACCCGCACACCGGTGGAGTTCGAACGGACCCTGGCGATGATGGACAAGCTGGGCAGCGCGTTGCGCGGCAACGACAACAATGCTGGCCCGCTGGGCGAATTCGTCGCGCTTGGCTCGCAGATCACCGTCGGCAACGGGCCAGACATCAAGGCGACGTTAGGCCGGTTATCCGAAGCCCTGCGCGTCGGGTCGGACAAGGGCGCGCGCAGCAAGAAGACCATCCAGACGATCATCGCCAACATCGCCGAGCTCAGCGAAGCAGCGTCGAAGAACGACTCCGCACTGCGCGAATTCGGTTCCTACGTACACCAGCTCAGCGACATTCTGGCCACGGAGAACCTGGGAGCCGGAAACACCGGAGCCAAGATCAACCGGCTGCTCGCCGAGACATCGCGGCTTCTCGAAGGCAACTCCGATCGGCTGCGAGAGGCGTTCACCGGTGTCCGGACGGTCGCCACGACGCTCACCGACAACGAACGTGACCTGCGCGAGATCCTCGACGTGGGGCCGCTGTTCATCGACAACTTCTACAACGTCATCGACGAGAACGCGGGCAGCCTGCGGTCGCACCTGCTGCTGGGCAAAACCTTGTTCAACAGTCAGTTCGGCAAGGAGGTCTGCAACCTGATGGGCCTCAAGCAGCTCGCATGCGCGACCGGAACGGCGCAGGACTACGGACCGGACTTCGGGCTGGGCAGCATGCTCGATCTGATGCAAGACGGGATCGGTACGCAGCCATGACGCGGCCGACCAGATGGGTGCACGGGGTTCGAGCGGCGCTGGCGATCGCGACCGCGCTGCTGACCGTCGGATGCGGCCTGGACCTAGAGAGCGTGGCGCTGCCCGCACCCGGCGGCGGCGGGCCGTACTACACCATTACCGCGGTCTTCTCCGACGCCTTGAACCTTCCGGAGAAGGCCAAGGTGCGGTTGTACGGGGCGCAGATCGGTGAGGTCGAATCCATTCGGGCGCAGGATTTCAACGCCTACATCACCATGCGGATCAAGTCGGCCGTACCGCTGTACGCCGGCAGCACCGCTGAGCTACGGTCGGCCACCCCGCTCGGTGACATCTTCGTTCAGATCTGGCCCGACAAGAACCGGCCCGACGACGCGCCACTGCTGCACAACGGCTCGGTACTGCCGCTGGAATCAACCGCCAACGCTCCGACCATCGAAGAGCTGATCAGCTCGATGGCGATGCTGGTCAACGGCGGTACGGTGCGCCACCTGGTGTCCATGCTCAATGGCGCGGGCAAGGCTGTCGGCGGACGCGGTGAGAAACTCGGTCTACTGCTGGACCAGACCGCGACCCTGCTCTCCCGGATGAGCGCCCGCTCGCAGCAGTTGGACCTGACGCTGCGGAGATCATCGGAGCTGGCCGCAACCATGTCGGCGCGTCAGAACACCTTCGACGATGCCCTCACCCACCTGGCGCCCGCGCTCAATGTCATCTCCGACAACACCTCCGACCTGATCGACCTGGTCGACACCGGCGCGCGGATCACCCGTCAGCTGTCCCGCTTCCCGTCTCTGCAGGGCACCGATACCCGCAGCCTCACCGCCGATCTGAACAAGATGGCGGGAATGTTCAACGAGATCGCCGTCGACCCCGACCTGTCGCTGATGCCGTTCAACCGATTCCTGGGCATCTTGATGAAGACCCTCAACGGCCCTGCCGCGCACGTCAAGGGAGAAATCGACAAGATCACGCTGGTTCCCTGGCCCGACAAGAACTACCCGGGCGATCCCGAATTCCACTGGACCGACGGCACCGACTGGCATCTGATGGTCGGTGACCTGCGCTACGAGTGGAACATGCTGCTGTCTCGGATCTACGGACCGCAGCGATGAGACCCCTCCTCGACCTCCTCGACCTGTTCGCGCGGCTGGGCGTGTGGCTGGTCCAAGCCGGATACCGCCGGCGGATTCTGTTGTCCGGCATCGGATTGGCATTGACCACGGCGGTGGCAGCGGCATACGTGACGATCTTCGGGGTCGGGATCAACCCCGCGCAGAGGACGATCTCCGTTCGAGTTCTGCTCCCGCAGTCCGGCGGGCTGCTGGTCAATCAGGACGTGACGCTGCGCGGCATCCCGATCGGCCGGGTCACCGATGTGCACCTGACCGCGGCGGGAGCCGAGGCGGTCGTCGCACTGCGGGCCGACCGCCCCATTCCGCGCGACACTCGGGTGCGGGTGTCCGGGCTGTCAGTCGCCGGCGAACAATACCTGGACTTTCGTCCCGAACACGAGAACGGGCCGTACCTCACCAACGGCTCGCTGATCGGCCAGGAGCAGACCAGCGTGCCGGTGTCGCTGCCCCAGATCATCGACGACAGCCGCGGCGCCCTAGGCCAGGTCGACGCCGACAAGCTGACGGCGGTCTTCAACGAGCTTCGGGTCAGCCCCGACGGCGGCAAGAAGCTGTCCGCCCTGTTGGACGGCACGGTGCTGCTCGCCTCGACGCTCGACGGCGTACTGCCCGAGACGGTCAGCATGCTGCGCAACACCCGGATCACGTTCACCACCTTCAGCGACGTCAGCCCGGGATTGAGCGCCACCAGCAACGACCTGCAACAGATCCTCGGCGGCGTCAACACCATGGACGGCGGATTCCGCACCCTGGTCGAACTCGGCGGCACTGAACTGGGACAGGTCGACAGCTTCATCGGCGACAACCGCGAGAACGTCTACGCCCTGCTGGGCAACCTGACCACCCTGTCGCAGATCTTCTATCTGCGTGTGCCCGCCCTGCAGGACCTGTGGCGCCCCGACCACGGTTCGCTGGTGGACCGCCTGGCCGGCACCGTGCACGACAGCGGCATCTGGGTGATCGCCGACATCTATCCCCGGCACCGCTGCGACTATGGCCTGCCCCGCAAACCGCCCTCCGCGGTGAACTTCCCAGCTCCGTACCGCTACACCTACTGCCCCGACGACGACCCGTCGCTGCTGGTTCGCGGCGCCCGCAATGCGCCGCGCCCGCCCGGCGACGACACCGCCGGGCCGCCCCCGGCCCACGACCCGTTGGCGACCCTGGAGCCACCGCCGGTCTATCCGCCCTACACGTTGCCCACCCCCGACGGCGGCCCACAGCTGCCCGCGTGGATCCCCAATTGATGAGAAAGCCGAGCCCCATGGGAAAAACAGCCGACCCAGACGTCTTCGACCAACTCGACAAACAACTCGAGACGGACCTGGAAACGGACTTGGCGACGGACTCAGCGACCGCCGAGACCGCCGACCGCGTCGAACCCGAACCCACAACGCCATCGGCCCCGGCGCCGCGGCGCCACCGCGTGAGAGTGGCGCTGGTGGCCGCCGTGCTGATCGCGGCGCTGGCCTACTCGGGATACGCCGGGTGGCGTCTGCATCAACTCGATGCGCGCGCTGCCGCGGGGCAGGCCGCCCTGGCGTCCGCCAAGGACTACGCGATCACCCTGACCACCCTGGACACCGCCGACATCGACGGCAATTACGCCCGTGCGCTCGACGGCGCGACCGGCCAGTTCAAGGATGCCTACAGCTTGGGCGCCAAGCAGTTACGCCAGATTCTGATCGACAACAAGGCCACCGGCAGGGGCATCGTTTTGGACGCTGCCGTCAAATCCGCCACCACAACCCGCGTGGAGGTGTTGCTGTTCGTCGATCAGTCCATCACCAACGCGGTGCGATCAGAACCACGGATAGACCGCAACCGAATCCAGATGACCATGGAACTCGTCGACCACCGCTGGCTGGCCAGCCAGGTCGACCTGACCTGACCGGCGAAGGCATCGAGATGACCGTTGTTGAGACACCCAGCGTTGAGGCGGCACGGGTGGTGCCCACCGATTCGCCGCAGTCCCGGCTACGGCGTGCGATACGGCCCGCCGCAATACTCTGCGCGGCCGCGGTTCTCGCGGGCAGCGGATACCAGAGCTGGCTGCTCTACCAACAGCATCGATCGACACTCGCCGGCCGTGAGGCTTCCGAGGCCGCAACGCAATACGCGGAGCTGCTGACAACAGCGAACCCCAGCACGGTCGATCGGCAGATCACCGAGCTGTTGGACCGATCGACCGGCACATTCCACGACCGCTACGCCAAGCAGAGCTCCGAGCTCCGAGCGATGTTGATCGCCAACCAGGTGACCACCAGGGGCACCGTCATCGACGCCGCGGTGAAATCAGCCGACGTCACCGACGCTACGGTGCTGCTGTTCGTCGAGCAGACCTTCAGCAGTGCGGTGCTGAAAAAGACTCCTGGAGGCCAGATCGCCCAAGCGCCGGCCGACGTCACCGCCATGGCGCTCACCTTGCACAAGGATTCCGGGCGGTGGCTGGTCAGCGATGTCGTGGCGGGACAGCAACAATGACGAGTATCGGTAAGGCGTTGGGCGCTCTGACGGCTCTGCTGGCCACCACCAGCACAGTGCTGGCCCCGACGGCCGTCGCTTCGGCGCCGGCCTTCTGCGACGAACTGCAGGCGAGCTGGGACGGTCAGCGTTGCACGACCCTGGTGGTTTCGGCTCGAAAGGCAGAGCGATACATCGCCTTTGACCTTCCCGCGGCCATGCTGGACGACGCGGCGGCCGGACCGGTGGTGCGCGACTTCTACCGCCGCCTGATGAGCGGCTGGCGCAGCTCGGGCGCCGAGGCGATGCGAGACAGCAGTGCGCTCGCTTACTACGAGAGCTTTCCCGGTCCGGGAGCGGTGCAGTCGCTGGTCGTCCATGAATGCCTGGAACCGTTTGGGATGCAGGCCAACAACGCCTACCGCACCTTCGTGTTCGACATGGCCACCGGGCGTCGCCTGACCCTTGGCGACCTGTTCAAACCGGACGTCGACCCGATGACCGTCATCGCAGGCGCAGCGGCCCCGGTGCTGCCGGCCGCACTCGACGCCGCGGCGCCCCCGCATGCGCCCAACACCTACCCGTTCACCGTCGAGGAATTTGCGCCCAACCCACGGGGCAGCGGATATTCCGGCGACTACCGGGCGTTCGCACTGACTACCGATCAACTGGTGCTGTACCTGCCCGACGCACCGTTGCTCCGAGAGAACCCGCAGCCCGCCGACCGGTTTGTGTGGTCCATGGATGGCGGGGCGGTGGTGGCCAGGGTGCCCTTGGCGTCGCTGTCGCCCACCCTGCTACCGGAATACGGTGGAACGTGAGGCCGGCCCTGATAGGAGGACCCCGCAGATGATGCTTCTGGTTCGGATCATCGATCTCGTCGTCAGCGTGCTGCGCTACCTGGCCACCCCCGAAGCCCGACTGCTGCGCGCCGGCGTGCTGGTTGTGCTGTTCTTCGGTGTCCTGGTCGGGGCGGCCGGGCTGATCTGGGGGCTCGCCCAGCTCCCGCACTATCTGGCCGGACCCTAGCCGTCACATGTCGCTGCATCGAGAGGACCGTTCATATGTCGACCTGCCATGAACAACACGGCCAGGATCAGGCCCGCCGCCGCACACTCACCACCGCCGAGACCCGCGTGCACGTCGACTGTTACACCCCGCGTTGGGACGACGACCCGGTCGATCTGACTGAGGCGCTGGACTTTTGGTCGGCTGCCGCGGCAGCGGCCAATGTCATCATGCAGTTGAGCCTGCCCGGCGTCGGCTACGGCGTGGTGGAGAGTCGCGTGGAATCCGGCTCGCTGATGCACCATCCGTGGAAGCGGTTGCGCACCACAGCCCAGTACATGGCCGTCGCAGTGCTGGGCACCGAGGAAGACCGCGCCGCCTACCGTGACGCGGTCAACGTCGCGCATCGGCAGGTTCGCTCCACGGCGAACAGCCCGGTCAAATACAACGCCTTCGACCGCGATCTGCAACTATGGGTCGCCGCATGCCTGTTCGTCTTCTATGAAGACACCTACCAGTTGCTGCGCGGCAAGATGACCGAAGAACAGGCGGAGATGTTCTATCGCCATGCCTGGCCGCTGGGCACCACCTTGCAGGTCACCGACGACCAGTGGCCGCCCACCCGCGCCGAGTTCGACACCTACTGGAACAGCACCTGTCAGACTCTTACGATGGACGACGCTGTCCGCGACTACCTCATGCGCCTGGTCGACTTGAAGATGGTTAACCCGATCTTCCGGGTGCTCCTCGGGCCGCTGCTGCGATTCCTGACGATCGGGTTTCTGCCACCGGTCTTTCGAGAGTTGCTCGGTGTGCAATGGTCGCGAGGCGAACAACGCCAGTTCGAGAATCTGTTCCTGTTCGTGTCATTTGTGAACCGCTTCATTCCGCGGTTCATCCGGACCGCCAACTATCACGTGCTGATGGCCGATGTTCGCCACCGCATCCGACGCCACAAGTCACTGATCTGACCATGGCGACTCACCACGACGACGGCCTAGGGCCCGACAGCCTGCTGTGGCATTTCCTGGCCGACCGGCGCTACCTGTTCGTGTTGCCCCGGGCGGTGTGTCTGCTGCTGCTGCATCCTGGCATCGCCGCCGGCATCAGCGAGCACGCCTTGATGCGCCAACGCATCTGGTTGCACAAGAAGCGCACCTTCACCCAAGCCGTCAACTACGCCTACGCCGACATCGACATGCGGCCCCAGATGCGCTTCTCCCACGAACACGTCAAGGGCGTCGACAGTTTCGGGCACAAGTACCACGCACTGAACCCCGACACATTCCATTTTCAGCACAGCGCGTACGTAGAGTCCCTCTTCGTCATGGTCAACACCTTCATCCGTCCACTCGACGCAGGCGAACACGAACAGCTCTATGCCGAGTGCTGCGCCTGGTACCGCCGATACGGCGTATCAACCCGACCGATGCCCGCGACCTGGGCGGAATTCGGCGAATATTTTGAGGACTACTGCCAGTCGCACCTGAAGGCCGGTGCCCACTTCGAGCCGTTCCGCGAGCAGATCTTCGCCCCCACCGACTGGTGGATGCGCACGGTGCCCCACCCCGCCATCCGCGCCCTGCAACACCCCCGCGCCCGCGAGCTGAGCGGCATCAACGTCAACGCCGCCGACCGTTGGTCGCTGCGCCAATTCGTCCGGTTGTCACAGCTGTCGGCGCTGACCCCCCGACACCACTGGAACGCCAGGGCGCGCGCGGCGCTACGCACGGCGGCACAGCACCGGCCGACCACCTCGCTGGGCGCCACGCGTGGCTGACACCGCGCGGACGACCCAGCGGCGCCCCAAAGATCGCAAAGACCAGATCGCCCGGGCTGCCGCTGAATCGTTCAGCACCCTGGGCTATCACGCGGTGAGCGTGGAGAACATCGCCACCGAGGTCGGCGTCTCGGCTCCCGCCCTCTACCGGCACTACGCCAGCAAGTACGACCTGTTCCGCGTCGCGGTGCTGGCACTGAGCCAACAACTGGTCGATGTCACCGACATCGCCATCGACCCCGCCGCGGGCCCCGCGGCAGCACTCGATCAGCTGATACACGCACTGATCGACGTCGCACTGCGCAACCGCGAATCCGGTGGCCTATACCGATGGCAGGCACGCTATCTGCGCGAAGCCGACGCCACTGCACTGTTGGATCAGCTACGGCTGGTGAACCGACGCCTCCAGCAACCGCTGGCCGAGCTACTCCCGGCCGCACCGCTGTTGCACCGACAGATGCTCTCCGCGGCGTTGCTCAGCGTCGCCGGGGGCATCACCGATCACCACCTACGTGCCACGGTCAGCGACATCACCGACCTGCTGACCGCGGCGTCATGGGCATTGCTGCGCACCGATTTGCCCACGCCGGACAACTTTGCATCCGGGGCGCGCGGGGCGCATATCTTCACCGCGGATGCCGGAATGTACGAGTCGGTGCTGCACGCCTCGATGATGCTGTTTCACCGCCACGGCTACGCCGAGACCAGCGTCGCCCAGATCGCCAAGGCCGCCGGACTGCGAATCTCGAGCATCTATCGTTACTTTCCCAGTAAGACCGACATTCTCAGTACCGCGCTGCGCCGCTCGTCCGATCGACTCTCCGCGGAGCTGGCGGTGGTCAACACCAACCGGTCCGAACCGCGAGAAGCGCTGGCACAGCTGGTCGACATCTACGTTGCCACCTCATTCGCCAACCCAGAATTGGCGGCGATCTACTACAGCGAACAGATCCACCTGTCCCCAACCGATCGGGCGCTGCTACGCAATGTGCAACGATCCACCATCGACTCCTGGGTCGGTCTGTTGCGATTAGTGCGGCCTGAACTCACCGCGACAGCCGCCCGATTCCTGGTGCACGCCGCGATGGGTCTGGTGGTCGATCTCGGCCGCCTGGTGCACTACGACCGGCCCGGTGCAGACCCGGCGCACGACTCAGCGCCGCACATGGCCTACGAGCAGGCCTGCGTACGCACGCTGATGCACGCCGTGCTCTTCGGCGCCTGAGCGCCGCGCACGCTTACTTGGCGCTGTTGAACTTGGCCATCGCGTCGTCGAGGCGTTGCAGCGCCGCACCGTAGGCAGCGAAGTCACCGCGGTGCTGGGTGTCGCGCACCGCATTGAGCGCCGACTCGACCTCGCGCAGCGCCGCGGCTTTGGCCGGGGACAACGCGACCTCGGCAGCCGGGGGCGTCGGCACCGCCGCAACCGGCGGGGTCGCCGAGGGTGGCGTCCCCTGCGCGGCAGCGCCGTTCTCGGTGGGTGCGATGTCGGTGGCAGCCGCGCCGGCACCGGGCCCGAACAGGCCGGTGAGTGCGTCGGAGACCGTCGGCCCGTAGCCGATCTTGTCGTTGTACATCATCGCCACCCGGATGAGGCGCGGGTACGACGACGAGGCATCGCTGGAACCTGGTGAGGCATAGACCGGTTCGACGTAGAGCAGTCCGCCCTGCGCCACCGGCAGGGTCAGCAGATTGCCCCACCGGATGCGGTTCTGGTTGTCGCGCCCGATCACGCCGAGGTCTTGGCTGACCGTGGTGTCGGTGGTGATCGCGTTATTGGCCAGCTTGGGCCCGTTGACCTGCCCGGGAATGGTGAGCACGGTGAGCTTGCCGTAGGTGTCCGGATCCGAGCTGGCACTGATGTAGGCGGCCAAGTAATCGCGCTTGAACCGGTTCATCGCGCTGGTCAGCTGGAAGGAAGCCGAATTGTCGCCCTTGGCAAGGTTTTTCGCGACGATGTAATACGGCGGCTGGAAGCTGCTCGCGGTCGGGTTGGGGTCCAGCGGCACGTCCCAGAAGTCCGAGGTGGAGAAGAAGGTCACCGGGTCGTTGACGTGGTACTTGGCCAAGAGCATCCGCTGCACCTTGAACAGGTCCTCGGGATAGCGCAGGTGCTCGGCGAGCTCGGGTGAGATCTCGGACTTCGGTTTGACCGTGCCGGGGAACACCTGCATCCACGCCCGCAGCACCGGGTCGTGCTCGTCCTGGGCGTACAGGCTCACCGTTCCGTCGTAGGCGTCGACGGTGGCCTTCACCGAGTTGCGGATGTAGGACACCCGCCGGTCCGGCAGCAGCCGGTTGAACTCCACCTCTTTGGAGTCCGCGGTCGCCGACGACAGCGACGTCAGCTCCGAGTACGGGTAGTTGTCCAGCGTGGTGTAGCCGTCGATGATCCACACCAGGCGCTTGTTCACGATCGCCGGATACACCGTGGAGTCGGTGGTCAGCCAGGGCGCCACCGCCTGCACCCGGCTCGCCGGGTCGCGGTTGAACAGGATCTTGCTGTCCGCGCCGATCACGTTGGAGAACAAGAAGTTGCGCTCGGCGAACTTCGCGGCGAACACGCTGCGGGCCAACCAGTTTCCGACACCTACACCACCGGTACCGGTGTAGGTGTAGTTCTTGGTCTCGGTGTTGGTCTCGTAGTCGTACTCACGGTCGGCACCGTTGCGACCGACGATCGCGTAGTCGGCGGCGGTGTCGGCGATCACCGGTCCGTAGTAAACCCGCGGCTGGTCGAGGCGTGCCGGCCCGTCGGAGACGACACCGCCGTTGGCACCGACGACGTTGGCCAAGAACTCCGGGTATCCACCGTTCTGGTTGGGGTCGTTGGCGATACCGCGCACGGTGTTGGCCGGCGAGGCGATGAACCCGTTGCCGTGGGTGAACACGGTGTGCCGGTTGATCCAGTCGCGCTGGTTGTCGATCAGTCGATCCGGGTTCAGCTCGCGTGCAGCGACCACATAGTCACGCAGCTGGCCCTCGTCATCGCGATAGCGGTCGATGGTGAGCTGGTCGGGGAAGAAGTAGAAGTTCTTGCCCTGCTGAAACTGGGTGAACGCGGGACTGACGATGGTCGGGTCCAGCAGCCGGATGTTGGAGGTGGTGGCCGCATCGGCGCCCACCTGCGCGGCGGTGGCGCGCGCGTCACCGCGGTAGTCGCGGTAGGTGACCACATCCTCGGTCAGGCCGTAGGCCTGCCGGGTCGCCGTGATCGAGCGGGAGATGTACTCGCTCTCCTTCTGCGCCGCGTTCGGCTTGACGCTGAACTGTTCGACGATCAGCGGCCAGCCTGCGCCGACCACGACCGACGACAGCAGCAACAGCACCAGACCGATCGCCGGAATCTGCAAGTCGCGCAGCACGATCGCGGAGAACACCGCGACCGCGCAGATCAGTGCGATCGCCAGCAGGATCATCTTGGCCGGCAGCACCGCGTTGATGTCGGTGTAACCGGCTCCGGTGAACGGCTTGCCGGTGCGGGTGTGGCTGAGCAGCTCGTAGCGATCCAGCCAGTAGGCCCCGGCCTTGAGCAGCACCAGGGTTCCGATCAGGCTGACCACCTGGATGCGGGCCGGGCGACTCAGGGCGCCCGCCCGGCCGGACAGTCGGATACCGCCGAAGATGTAGTGCGTGGTCAGGTTCGCGATGGTGGCCAGACACAGCGTCGCGAGCAGCAGCCCCACCACCAGCCGGTAGAACGGCAGGTCGAAGGCATAGAAGCCCAGGTCTTTGCCGAACTGCGGATCGGTGATCCCGAAGTCACCGCCCCGCAGGAACAGCTGAATACGCACCCAGTAGCTCTGCGCGACGATGCCGGCCAGCACACCGATGCCGGCCGGAATTCCGAATCCGAACAGCCGCAGCCGCGACAGCACCGTGGTCCGATACCGAGCCACCGGGTCGTTGACGCCGTTGCTGGGGACGAAGACCGGCCGGACCCGGAAGGCGGTGGCCATCGCGGCGAACACGATGCCGCCGACCAGCAGTGTCACCACGACAAAGGTGACCAGGCGGGTCAGCAACGTGGTGACGAACACCGAGCGGTAGCCCAGCTCGCCGAACCACAACCAGTCGACATAGCCGTCGATCAGCCGCGGCCCCAACAGCAGCAGCGCGATCACGACGAAGGCGCTGCCAACCATGATCCGGCTGCGCGCGGTCAATTTCGGCATCCTCGCAGTGGGCCGCATCCCCACGTGCCACGCTCCCTAGCTCAGTTGTTGCTGACGGCCCCACTGTAGCCAACGAACACTCAGCAAGAGGGTGGCTGACCACCGTCGGTGATGGTTCGCAGCGCGCCCACTGCCTGGGCGAGGCTGTCGACTTTGACCAGTTGCAGACCCTTGTCGTCGTTTCTGGCCTCGTAGCAGTTGTCGGCCGGGACCAGGAACACCGTCGCGCCGGCCTCGCGGGCCGCCATCATCTTGTGCGCGATCCCGCCGATGGCGTCGACCTGGCCGTTGGCCTTGATGACCCCGGTGCCGGCAACGAAATTCGGCCCGGCCAGGGTGCCGTTGGTCAGCTTGTCGACGACGGCCAGCGAGAACATCAGCCCCGCCGACGGGCCGCCGATGTTGGCCAGATTGAAGTCGATGGTGAACGGCGCCCACGGCGCATCGAGGACGGACACGCCGAGGAATCCGTTGGCGCGGTCCTTGTTCTCTCCGAGCGTAATCCGCGCCGTGCCGGGTGCGGCGTTCTTGCGCCGGTAGTCGATGACAACCGTCTCGCCGGGCTTGGTGTCGGCCAGCCGGGCGGTGAACTGCGCCGTGGTGTACACCGGTTCGCCGTTGACGGCGTCCACGGCGTCGCCGCGCTGCAGCGCGCCGGCCGACGGCCCCGGGTCTTGGACGTCGGCGAGGGTGACCGCCGAGGGGTAGCGCAGGTAGCCGAGCGCGGCGTACTCGGCACTCTGCTCGGACGCACGGAAGTCGGCGTCGTTGCTCTCGTCGACTTCCTGACGGGACTTGCCGGGCGGATAGACCAGGTCACGCGGCATGAGCTGCTCACGTCCGGACAACCACAGAGCCAACGCCTCCCCCAGTGTCAGACCGTCGCGCTGGGAAACCGTGGTCATGTTGAGGTGGCCGGTCGTCGGGTGTGTGGTGGTGCCCTCGATGTCGACCACCTGCTTGCCGTCGATCATGCCGAGGGTGTCGAACGTCGGACCCGGCCCCAACGACACGAAGGGCACCGTCACCGCCGTCAGCAGCACGCCGAACGCGACCACCGGCAGCACAGCCGCCAACAGCGTCAGAATCCGCCTGTTCACCCCGGGTATGGTAAACGGCCACTGCCCCGGCGGTAACGGCCCGACCTCTGGTGGCCGCGTGTCGTACCGCCGGACCTTGCCGATGGGTACGGTTGTGTCTATGGCTGATCTGCCCTTTGGTTTCTCTTCTGGGGACGACCCCGACCGCGAGCGAGGCTCCCGGCCCTCCGACCCGTTCGGGATGGGTGCTGGATTCAACATGGCCGATCTGGGCCAGGTCTTTACCCAGCTCGGGCAGATGTTCAGCGGCGCCGGCCGGGTGGGCGCCGACGGCCGACCGGCCGGGCCGGTGAATTACGACCTGGCACGACAGGTCGCGATCAAGTCGATCGGTTCGGTCGCGCCCGTCACCGCCTCAACCGCGACCGCCATCGGCGATGCGGTGCACCTGGCTGAAACCTGGCTCGACGGGGCGACTTCATTGCCGGCCGGCACCACCAGCGGGGTCGCCTGGACGCCCGTGAACTGGGTCGAGCACACCATGACCACCTGGCAGCGACTGTGCGACCCGATGGCCGAACAGGTTTCGTCGGTGTGGGCGTCGGCGCTTCCGGAAGAGGCCAAGAGCATGGCCGGTCCGTTGTTGTCGGTGATGTCGCAGATGGGCGGATTGGCGTTCGGCTCCCAACTGGGCCAGGCGCTGGGACGGTTGTCCGGCGAGGTGCTGACCTCGACCGACATCGGCCTGCCGCTGGGGCCCAGCGGAGTGGCCGCGCTGCTGCCCGGCGCGATCGAGGAATTGGCCGGCGGCCTGGAGCAGCCGCGCAGCGAGATCGTCACCTTCCTGGCCGCCCGCGAGGCCGCCCACCACCGACTGTTCACCCACGTGCCCTGGCTGTCCAACCAGCTGCTCAGCGCGGTGGAGGCCTACGCCCGAGGCATGAAGATCGACATCCGGGGCATCGAGGAACTGGCCCAGGGCTTCGATCCGGCGGCGATGACCGATCCCTCGGCGATGAATGAACTGCTGAACCAGGGCGTCTTCGAGCCCAAGTCGACCCCGGAGCAACTCGCCGCCCTGGAGCGCCTCGAGACCCTGCTGGCCCTGATCGAGGGCTGGGTTCAGACCGTGGTCAATGCGGCGCTGGGCGACCGGATCCCGGGCACCGCCGCGCTCTCGGAGATGCTGCGCCGCCGGCGCGCCACCGGTGGCCCGGCCGAGCAGACCTTCGCCACGCTGGTCGGTCTGGAACTGCGCCCGCGCAAACTGCGCGAGGCCGCGGTGCTCTGGGAGCGGTTGACCACGGCGGTCGGGGCCGACGCGCGCGACAAGGTGTGGCAGCACCCCGATCTGCTGCCCGAATCCGCCGATCTAGACGAACCGGCCGCCTTCATCGACCGGATCATCGGCGGCTCCAGTGACATCGACTCGGCCATCGACCAGGCGATCGCGGAGTTTCAGCGCGAAGCCGGTAATCCCGACGACGCCGGCGACTGAGGCCCGGTGGCTTCCGGCGGTGAGATTGCTTGCCGCCAAGCCAAGGGATTGAGGTGGCGGTAGGGGTCCTCGGCGCGGACGTCGAGCAGCTCGGCCAAGATCGCCTCGAGCGACTGTTGAGTCTTCTCCCGCACGGTGGCAACCCATTTCTCGTTCGAGACGCGGTCCGGCTGGGTGGTCTCAATGGGGGCGCCGAAGCGCAAGTACATCCGCTGCGGTCGAGGGATCAGAGTCGGACCGATGCCGTGCTGCAGGGGTATAGCCATCTCCGGCGGCCCTGAAAACCGACTCGACAGAGCCACACTGAAGCGCTCCCAGCTGCCACCGCGACGACTCAGGCTCCGGTAGACGTCGTCGCCACCCACCAGTCCGACCGGCACGATCGGATAGTCGTGTTCGACTGCGAGACGGGCGAATCCGGCGCGGCCCTGCCAGCGCAGGGTGTACTCCTCCCCCTTGAACTTGGGAATCTCGCGACCACCGCCCGGGAACACCAGGATGGGCTCGTTGCGGCGCATCAGTTCGCGGACGGGCTCCGGGGCGCCCACCAGCGCCCCCGCAGCGGCGAGCAGATCTCGGGCCGGGCCCCGCATGCGCCCGAACTGTCGATCCGTCAACGGCCGCACTCGTTGGCCGATTGCTCGCCGGACATGGAAGGGAATCAGCAGGGCTTCCACACTGACCTGAGTGTGGTTGCCCACCAAGAGAAATCGGCCATCTCGGGGAAGATTTTCGAGCCCTTCGACGTAGGGGCGGTACGCCTCGACGACGGGTGTGACCGCGTCGGCGACGGCCTCCACGGCGCGCCGCATGGCTTCGACTCGCGGCGGATGGTTCAAGATCGCGTGAGTGTCTTGGAGGACGTGCATGTTCTCACATTACAGAACGAACTAGTTCGTATGGTTATGATCTTGCTGTGAGAAGGAGCGCCACCGAGCTGCGCGGTCAGATCCTCGACGCTGCCCGCGCCGAGTTCGCTCGCCATGGTCTTGCCGGGTCACGCATCGATCGCATCGCCCGCGAGGCACACGCCAGCAAGGAACGTCTCTACGCCCACTTCGGCGACAAGGAAACACTGTTTCGCGAAGTGGTGGACACCGACGTGACGGCCTTCTATCGGTCGGTCACCCTGCGCCCCGACGCGGTGCCCGAATTCGCCGGCGACGTCTACGATTTGGGCAGAAACAGCCCCGAACACCTGCGCATGATCACCTGGGCCCGCCTGGAAGGACTGGCCCTCGACGAGCCCCACGCCGACGGGCAGGCGCTCTTCGAGCACGCGGTCACCGCCATCGAAACCGCCCAGGCCGACGGGCACGTCGACAGCTCCTGGGAGCCTCTCGATCTGCTGGCGCTGCTGTTCGGTATCGGCCTGGCCTGGGCGCACTCCCCCGAGCCGTACGAGACCCTCACCGACCGCACCGTGATCGCACGCCAACGCCGCGCCGCTGTGGAGGCCGCGCGGCGCATCGTTTCTGGCCCCTGTGGATGACGGGAGGATCGTCGCCGCCGGGCATGGCAGGGTCGCCTGCGTGACCAGGGTTGGTTCCGAGACCACCACCTACACCCTCGATCCGGCGCTACCGGTGTTGCTGCGCCCCGACGGTGCCGTCCAGGTCGGCTGGGACCCGCGGCGCGCCGTGCTGGTGCGACCGCCTCGCGGGCTGAGCACGGCGGCACTGGCCACCGTCCTACGCACGATGCAGATCCCGACCACCGTGGCCGCGCTGCGCCATGAAGCCGCCCAACACGGCCCGGTGGACACCGCGGACCTCGACGACCTGCTGGCCGCGCTGGTGGCGGCACGTGTCGCCGTCCGCGGCGCCGCCACCGGCCGTCAATGCCGCACGGTCTCGCTGCGGGTGCACGGCCGCGGGCCGTTGTCGGATCTGTTGGTCGAGTCGCTGCGCTGCTCGAGCGCCGTGGTCCGGCGCAGCAGCCATCCGCACGCCGCGGTGAGCGCCGCCGGGACCGATCTGGTGGTGCTGGCGGACTACCTGGTTCCCGAGCCGCGGTTGGTACGTGAGCTGCACGCCGCGCGGGTGCCGCACCTGCCGGTACGGGTGCGCGACGGCACCGGCGTGGTCGGTCCGCTGGTCCTGCCGGGAGTCACCAGTTGTTTGCGATGCGCCGATCTGCACCGGCGAGACCGGGACTCCGCGTGGCCCGCGGTGGCCGCGCAGCTACGCCACACGGCCGCCCACGCCGACCGGGCAACCGTGCTGGCGACGGCGGCGCTGGCGCTGAGCCAAGTCGACCGGGTGATCGCAGCGGCGCGCGGCGTTGCAACCGGCCCGGACCTGGCTGCTCCGCCGACACTGGATGCCACCCTGGAGCTGGATCTGGCCGCCGGATCGATGCTGACGCGGCGCTGGGTCCGCCACCCGCTCTGCGATTGCTGAGGTCACATCCGGTACCGAAGATTGTCACCGCGGTGACCGGCACCACAACGACGTCATGGATGATGGACACGTGTCAGGCGTCATATTCCACAGATACAGGATGGAGAGGTGCGGGATGGATATGGAGAACGAACTGGTTTCAATCGCGGATGCAGCAGATGCGCTGGGTATCAGGCTGTCAGCGCTGCTCAGTCGGATGGCGGCAGATGGGTTGCTGCTCGTCGTACCTGGTACCGAAGATCCGCGTTGCGGCAACAAGGGCCGTGACGGGGTTCTCTACCACCGAGACGACTGCGATTGTGGTTTCACCGCCACCCCGCACCCTGACATCGTTGAAATGGACCCCTCGTGATCCGGCCTTATTGGATCGTCACCATCTCCATCGCAATGGTGGGTCTGCCCGCACCAACAGCGTCGGCAGACCCCACGCCGGCTTACTGCTTCGATGACCGGCTGTGTGGCAACGATTTCGGGGGTACCTACTACTGCCCGGACACGGGTGGGTGGGTTGGCCCGTTTGTGGCTTGTGACGGGCTGGTAGCTGGACCGTATGCGCCTGGTGGGCAACGGCCTAACCGAAGTAACCGATCCGATCAGGGATCGGATCTTGAAGGCCCCGGCTCACGCGGGGGCCGCTGGGACGAGGAGGACGACTGGTGATCTCTACGGCATGTGGCGTTCGCCACAATCCCCGCCAGATTTCACCGAAACTAGAAAAGTTTCAGGCATATACATATGAAGGTGAATCGCCCCGGTGAGTCCGGAGGCTCCACTTCTTGTGAAGGATGGAGTCATGTCAGAAGGTTCTCCGCGTAGGTACCCGGCCGAGTTGCGTTCTCGTGCGGTGCGCATGGTTGCCGAGGTCCGTCACGAGTATCCGTCGGAATGGGCAGCGATCGAGTCGGTGGCGTCCAAGCTGGGGATCGGGACGGCGCAGACGTTGTTGAGCTGGGTCCGCAAGGACCAGGTCGATGGGGGCAAGCGCCCTGGTGTCACCTCCGAGATGGCGGAGGAACTGCGGAGGCTTCGAGCCGAGAACCGGGAGCTCAAGCGGGCTAACGAGATTCTGAAGTCGGCGTCGACTTTTTTCGCGGCGGAGCTCGACCGCCGGCCTCGTTGATCTGCACCTATATCGACCAGAACAAGGATCGCTTCGGTGTCGAGCCGATCTGCCGGGTGCTGAGCGCGCACGGCGTCAAGATCGCACCGAGCACCTACTACGACGCCCATGCCCGGGGCCGCTCGGCCCGAGCTGCCGCCGACGAGGACCTCAAACCCCAGATCCGGCAGGTGTTTGAGCGCAACTACCGCGTTTACGGGGCCCGTAAAGTGTGGCTGGCCCTCAACCGTGACGGTGTGGCGGTGGCCCGCTGCACTGTGGAACGGCTGATGCGCGACATGGGCCTGCGCGGGGCGCACCGGGGCAAGGTGCGGCGCACGACCATCCCTGATCCGCAAGGCGTCAGGGCCCGTGATCTGGTCCTGCGCCAGTTCAACCCGCCCGCACCGAACCGGCTGTGGGTGGCCGACATGACCTACGTGTCGACCTGGTCAGGGTTCGTCTACGCCGCGTTCGTCATCGACACCTACTCCCGGCGGATCGTGGGGTGGCGCACCTCGACCACGATGACCAGCGCGTTGGTGCTTGATGCGATCGAGCACGCCATCTGGACTCGCCAGCGCGATGGGATCAGCGACCTGACCGGCCTGGTGCAACATCACGACAGAGGCAGTCAATACACCTCCATCGCCTACACCGAACGTCTGGCCGCAGCCGGAATCGACGCCTCAGTCGGCCGGGTCGGTGACAGTTACGACAATGCCGTCGCCGAAACCATCAACGGCCTCTACAAGACCGAACTGATCAAGCCCCGCGGCCCGTGGCGCACCATCGACCAGGTCGAAGTCGCCACCCTGGAATGGGTGGACTGGTTCAACCACCGCCGCATCAACAGCTACTGCGCCGACATGCCACCGGCCGAATATGAAGCCCTCTACTACAGTCAGCACCGAACCCAGAAAGTCACTGAGTTCTCAAACCCGTGAGCGTCCGGAAACTCCGGGGCGATTCATGTCATCCAAAACCCCGAGGGCTACACCTCCGAGACTGACGGAGACTACACCTACCAGTTGAACTACCAACTGGCCTCTGGGGAGCTGGAGATCACTCGGAAAGAATGGTCATTGTTGGGGGTGGGTTCCGGGGTGTTTCTCATCCACCCGTTGCTCTCTACTCCGTTTCTGCGCTACCGCCCGGACCCTCGGTTCAGGTTCCCTGTGTGGTCGGGCGGGTCTGGTTAACGGCGGGACGGCCTAGCCTTATCCCAACGGTCGATAGACTCCACCGTCCACCCCCGAACGGTGCCGATCATGGCATCAGGTTCGGGCAGGTTGTACCTGCCCAGAGTGTCGGGCTTGACGCCGATACGCTCGGCCACCTCAGCTCGACTCAAGTAGCGGATCACCGGCTAACCATACGAAAACACCCCGCCGTAGCGGGGTGTCTCGGTGGTCATGCTCGTCACGTGTAGTCCAACAGGTAGAGGTACTGGACCAAACTTGCCTCGTCGTCGGACAACACCCGACCGAAGAACCGCTCAAGGTTCGCCTTGGTGGGCGAGGTGAACTCGTGAGCCACCTGCTCATCAACGACGGCCAGGACGAACTCACCGGCCATCCTGTCAGCCAGTTGGTAGTCCTCATCCGAGGTGCGCCAAAGCAGCGCGGTTACCGGTGAGCACGCGACTGCGGTGGTGCTCATCGCTGGACCTCATCGGTCATCGGGCCACAAATCAGGTTGCCCATGGTGTGGCAATCCCAGCGCGGGTCATCTTCGGTGATGTCGATCCACCCATCACCATCTGAATCGGCAGCCTTGCCGCAGTAGGGGCCGGCGGTCTCGGGCGCTGAGACACACGGTGAGTTGTCGGGTGCGTCAGCGTGTGAGGCCCCTGCGCCGAGGGCAGCAGAGGTGGCAATGGCTAGGGCTACGAGTGGACGTGTGAGTGGGTTCATGGTGGAGACAGTACACGCCGAGCGTGTAGACAGCAAGCGGGGCGTGTATGCCTACCTGCCTCTCTAGCCCCCTCCCTCTACGTGCCCCCTCTACCTGTAGGGGGTGTGGGTGTGGCACTAGGCGTGCGTGCCTCTCTCGCACGCCGGCCCTCGCTGCCCTCCCCTGTGCGCCCTCTCGCTCGCTGCGTGTCGCGCAGCTCCCCCTCTGCCTCCTCCCGCACCCCTGGGCGGGCACCCCCACCCCGCGTACCCCGACCGGGCTGGTATGCGGAACCAAGGCCCGATGCGACGCATGAGCGCCGGGATTTGCCAGTTGGACGGGTTCAAACTGCCCGCGGTGGAACGCCGGGAAGTGGTAGCCGAGCTGGCCGGCGCTGGGATGTCGAACAGGGCTATCGCTGATGCGGTAGGGGTCAGCCGGCAGCAGGTGATCCTGGACAAGAAAGCACAGGGGGTAAATAACTTACCCCCTGTCATCGGCCAGGACGGGAAAACCTACAAACGGCCACAACCCAAGAACAAACCTCGGCTAGGTGGGCAAAGACCGGGTGCTACGCAGTTCTCGCGTGCAATCCCGTGTTTTTTACACGTCGCAGACGCCCAATTTAGCGGGTGACCTGCGACAAGACTATTTAGAGCAGGTCTAAAACCTGCTCATTTTCGTATCGAAACGAGGTGTATATGCCTGAAAAACAGGCAGAAATCCCCAAAATCCCTAAAGGTTTGAAAGCTGCTGGGCGGCGATTCTGGCGGGATATCCACGCCACCTACGAGATTGTTCACGCCCCCGAGGTGTCGATGCTCCTAGAAGACGCCGCGAGGACGGTAGATGTCGTTGCCCGACTTCAGGAAGTAGTCGACAACGCCCGCACCTTGAGGACACCAGGCAGCCAGAAGCAAGACGTGGCTATTCCTGAGCTGTCCGAACTACGGCAGTACCGAGCGCAGTTCGCCGCGCTCATCAAGCAATTGAATCTTCCCGATGTTGCCGGTGAAGAAAGCCCAGACGGCCCTATGTCCCGCAGTGATGCCGGTCGCCTCGCTGCCGCTAAACGATGGAGTCACAACTAATGCCCAAGATCCGCAACCGTTTCACCCCCGTACAGCAGCCATCCGAGCCTGCCAGCTCGGAGACCATAGCCGACATGTTCAAGCGCAAGCTCGGCTGGAAACCGATCACCGAATTACGTAATCCCAACACTAAAACATGACCACCCAAACCGACCTTAATAGAACAGGCCCGTATTGCCCTCTAATTGCCACGCTCCCGGACGAATTACTATCTTCGGACAGTTGGGTATACCCAGGGGGATTATCGGCCTATATGGGCGCACTGTCCGATTTTATCGGCGGTGACCGCCGGGTTGGCCCGGTTATGAACGCAGCGGGAGTGTCAGTAGCCGATTGGCACAGACGGGCATTGTCGAGCGAAATCGCAAAGAATCAACCAAAGGAGAGTCCACATGCCGTGGCACCCCAATGAAGGCGGTCATAACAACCCTCCACTAATCAGACATAAACGCACCGGGCGCACTATGTAGGTACCACCATGGACTGCTGCCCAGTATGTGCAGATTGTTATGAAACATAAACAACCGAATATATCTACCGTTGTGCCGATGCCTGATCATTACATCCAGGAGGTGCCGTGCATCCCTTGCAGGCACTTTTACACCTCTGCTGATCAAGAATACGAACAGCGGCTAGGCAAGTGGCGGGAGGATTATAAAGCCGGAAAGGCTACGTGGGCTGATATGCCTATCCGCGACATGGGTTTCAATATTTAGTAGCTGCACCAGTCGTCAGTGTGAAATTGCGTCTTGGCCTTAACCGGGTATTGCTACGCGGACCGTCAGGCATTTATCCTCACTCGTTCCTAGCATAACGCAAATCATCGTTCCATCAGCTCGAAATTCTGAGCTAGTTTGTTGCACATAGTCGTCTGGTATCAGTATCTGAAGTAACCCGCCACCGCCCGGAGGGAGGACATCCGGGCACAGCGTCCAGGAATTGCTCATGGTGAACGCACACTCTTGGCTGACTTGCGGATAATAATCGATGTAGGGGTATTTATCCTTGCTGGTGGGCAGCAAGTATGTAGTTATATATGCATCCCGCTTGCCGTTGTTATACATCTTCGTTGTAATGTAGCGTTGGGGCGAGTTGGCCCACTTGTCCGCAGGTATCTGCACTACAGGTTCAGCATCGTCCCGGCTAGCCCAGTAATACATCCAACGGTCATTCTCTGGTTCCCAAAGTATGATTGCGCCAGAAGATAACGCCAATTTGCCGTAGTCCTGCCCGGCCACTTCCTTTGCGGTCTTATTTGCATCACAAGAGTAAAGCAGGGCAATTCCGGCAATGACTACGCCAACTACGGTAGCGGCAGCTTGAATCTTTGACGACCAATCGGATTTCATTTGGTAACTTTCCGATAGTGGATGATGTTTGGTTACGCGCCTCGGTTGAACCGTAACCAGGATAGATGTCAGTCCGATGTTGTAGAACTGTTTCCATGAGACCACTACTCGTCGCCCTGGCCGTTCCTGCCGCTGTCCTGCTCGCTGCACCGGCCCACGCCGGCCCGACTGAGTTTGAAAACGAAGTCCGGGAACGGGGGATCAACACCGGCATGATGGTGTTCAACCCCGGAGGGGTTGCCTCGTCGGGGATGGAGACCTGTAACAGGCTTCGCAACGGCCAAAGCCTCAGTGAGGTTCTAGCTGCATACCCGAATGGGATGTTCGGGGACGGTGCCCAGCTGGTCCCACTAGCTCAGCAGATGATCTGCCCGGACACGCTGCACTGACGTGGGTTAGTGATCACATAGGGCTGTCGGGATCTTTCAGCGCTCCTGGTATTCGAATGCTGAACTCTCGCGCCTTACTCCCCCTGCCACCGACGACGCGGGCTTCAAAGGTGATCCCAGACCGCTCTAGTAATCGGCGGCGTTCCTCGGGGTCATCCGCCGCAGACCGCCAGCGGTCGCCGTATGTGCCGCCCGTCTCCTGCCATTCCCAGTGCGCCTCGCGTAGCGGCTGTGTTTCGAGTTCCGCAATCCGAGCATCAAGGGCAGCAAGTTGCCGCTGTAGTCGGTCTCTCATCGTGGCCGACACAGCCCGCCCCGCGGCGGTGGTCAGTTCGTCCACCGCCTGAAGGGCTTCGGCCATGGCTTCGGTGTTGTCATCGCCGGGTACCCACACGCGCTCACGGGCAGGGCGGTCCCCAAGCTCTTGTAGAAAAGTCTCTTCGGCCAATAGGTCAAGTTCTCCAGCTGGGAGCATCGGGGAGCAACGGTCAGCACACGAGTAGTAGCGGTATGTGCGCCGTTCGCCGGCGCTGTTTCGGCGGCTCGTGTTGCTCTCTGAGTGGAGAACCTTCTCGCAGGTCTTACAGAATGCGAGCCCTGACAGCAGCGCGGTAGGGGCGCGCCGAGCATCCTTGCGGGCGTTGGAATTGCCGTCTAATACAACCTGTACGCGCTCCCAATCGGATGGGCTAATCAATCCATCCGATAGTTGCACAGGTAGGCCGTCGTCGTCGCGGACGGCCCTGCCCTCGTGGTGTAGCTGACCCAACAGTGTTCGCCCCCGGAGAATCTGCCGGATCGGGGTCACCTGCCATTTACGGCCTAGCGGTTCAAGGCCCCGGTTGACCCGGTGCCGATCCGATGGGCTGTGGACCCCGTCGGCAGTGAGCCGCGAGGCGATTCCGTTCATAGAGGCCCCATCGAGCAGTTCCCGAACTATCCGGCGGATAACCTCGGCCGCCTCGTGGTCCACTTCCAGCAGCCACCCGCCGCCTACGAGTTCGACGGGCCGGAACCCGTACGGAGCCGTTCCACCGCCCCAGCGTCCAAGTTCACGAAGCTTTGCCCTACTCGCCTTAGTTCGCTCTCGAATCGCTTCTAGCTCACCTTCGGCCAGAAATCCGATTACCGAGGCGATCAACCGGCCAACCGGCGTTGCGAGGTCTATCGCCTCCGAGCAAGACACCACCGTTTTGTCATGCTCGATGCACCATCCGAACAGCTTGTTGAGGCTGATCGTGTTCCGCGATAGACGGTCGAGCTTCCACGCGACAAGGGTGTCGAACTCGTGGGGCCTGTTCTTCAGCCAGTCCCCTAGCTGTGCCGTATCGAATGGATCTACAGACCCGGACACGTCGGTGTCCTCGGCCCATCCCACGATGCTGTGACCGTTCGCAGCCGACCACTGCTCGATTAGTTCCCGTTGCCGCTCCACCGACGTCGACTCGTCGGTCGCTCGGGACAGCCGGACACGGCCTAGCACACGTTGTGAGGCAGACTTCGTCATAGGTAGCCACCGTATCCCGTTTCGGGTAACATGAGGAGTGACGTGTCAGAAATCAAACGCGGAAGCGCAGCGCGCAATGCGAAGCTGGCCAGCCTGCCCGTCGGCTTTGCCGGCCGGGCAGCACTCGGGCTCGGGAAGCGGCTGACCGGCAAGTCCAAGGACGAGGTCACCGCCGAGCTCATGGAGAAGGCGGCCAACCAGCTGTTCACCGTCTTGGGCGAGCTCAAGGGCGGGGCCATGAAGGTGGGCCAGGCCCTGTCGGTGATGGAGGCGGCCATCCCCGAGGAGTTCGGCGAGCCCTACCGGGAGGCGCTGACCAAGCTGCAGAAGGATGCGCCGCCGCTGCCCGCGGACAAGGTGCACCGGGTGCTCGACGCCCAGCTGGGCACCAAGTGGCGGGAGCGCTTCACCGAATTCGATGACACCCCCATCGCCTCAGCCAGCATCGGACAGGTGCACAAGGCGGTGTGGGCCGACGGCCGTCCCGTGGCGGTCAAGATCCAGTACCCCGGCGCCGATGAGGCGCTGCGCGCCGACCTCAAGACGATCCGCCGGTTGACCGGCATCTTCAAGCAGCTCGCCCCCGGCGTGGACGTCAAGGGTGTCATCGACGAGCTGATCGAACGCACCGAGATGGAGCTGGACTACCGGCTGGAAGCCGACAACCAGCGCATTTTCGCCAAGGCCTACGCCGGCCACCCGCACTTCCATATCCCCAACGTGGTGGCGAGCGCCCCCAAGACGGTGATCCAGGAGTGGATCGACGGCGTCGGCATGGCCGAGATCATCCGCAACGGCACCGTCGAGCAGCGCGACCTGATGGGCACCCGGCTGGCCGAGTTCACCTGGGACGCCGCCCGCCGGCTCGAGCTGATCCACGGCGACGCCCACCCGGGCAACTTCATGCTGCTGCCCGACGGCCGGATGGGCATCATCGATTTCGGCGCGGTGGCGCCGATGCCGGGCGGTTTCCCCCCGGAGCTGGGCGCCTCGGTGCGCTACGCCCAGGTCAAGGACTACGACAAGGTCATCGCGGTCATGCGCCAGGGCGGCTTCATCCAGAAGGGCCAGGACGTCTCGGTGCGCGAGATCGACGAGATGTTCCGTCAGTACGTCGAACCGGTCGAGGTCGAGGTGTTCCACTACAGCCGCAAGTGGCTGATGCGGATCGCCGGCAAGCAACTGGAGCGCCCCGTCGAGCAGATCAAGACCGCGCGGCAGCTGGACCTGCCGCCCAAACTCGCGATGCCGATGCGGGTGCTCGGATCCACCACGGCGATCATGTGTCAGCTCGATGCCCACGTGCCGATCAAGCGGCTCTCCGAGGAATTGGTGCCGGGCTACGCCAATCCCGACGACGTCGCGGTCGGCCCGTCCGCCTGATGCTGCGGCCGCTCACGCGGCCACCGGCTCCTTACGCGGACGGCCGCGCGGCCGCTTGCGGCCGATGACGCTGCCCCGATCGAGGATCTCACCGCCCCACACCCCCCACGGCTCGGCGCGCTGCAGCGCCGCCGCCAGGCACTGCTGACGGATCGGGCACTGAGCACACCGTGCCTTGGCCCGCTCCAGATCGGCCGGGTCGTCGGCGAACCACAGGTCGGGATCGCTGTTACACGGCAACTTCAGGGTTCTCGACATGGTGTGTACCTGCTTTCCGGTCGGTTCGTGGGGTTCGAATCCGGGCCGGTCGGCGGGCTGCCGAGCAAAAAATAATGGCCACGGATCCTGGTTGGTCCGTGGCCATCGGGGGCGGGGGCTGCTGTTAGGGCGAACCCCGATGCACGGACGCATCTACGGCGGCGGCGGCATGGCGCACCGCCGCCTCGGCAGCGGCGGCATGGCGCGCGCCGGCTACCCGCAGGACGCTGATCGTGGTCATGGCATCCGAGGCTAGCCGCTCGGCCCACCAACCCACAACCGAATTACCGCGGGCAGCGGCGGGACCCCGGTTTCAACCCCGGTTGCGGACCAGCTCCAGCACATCAGAGCCGAACTGTTCCAGCTTGCGCGCGCCGATGCCCGGGATAGCCACCAGGGCTGCCTCGTCACCGGGCAGCATCTCGGCGATCGCGGTCAGGGTATTGTCGGAAAAGACGATGTAGGCGGGCACTTTCAGCTCGGTGGCGGTGCGCAGCCGCCAGTCCTTGAGCGCCACCAGAAGCTCGGTGTCGACGTCGGCGGCGCAGGTCTCGCAACGGTTGAGCATGATGGCCGCCGGGGTGGCCAGCGCCTTGTTGCAGATGCGGCAGTGCTTCGGGGCGCCCCGGGCCCGGCGCTTGGTGGGTGTACGCGAATCCGACTGCGGCACCGCGCCATCAATACCGCTCAAGAACCGCGACGGCTTGCGGCCGGCCCGCCCGCCCGGGGCGCGGGCCAGCGCCCAGCTCAGTGTCAGGTGGATCCGGGCCCGGGTGACGCCGACATAGAGCAGTCGGCGTTCCTCTTCGACGGCCTCGCTGTCCGCGCCGTGCGCCAGCGCGTGCGAGATGGGCAGGGTGCCGTCGGCAAGGCCCACCAGGAACACGGCGTCCCACTCCAGACCCTTGGCCGCATGCAGCGACGCCAGGGTGACGCCCTGCACCGTCGGCGGATGCCGGGAGTCAGCGCGCATGCGCAGCTCGGTCAACAGCTCGGGCAGGCTGAGGTCGGGGCGTTGGGCCACCTCGTCGTCGACCAGTTCGGCCAGCGCACCGAGCGCCTCCCAGCGCTCGCGCGCCTTGGCTCCGGTCGGGGGTTCGGTGGTCAGACCGAGCGGTTCCAGCACGCCACGCACCACCTCAGGGAGCGGCCCAACACCGTCGGCATCGCGCGCCGCTGCTCTTTCGGCGGCGCGCTGCAGGGCAACCAGCGCCTGGCGGATCTCCTGGCGGGTGAAGAAACCCTCGCCGCCGCGCACCTGATAGGCAATGCCGGCCTCGGTGAGCGCCTCCTCGTAGACCTCCGACTGCGCGTTGATCCGGTACAGCACGGCGATCTCGGCCGGCGAGATGCCGTCGTGGATCAGCCGGGCGATGGACTTGGCGACTGCCGCGGCCTCGGCGACCTCGTCGGGATGCTCCCGGAAAGTCGGCGTCGGGCCGGATTCGCGCTGGCCGATCAGCTTCAGCTTGCTGCCGGCCACCCGTCCACGTGCGGCGGCGATCACCCGGTTGGCCAACGACACCACCTCGGGCGTGGACCGGTAGTCCCGTTCCAGGCGCACCAGCGCGGCCTCGGGAAATCGGCGAGTGAAGTCCAGCAGATAGCGCGGCGAGGCGCCGGTGAACGAATAGATGGTCTGGTTGGCGTCGCCGACCACGGTCAAGTCGTCGCGCTCCCCCAGCCAGGCCGACAACACCCGCTGCTGCAGCGGCGTGACGTCCTGGTATTCGTCGACGACGAAGCAGCGGTAGCGGTCCCGGAATTCGGCGGCCACTGCCGCGTCATTCTCGATCGCGGCGGCCGTGTGCAGCAGCAGATCGTCGAAGTCGAGCATCGCCACTTCGCCGCGGGCCTTCAGCGCCTCGTAACCGGCGTAGACGTCGGCCAGCTTCGCCGCATCCAACGGGATGTCCCGGCCGTCCGCAGCCACCGCCGCGGGGTACTGCTCCGGCCCGATCAGGGATGCTTTGGCCCACTCGATCTCGCCGGCCACGTCGCGGACGTCGTCATTGCTCAGCCGCAGACCCGCGTGGCCGGCGGCGCGGGCGACCACCCCGAATTTGCGGTCCAGCAGTTCCCAGCCGGTGTCGCCGACCACCCGCGGCCAGAAGTAACGCAACTGCCGCCGGGCGGCAGCGTGGAACGTCAGCGCCTGCACTCCGCCGACCCCGGCGGCGGCACCCGCGCCGGCCGCCGAGCCCAGTGCACGCAGCCGCGACCGCATCTCGCCGGCGGCGCGCTGGGTGAATGTCACTGCCAGCACCTGTCCGGGCGCGACGTGACCGCCCGCGACCAGCTGGGCGATGCGGTGGGTGATGGTGCGGGTCTTGCCGGTGCCGGCGCCGGCGAGCACGCACACCGGGCCCCGAGGCGCCAGTACCGCAGCGCGCTGCTCCTCGTCCAGCCCGGCGATGAGCGCATCCATGGCGTCCATCTTGGCAGGCGCCCCCGACGGGCCCCGACGCCGATTCGGGAATCATCGGGCGACCTATTAGGTTTGGGGAGTTATGAACCAGCTCGTCATGTACACGACCCAGTGGTGCGGTTACTGCCGGCAGCTCAAAGCGTCGCTGAAGAAGCTCGAGATCGACTTCGAAGAGATCGACATCGAGCTGGACCCCACCGCAGCGGAGTTCGTCAGCTCAGCCAACGGCGGCAACCGCACGGTGCCGACGCTGCGTTTCCCCGACGGATCGACGCTGACGAACCCGACCGGGCGTGAGGTCAAGGCGAAGCTGGAGCGCCTCGGCGGGTAGACCCGTCAGCTCGATTCAGCCCAGGACTCGATGATGGTCCGGGCGATCGAGATCGAGCCGGGCAGCAGCAGTTTGGCCTCCGGATCGCCGCTGTTCCAGGCCCCCGCGGACAGCGCAGTGCGCACTTCGTCGCGGGTGAACCACGCCGCCTCGGTGATCTCGCCGTCGTTGAAGACGAAGGTCTGCCCCGGGTCGGCAACCGCGTGGAAGCCGACCATCAGCGACCGCGGGAAGGGCCAGGGCTGGCTGCCCAGATAGGTCACGTCACGCACGGCCAGCCCGACCTCTTCGTGGACCTCGCGGATCACGCAGGTCTCGAACGATTCGCCGGCCTCGACGAACCCGGCCAGCAGCGAGAACATCCGGACCGGCCAGTTGTGCTGGCGGGCCAGCACTACGCGGTCGGCGCCGTCGTGCACCAGACAGATCACCGCTGGGTCGATGCGCGGAAACTCTTCGGCACCGGTGATGGGGTTGGCCCGGGCCCAGCCGCCGCGCACCGGCTTGGTCGGCGTGCCGTCGACGGCCGAAAACCTGGCGTGGTCATGCCAATTCAGCAGCGCGATGGCCGACGACACCAATTGGGCGCTGACGTCATCGAAGATGTCGCCGGTGGCACGGATATCCAGCACCGAGACGTCGGCGCCGGTCGGCGCCTGCAGCGCGCCGCGGACCGCCCAGACGTGCCGACCGTCCTCGACACGGCCCAGGAACACCGCGTCCGATGGCGGCGTGTCGCCCAGGTCGCCGGCCTCGTGCAGCACCACCCGGCCGCCGGCGACCAATACCTGGTTACGGGGATCGACCCGCAGCAGCGCGGCGGACGACCAGCCGGCGACGGCCGCGTCCGTGTCGGTACGCAACTGGTCGGCTCGATCCGCCCCGACCCGCGACAGCAGGGGCACCTGGCGCAGCTGGAAGTTGCCCATCAGTCCTCCCCGCGCCGCGGCGCCGCGATCGTCACTGGTTGGCCACCGTACGCACGTAGAGCAGCCGGTCACCGGCCTCGATCACATCGACTTCCGGTGCATCCAGTCGCAGCAGCCGGCCCTCGCGCACCAGCGCGAGGACTATCTCGTTGAGGTGCTTGGCCGATCCGCCGACTTCCTGCTGCTCCACCTCACGCTCGGCGATCGCGTAGCCGGCGTCGGGGGTGAGCAAGTCCTCGATGATCTCGACTACCCGGGGCGTGGTGGTGGCGATGCCGAGCAACCGTCCGGCGGTCTCCGAGGACACCACGACCGAGTTAGCGCCGGATTGCTCCAGCAGGTGCTGGTTCTCGGCTTCCCGAATGGACGCCACAATGGTGGCCTGCGGGGCGATCTCGCGGGCGGTCAGCGTCACCAACGCCGCCGTGGCGTCGGAGCCGGTGGCCACCACGATCGCTGACGCGCGCTGGGCGCTGGCCAGCCGCAGCACATCCGAGCGGGTCGCATCGCCGTCGACGGTCACCAGCCCGGCCGTCTTGGCGCGTTCGAGCACGGCTCGGTCGTTGTCCACCACGACGATGTCGCTCGGGGTGGTCTCGTCGTCGCCGAGCATCGCCGCGATCGCGGTCTTACCCTTGGTTCCGTACCCGATGACGATGGTGTGGTCTTTCACTCTCTTCCTCCAACGCTGAATGCGGAACGCCTGCTGGGAGGTCTCGGTGAACGCCTCGACGGTCGTTCCGACCAGCAAGATCAGGAAGGCGATCCGCAGCGGGGTGATGACCAGCACGTTGATCATGCGGGCGAACTCGGTGACAGGCGTGATGTCGCCGTATCCGGTGGTCGACAGCGTCACCGCCGAGTAGTAGAGACAGTCCAGGAAGCTCAACCGGTCGCCCTGCACGTCCTGGTAGCCGTCGCGGTCGACGTAGACGAACAGCGTGGACACCAGTAGTGCCCCTAGCGCGATCAGGCTTCGGCGGTAGACGGTGCGGCCGGGACTGGACTGCCCGTGCGGCATGCGTAACACGCCGACGAGCGCATAACTGGGTTGGGCGGTCAGCGTCTCGTCAAGACGCCGCAACCGCCGCCAGCTAGCTCCTGCCACGACGGGCGGTCATCGGTCAGCCTGACGCACGGACCCACTGTAACCACACCCGTCGTCAGCCGTTGAGCAGCGCGGCCAGGTCAGCCAGTTCGGGCAGCTCGTCGGCGACGACGGTGGTCCCGGAACGCACATAGTGGAAGGCGGCTCGTACCTGCGATGCCGGGCAGCCGGTCAACGCGGCCCAGGCCAGCCGGTAGACGCCGAGCTGGACGGCGGCGTGCCGGCGCGCCTCAGGCCCGTCGGGGGGCGTTCCGGTCTTCCAGTCCACCACGGTGACGCCGCCGTCGCGCTCGACGAACACCGCGTCGATCCGGCCACGCACCACCCGGCTGCCGATGGCCATCTCGAACGGCACCTCGACGGCGGTGGGAGTACGGGCGGCCCAGGGCGATTCCAGGAACGCCTCCTGCAGACGGGCCAGCTCCTGCGCATCGGCGCGCGCGGTGTCGGCGTCGGCCGCGCCGGGTAGATCTTCGAGTTCGAAGAGCCGCTCGGCGCCGTAGAGTCGCTGAACCCAGTCGTGAAATGCGGTGCCCAACAACGCATGCGGGTCTGGCCGAGCCGGAAGCCGGCGACTCAGACGCTGCCCAGCACCGTCGGGGTCACGGCTCAACTCAACCAGGCCGCTCACCGAGAGCTGGTTGGGCAGAGCGCGGGCCTGCTGCGTTGCGGCCGTGGCTCGCTCTGCCAGCAGGGCGTCCACGTCGGCGGCCCACGGGCTGACCGAGGGAGTGCCGTCCTGGGGCTCGCCGGCCTGCAACTGTGCGGAGACCAGTGCAGCCCCGCGTTCGACATCACCGCGCCGGCCGATCAGCGGGTCGACTGGCCAGGTTCCTTCGTTTACGTTGTCGCACAACGGGTTCTTCTCTCCGTCGGCCGGAGCCTGCGCCCAGTGCTCGACCACCCCGCAGGGCGTCCCGGCCTCGGCCGAGTGATCCATCACCGCCTTGATCTCGGTGAGGAAGTCCGACGGGCCGCGCGGCTTGGCCTCGCCCTGTCCCCAGTGGTGGCCAGAGACCAGCAGGGTGTCCTCGGCGCGGGTGACAGCGACGTAGAGCAGCCGGCGCTCTTCGTCGACGCGCCGCTGATCCAGGCGGCGTTGATGTTCGGAGATGGCGTCGGACAGCTGCTTTCGGTTGGTGACCGCGTCGGTGTCGAGCAGCGGGACGCCGTGATCGCCCGGCCCATGCGGTTGGGCCCGATCGCCGCGCAGCAGCGGCGGCAGTTCGGCGGCGTCGGAGAGCCAGCTGCGTCGCGACGCGGTCGACGGGAAAACCCGCGCCACCAGGTGCGGTATCGCGACCACCTGCCATTCCAGCCCCTTGGCGGCATGCACGGTGAGGATCTGGACGCGGTCGGCAGCGACCGCCGGTGCCGCCGGCGCCAGCCCGTTCTCCACCACGGCGGCGGCGTCCAGGTAAGCCAGCAGACCCGGCAGCGCGGCCTGGGCCCCGGCACCCTCGGCGTAACCGGCCACCACATCGGCGAAGGCATCGAGTTGTTCGGTGCCCGCCGCACTTGCCACCACCGGCTGCGCGGCGAGCACCTCGCAGTCCAGGCCCAGCACCCGGCGTACCTCGGCGACCAGATCGGGCAGCGGATGCCACAGGTGACCGCGCAGCAACGTCAGTTCCTCGGCGAGCATGACGATGCGCCGGTACCCGACCGCCGAGTAGCGCCCTGCCGGACCGGGATCGGCCAGCGCGTCGGCCAGACATGCGGTCTCGGAATCGGACCTGGCCGTGGCAGCGATCTCCGCGGCCGATACTGACGCACTGGATTGTTCGGGCCGGGCCAGCTCCGCGGCGCGTCGCCACAGGGCGGCCAGATCAGCGGCACCGAGCCGCCATCGCGGACCGGTCAGCACGCGCATCGCCGCCGCACCGGCGGTCGGCTCTTGGATCAGCCGCAGCATCGCCACCAGGTCGGCCACCTCCGGCACAGCCAGCAGCCCGGCTAGCCCCACTACTTCCACCGGGACGCCTCGGGCGCGGATCGCCTCGGCAAGTGGCGCGGCGTCGGCGTTGCGCCGCACCAGCACAGCGGCGGTGGGTGGGGCCACCCCGTCGGCGTCGGCCTGCCGGTAGCACCGCTGCAATGCCTCGGCCACCCACTCGTCTTCGGTGACGACATCGGGCAGCAAGGCGACCCGCACGTCGCCGGTGGGCGCGGCCGGGCGCGGCCGGAGCGATTGCACCGTCACGGAACGCTGGCGTGCTTCCGCGGAGATCTCATTGGCCAGGTGCAGCACCTCTGGCGGATTGCGCCAGCTGGTCCGCAGCTCCAAGGTGGGTGCCGGGCTGCCGTCTGAGAGCGGGAAGTCGGTGGCGAATCGGGGCAGGTTGGTCGCCGAGGCACCACGCCAGCCGTAGATCGACTGGATCGGGTCACCCACCGCGGTCAGCGCCAGGCCGTCGTCGGCGCCGCCGCCGAACAGTGACGACAGGGCGATGCGCTGGGCATGCCCGGTGTCTTGATACTCGTCGAGCAGCACCACCCGATAGGTGGCACGCAACCGGGCGCCGACGGCCTCGTTCGACTGCGCCAGGCGAGCGGCAGTGGCCATCTGCGCACCGAAATCCATTGCCCGTTCCGCCCGCATGCGCTGGTGTAGGGCCTCAATCAGCGGCACCAGTTCGGCACGTTCGGTCTGCGTGTCGAGCATCTTGAGCAACGACTGGTTGGGTTCGGCGCGCTGGCGTGGGCCCGGTGGCAGGGTGTGCACCAGCCGCTCCAACTCCAGGTGGGTGTGGCGCAGTGCGTCGGTGTCCACCAGGTGTTCGGCGAGCTCGCCGGCCAGCCGCAACACCATCGCGGTGACCGCGGCGGGATCCCGGTCGGTGTGCAATTCCCCGGGATAACCGCTGACCACGTCGAACGCCAGCTGCCACAGTCCGGTCTCGGTGAGCAGCCGGGTGTCGGGCTCGATGCCGAGCAGCAGCCCGTGCTCGCGCAGCAGCGCACCGGCGAAGGCGTGATAGGTGCTCACCACAGGCGTCGTGGCAGGGGCGCCGTCGATGCCTTTCGCGCCGGGTTTGTTCGGGTCGGCTGCCACCAGTCCGGCACCGGCCAACCGCGCCAACCGCGACCGAACCCGGCGCAGCAGTTGACCGGCCGCCTTGCGGGTAAACGTCAGACCCAATACCTGGCCCGGATCGGCGTAGCCGTTGGCAACCAGCCACACCACCCGGGCGGCCATCGTCTCGGTCTTGCCGGCACCCGCGCCGGCAATGACCACCAGGGGGCCCGGCGGGGCGGCGATGACCGCGGCCTGCTCGTCAGTGGGCTGGTGCAACCCGAGCGCGGACGCCAGCTCGGCGGGGTCGTAGCGGTTACTCATGCGCCGCACCCGCCGTTGTGGGCCGGGCAGATCGGCCGGACCGGGCAGTGCCGGCACCCGTCGTTGACGCGGGCGGTGAACTGCGGGCCGGCGGTGGCTGCGGCCGCCTGCGCGATCCGCTCCCGCCATTGCTCACCAGTCTCGGGTGTGAGGGGGTCTTGTTCGCGCTCGGTGGCGCCGACCGTTCCGGGTTTGGCGGGATAGACCAGCCGGCCGCCGCCGGGCTGCTCGTCGGGCCCGATGAGCCCGGCTTCGACCGCCAGCTGGTAGACGGCCAACTGGGCGTGCTGTTGCGCGTCGTCCTTGCTCGCCGGGGTCTTCGCGGTCTTGACGTCGACGACCACCAGCCGACCGGCGGCGTCACGTTCGACCCGGTCGATCCGGCCGCGCAGCCGAACCCCGTCGTCGCCTGCCTCGATCACTCCGTCGAAACCGACCTCGGTGCCGACTTCGGTCAGTTCGCCGCGGGTTTGCGCCCGCCATGTCAGGAACGTCTCGATGATGACGCGATGCCGGTCGAGTTCATTGGCCGAGTACCACTGCGACGCGAAAGGCAGCTGCTGCCATGCCCGGTCCAGCTCGGCCTGCAGCTCCTGCGGGCTGCCCGCCGATTGGGCGACCAGCGCGTGTATCACCGATCCGATCGTCGAGCGCAGGTCGCGGCCGTCGGTTCCGCCGTGGCGTTCGGCCAGCCAGCGCAGCGGGCAGTCCAGCAGGCTCTGCAGAGCCGACGGCGACAAGGTGACCGGGCCGTCGCCGGGTTGTCGAAGTGGCTCCTCGGTGCTCAACGGGGCCGTGCCGTACCAGCTGCGTGGATCGGCACCGGGCACCCCGGCTCGGGCAAGTCGCGCTAATTGCGTTGCCGCGTCAGCGCGTTCGGAGTCGCTTACCTCGGTTTCCGGTGCGCAGACGACGGCACGCAGTCGGCCCACCAGCCCGGCCGCGGACAGCACCGGCGGGGCCACGACCGGTGTTGCCGGCGCTGTTGCGGCATCGCCGGTGGCGCACGCCGCGAGTTCGACGAAGAACTCCGACGGGAGCTGTTCCTCGGTGCCGCCGTCCCCGTCGCCGTCGACGGCGGTGATCACCAGCCTCCGGCGGGCCCGGCCCAGCGCCGCCACCAGCAGGCGCCGCTCCTCGGCGAGCAGCGGGGCCCGAGCCGAGACCTCTTCCCCGAAGCCGTGCAGGGTGTCCAGGAGCCGCTGAGTTCCCAGCACGCCGCCGCGCGGAACGGTGTTGGGCCACAGTCCTTCCTGGACTCCGGCGATGACCACCAGATCCCATTCACGCCCGAGTGCGGCGTGCGCACTGAGCACACCGACCGCCTCCGTGCCCGTCGCGGACTCGGCGCGGGGCGCCGCCAGTTGCATGGCGGTGACGTATTCGATCAGCCCGGTCAGGGTGGCACCGGCGGTGCGCGCCGCGTACTGCTCGGCGAGGTCGAACAGTGCGGTCACCGCGTCCAGATCCCGACCGGCTTGAGCCCCGGCCGTACCGCCGCGCTCGGCGGCCGACAGCCAGCGTTGTTGCAGCCCTGAGCGATTCCAGGCCTGCCAGAGCGTGTGGTGCGGGTCGCGGCCGGCGGCGTGGCTGCGGGCCGCGGCCTGCAGCACCCCGCGAACCCGGCGCAGCGCGCGGCCGTGTGCGGCCGGCAGCTCACCCGGCGCGCCGGTGAGCACTGCCGCGAGACGGTCGCGGGGATCATGCGCCGGTCCCAGCTTCGCCTCTCCTCCGTCGAGCCTCGCTGAACCGCCGGGATCATGCGCCGGTCCCAGCTTCGCCTCTCCTCCGTCGAGCCTCGCTGAACCGCCGGGATCATGCGCCGGTCCCAGCTTCGCCTCTCCTCCGTCGAGCCTCGCTGAACCGCCCGGTTCATGCGGTTCCTGCGGGCTTCCCGGGCGGGCTGCACCGCGGCGCAGGGTGCGTTGTAGTTGCCGCAGCGAGATCGGGTCCACGCGCCCGATCGGCCCGCTGAGCAACGCCAGCGCCCGAGCTCCGTCCACGGCGTCAGCGGTGCACTCCAGCACCGTGAGCAGGGCGGCCACCGCGGGCTGTTCGGCCAGCAACCCACCACTAGCCGGCAGCGCGACCGGGATCCCGGCGGCGGCCAGGGTTCGGGGCAGCCGCGCGGCCGCCCGCGGCACCGACCGGACAATCACCGCCATCTGCGACCACGGCACCCCGTCGATCAGGTGGGCGCGCCGCAAGGTGTCGGCGATCAAGGCGGCCTCGGCGTGGCTGCTGGCCGCGGTGCGCACGCTCACCGCCCCGGTGTCGGGTCCGGTGCCCTCGATGCGACGCGTGCCGCTGGTCCCGGGCAGCCGCCCGGCGACGGCGCTGATGGCCTTGGCCACCGCCGGGGCGCAGCGGTGCGACGTCGTCAGCGTCACCACGGGCACCGCGGCGCCGTCGGGTTGCGCGTCGTCGCCCAGCAGGACGGTGGGTTCGGCACCGCGGAAACCGAACACCGCCTGATCGGGGTCGCCCGCGATCACCGTCCGGTGCACGCCGGCGGCAAGCACCCGCACCAACCGGGCCGCCTGCGGGTCGAGCTGCTGGGCGTCGTCGACCAGCAGCAGCCGGATCCGGCTGCGTTCGTCGACCAGCAGATCCGGATCGGTCGCAAACGCCTCCAGCGCCGCCCCGACCAATTCCGCCGCGCCTAGCGCCGGGGTGGTCGCCTGGGGTGCCGCCGTGCCGACCGCGGCACGCAGCAGCATCACCTGCTCGTACTGCTGGGCGAACCGGCCCGCGGCCGTCCACTCCGGCCGGCGGCAGCGCTTGCCCAGCTTGGTCAGCTCGGCCGGGTCCACGCCCCGTTCGGCGCAGCGCGCCATCAAGTCCCGCAGTTCGGTGGCGAAGCCGTCGGTGGCCAGGGCGGCGTGCAGCGACGGCGGCCAGGCCCCGGCTCCGTCCCCGGCGAGCAGTTCGCGGATCACGCTGTCCTGTTCGGCGCCGGTGACCAGCCGCGGCGGGGTGGCCTCGGCTCGCCGGGCGGCGCGCTGCAGGACCGCGAAGGCGTAACCGTGCACCGTGCGCACCAGAGGTTCCCGGATCGCCTGGCCGCTGTCGGGCCCGCCGGCGGCCAGCAATGTCGCGGTCAGCGCTCCGCGGTCCGCCGCGGGAAGCCGGCCCGAGCCCGTGAGCAGCAGCACCGAATTCACGTCCACGCCGGCGGCGACGTGGGTGGTGGCCGCCTCCAGCAGCAGGCGAGTCTTGCCGGTGCCGGGTCCTCCGCGCACCTGCAAGACGCCACGCGTACGCGGATCGAGCGCCGCGGCGACCTGCGCGGCGGGCGATCCCCAATCCTGTGGCATGCCGCCTATGAGAGCACTGCCCTCCGACAAGTGTGGGCGCGGCTGGCACCATCGACGGGTGAATCCCGATCATCGACTGCATGTGCACCGCTACGGCCCGGACGGTCCGGTGGGGCTGCTGGCGGTCCACGGGCTGACCGGTCACGGGGCCCGCTGGCGCTACGTGGCCGAGCAGCTGTCCGACATCGCCGTCGCCGCACCGGACCTGATCGGCCACGGGCACTCGTCGTGGGCGGCCCCGTGGAGCATCGATGCCAACGTCGCGGCGCTGGTGGCGCTGCTCGAGGGCACCGCTGACGGCCCGGTTCCGGTGGTCGCGCATTCCTTCGGCGGTGCGATAGCGCTGCATCTGGCCGCGGCACGGCCCGATCTCGTCGACGCGCTGATCCTGCTCGATCCGGCGATCGGCCTGGACGGCGAGTGGATGGCCACGATTGCCGCCGCCATGCTGGCCTCCCCCGACTACCCCGACCCCGCGGAGGCGCGGGCCGAAAAAGAGAACGGCGCCTGGTCCGACGTGGACCCAGGCCTGCTCGACGTCGAACTCGACGAGCATCTGGTCGCGCTGCCCTCGGGCCGCTTCGGTTGGCGTATCAGCGTGCCCGCGGTGATGTCGTACTGGAGCGAGTTGGCCCGCGCTGTGGTGCTGCCGACATCCACGCCGACCACGGTGGTGCGGGCCACCCGCACCTCACCGCCGTATGTGGAAGCGGCGCTCATCGATGGTTTGCGGGATCGACTGGGCGCGAACTTCCAGCTGGTCGACTTCGACTGCAATCACATGGTCGACCAGGCCCGTCCCGCCGAAGCTGCCGCCGTGATCCGCGCGCAGCTGGCCCGGCGCTAGGAGCGCAGTCCGTGGCGGCCGTAACCGACGAACAGGTCGAGCTGGTGCGTGCGCTGATCATCAGCGTGCCCGCCGGCCGGGTCACCACCTATGGCGATGTCGCTTCTGCGGCAGGGCTTTCCAGTCCCCGCATTGTGGGCTGGATTCTGCGGATCGACGGCACGGACCTGCCCTGGCACCGGGTGCTCCCGGCGTCGGGACGGCCGGCGGACCACTTACGCACCGAGCAGCTGGAACGCCTTCGCACCGAAGGAGTCCTGGCCGTAGACGGGAAAGTGGATCTGCGCACGCTGCGACACCGGTTCTGACGGCGGCACATTCGGCGAGCGTGTACTCAGTCCGAATAATTGGCCGAAATCTCGCGCTGAGTACACGTTCGGCGAGATGCGAGCGACGAGAAGCGAGAAAGCTAGAGCGCCAGCCGAACCAATGCGGCGGTGCGGGCCAGCCCGGGGAACGCCTCCTCGGTCGAGCGCGGATGCAGCGCATGTACGGCAAGACGGAACATCAACGCGCGCAGCAACATCTGCGGCCACTCGGGCAGTGTTTCCCAGCGTTCGATCAGCCCGTCGTCGGCATCACCCCACGACAGGGCATCCACCACTACCACCCCGGCAGCCCACGAGGCCGGTCGCCAGTAGGGCGTGATGTCGGTGATACCCGGCGCGGCGGCGCCGGAGAACAGCACCGTGCCGTACAGGTCGCCGTGCACCAACTGGCTGGGACTTTTGGTGGGCTTGCGCAAGGTGGCCAGCTGGTTGATCAGGTCGATCGACCGCTGCCCGTCCACCGACCCCGGGGCCAGCCGTGCACCGGCCTGTAGCGAGGCGAAGGGCCGTTCCTCCCAGGCCGCCCGGTCCGCGGCGATGAACACGTCGACGTCGGCCCACGGCGCCACCGGTGCCTGCGTCAAGAATCGGGGCCGCTCCAACTTGGAGGTGGCTTCGTGCAGCCGAACCGCCGCCGACACCACCTCGTCATGGCGCGGCTCGGGACTGCCGCCGACGAAGGTGTCCGCGCGCCAACCCGACACCACATAGCGCCCGTCGGTGGAGCGCACTGGGCGGGCCAGGCGGATGCCGTCGGCGAACAGGGTCTCGCGTACTTTCGCCGACCACGCGGCCCTGGCATGGTCGGCGACCATCGACAGGACCACTTCCCCGCATTTCCAGCCGTCTTCCCAGCCGGCCCCAAGTGGTGTGGGCGAAACGTTGCGAATACCGAACGTCGCCAGCACATGTTCGGGCGGCGGCTCGATGGTCACGCGATAAGACTAGCCGCGGTGATCGCGAGCACGGCGGAGCCGGGCGCGGCGGGTCACCGCCATTAGTCACCGTGATCGCGAGCACGGCGGAGCCGGGCGCGGCGGGTCACCGCCATAAACGGCTAGTACATGACCATGTCGGGCTGCATCTGCTTGGCCCACGCCACAATTCCCCCCTGCAGGTGGACCGCGTTGGCAAAGCCGGCCTTCTTCAGGGTGGCTAGGGCCTGGGCCGAACGGACCCCGGTCTTGCAGTACAGCACCGACATTCGGTCCTGCGGAAGCATCGCCAGGCCTTCACCGGTGTTGATCATCGACTGCGGGACCAA
Source organism: Mycolicibacter sp. MU0102 (assembly GCF_963378105.1). Classification (NCBI taxonomy): domain Bacteria; kingdom Bacillati; phylum Actinomycetota; class Actinomycetes; order Mycobacteriales; family Mycobacteriaceae; genus Mycobacterium; species Mycobacterium holstebronense. Next base: position 3,266,372 of record NZ_OY726398.1, read on the forward strand.
CTGGGCACCCTCAATGCGGTTGATCGCCCACTCTCCCGGCTCGCGCACGTCGATCAGTGCCAGCTGTTGCCCGGAGTCCAGCAGCTCACGCAGCTCGGCGGGAGTGATCGTGGACCCGGCGGCTGCGGCGGTGTCCTCCTCGGCGACCACGCCGCAGAACGCGTCGTAGTCGACCAACTCGGTGATCGCCGGTGTGGCGGGGTCCTTGCGGATCGCAATGGTGCGGTAGCTCATCTCCAAGGCGTCGTAGATCATCAGCCGCCCCAGCAGCGTTTCTCCGATACCGGTGATCAGCTTGATCGCCTCGGTGCCCATCACCGACCCGATCGAGGCGCACAACACCCCGAGCACGCCGCCCTCGGCGCACGACGGCACCATGCCCGGCGGCGGGGGCTCGGGATACAGGTCGCGGTAGTTGAGGCCGCGCTCATTGCCGTCCTCATCGGGTGGCGCGTCCTCCCAGAACACCGACACCTGGCCCTCGAAGCGGTAGATCGAGCCCCAGATGTAGGGCTTGTGCGCCAACACCGCCGCGTCGTTGACCAGGTAGCGGGTGGCGAAGTTGTCGGTGCCGTCCAGGATCAGGTCGTACTGCGCGAACAGTTCGACGGCGTTGGACGCCTCCAGCCGCACCTGGTGCAGCTGCACCCGTACCAGCGGGTTGACCTCCGCAATCGAGTCCCGGGCGCTTTCGGCTTTGGTGCGGCCGATATCGGAGACCCCGTGGATGACCTGGCGCTGCAAGTTCGACTCTTCGACGATGTCGAAGTCGACGATCCCGAGGGTGCCGACGCCGGCGGCGGCCAGATACAGCAGAGTCGGCGCGCCGAGTCCGCCGGCGCCGATCACCAGCACGCGGGCGTTCTTGAGTCGCTTCTGCCCCTGCACGCCGACGTCGGGAATGATCAAGTGGCGGCTGTAGCGCGCCACTTCATCCCTGGTCAGCTCGCCGGCCGGCTCCACCAGCGGCGGCAGTGATATCGGCACCGGGCAATCTCCTCAACGTCGCGTCCGCCAAACCATCACAGCAGTTGGTGGGGGCAACGACAAACCGCGGTTCAAGCTTCCCGAAAAGAGCTGACCGGCTCAGGCAATCGGAGACGGCCAAGGGTTGAATCGGCAGGTCTTCCCGTCGGGCTTGACCCAGTCCGGGTCGAACTTCGCCGCGTCGTCGTTGGAGGTGCCGAACGTCTGCTGCATCATCACCGGCGCCAGCCCGTCCTGCTTATCGCACGGTTCGTGGTGCTGGTAGCCGATGGCGTGGCCGACCTCGTGGTTGATCAGGTACTGCCGGTAGGACCCGATGTCACCCTGGAATGGCACGGCACCGCGAACCCAGCGGGCTTCGTTGACGAACACCCGCGGCTCCGACTTGGCCCCGTAGGACGGGTTGTAGCAGGACGCCTCCAGCGGAATCTCGTAGCCGCAACCCTCCCGGACGGTGATCGGCGAGGTCAACGAGATACGAAAATCAGGAGTAATCGGACTCGCACCGTCGATCCGTACGAACCCGATCTGCGGGGTGTGCGTCCATCCCTTGGGGTTACGCAGGGTCTGGTCGACCATCCGGGCGAACGCCTCGTCGCCGCCGAAGGCGGTGGTGTCGATGCCGTTCTCCACCTCGATGGTGTAGGCGAAGACCTTCTCGGTGCCCTGACCGAACTCCGGCTCCGTGCCCGGTATGACGCGCCAGGTCATGTCGCCGGCTTCGGTGAACGGGCCGCCGTTGGGCAGCACCCCGGTCGGCAGGTTGACGTCGAACTCGGTGAGGCCGCGCGGTGGTGCGCCGATGATCGAGGTGCCCGCCGATCCGATCGTCGGCGGCCCTTGGACGGTGTCGTCGGCGGCCTGGGTGCGCACTCCGGTGCCGGTCACGGTCTGATACACCACGATGACGGTCAGAGCCATGAGGACCGGCAGCGCATAGGCGCGCCAACCGTAGGTGGACACGAACCTGCCCAGCCAGCTCTGCTTGCGCCACTGGCGGTGCACATCACGGTCCGACCGCAGCCGCCCAGCACCGGCCGCAAGCGGGTCACGCTGGGCGCGCAGCGGCTCGCGGAAGCGATCCCGCAGCACCGGGGCTCGACCGCCGCCGCTCCGCCCCGGGTCGTAGGTCACGGTCCCAGAATGGCACAAGGTCTGCGAGCTGGGACTCTGCGGCACGCCAGGAGGTGTGCTGCGATGAGTTCGAAAAGGCGATCGGCAGCCGATTGCCGGATGTCGCTGGTGGAAGTGACGGGTGCAGCGCGTAGTCTCGCTCTCACGTATCGGCCGTCGTGGACCCAGGTCCCAGGCGTCCGGCCGGACCAGATTGAGGAGTCGATGAGCAAACCGACCGACACGGCAGAGCGGGACGGCGCCCAGCCCACTGGCCGTCGCTCGAGCGGCGCCAAGGCGTCGACTACGGGCGGCCGTCGGGGCAGCCGGCTCCCCCGCGACGAGCGCCGGGGTCAGCTGCTGATCGCCGCCAGTGATGTATTCGTCGATCGCGGTTACCACGCGGCCGGCATGGATGAGATCGCCGAGCGGGCCGGGGTCAGCAAACCGATCCTCTACCAGCACTTCGCGTCCAAACTGGAGCTGTACCTGGCGGTATTGGCCCGGCACGTGGAGAACCTGGTCTCCGGTGTCCGTCAGGCATTGCGGACCACCACCGACAACCGGCAGCGGCTGCGGTCGGCGGTGCAGGCTTTCTTCGACTTCATCGAGCACGACAGCCAGGGCTATCGGCTGATCTTCGAGAACGACAACGTTGCCGAGCCGCAGGTCGCGGTCCAGGTGCGCGTGGCCACCGAGTCGTGCATCGACGCGATTTTCGACCTGGTCAGCCACGACTCCGGCCTGGACCCGCACCGCGCCCGGATGGTCGCGGTGGGGTTGGTCGCGATCAGCGTCGACTGCGCCCGGTACTGGCTGGACAGTGACCGCCCGATCGCCAAGGACGACGCCGTCGACGGGACGGTGGCGTTCGCCTGGGGCGGGCTGTCACACGTGCCCCTCACTCGCTAAGAGGCACTAGCCCCGTTAAGAGGAACTGGCCCCGGCAGCGGCGTCAGCACCGATCCCGAAACCGACCCGTCGGCTGTCGGCAACACCGATCTCCACGTAGGCGATCTTGGCGGCCTGCACCAGGAAGCGGCGGCCCTTCTCGTCGGTGAGGGCGAGCAATCCAGCCGCGTCTGCACCCTTGCCCAACGCGGCGCCGACCAGCTTCTCGACCTCATCGGGCGTCTGCGCACTGTTGATAACCAGTTCGCGCGCGCTATCGGTGACCCCGATCTTGACCTCCACGCCGGCCCCTTTCGTTTGCGTTGGGCGTTGCTAAGCAGGCTAGTGGACGGGGGCCCGGTTGGTGCGCACCGGCCGTTCGCCCTCGGCGATATCGGGCTTCTCAGCGCTGTTGAATACGGACCATATTGCCGGCGGGATCACGGAACGCGCAGTCCCGCACGCCATATGGCTGTTGCGTGGGCTCTTGGACCACTTCGGCGTCCGTCGCCTGCAGCCGGTCAAACGTGCCGTCAAGATCGTCGGAGGCCAGCAGAAGCGTGCCGTAGGTCCCTTTGGCCATCATTTCGGCGATGACGCGGCGCTCAGCGTCGGTGACCCCGGGGTTGGCCGCCGGCGGGCACAGAACGATCGAGGTATCGGGCTGATTGGGGGGACCGACCGTGATCCAGCGCATTTTGCCTTTTCCAACGTCCAGGCGGACTTCGAAATCCAGCGCGTCGCGGTAGAAGGCGAGGGAGGCTTCCGGGTCGTCGTGCGGCAGGAAACTCGAATGAATGGTGATATCCATAGCGGTCACGGTAGGTGCAGCGCGCCGGCTGGGGCTTCTCGATTCCTGATCGGTCTGGTGACCTGTTTTTCCAGGCACGACGGGATGCCCTCAGTGAGGTGCATGGTCTCCGCCCGATAGCGGCTGGGCGGGATTCCGACGAGTTCGGTGAAGCGCGTGCTGAAGGTGCCCAGCGATGAGCAGCCCACCTCGAAACAGACCTCGGTGACGCTCATGTCGCCGCGCCGCAGCAGTGCCATCGCGCGTTCGATTCGCCGGGTCATCAGGTAGGAGTAGGGCGATTCGCCGTAGGCGAGCTTGAATTGTCGCGACAAGTGGCCCGTGGACAGGTGCACGTCGCGCGCGAGTGTGTCCAGATTCAGCGGTTGGGCGTAGTCGCGGTCGATCCGGTCCCGGACGCGCCGCAGCCTCGCCAGGTCGCGCAGATCCTGGGCTTGCCCGCCGGTCACGCGCTAACGCTATCGCGACGACCCGCTAGGCCAGCCCCAGCTCGCGCATGCGTTCGTCGTGGGTGTGCTGGAGGCGATCGAAGAACCCGGCCAGCTGAGCCAGCCCGGCCGCCCCAGACACCACCAGATCGACCAATTCGTCGCGGTCGGCCAATACGTACTGGGCCTGGGTGATCGCCTCACCGAGCAGGCGACGCGACCACAACGCCAGTCGGCTGCGTTGTTTGGCGCTGGCGGTGACCGCGCCGCGCACCTCGTCGACGACGAACTGCGAATGCTTGGTCTCGGCGAGCACCGCGCGCACCACATCGCCCACCTCGTCGGGCAGCCCGTCGGCGATCTGCAGGTAGAAGTCGGCGGCCATCGCGTCGCCGATGTAGGTCTTGACCAATGCCTCCAGCCAGGTGCTGGGCATCGTCAGCCGATGGTAATTGTCAAGGGCGGTAGCGTATTTCGACATCGCCGCGACCACGTCGACACCGCGGCACTCAAGCGCTTCGCGGAGCAGTTCGAAGTGGCCCATCTCCGCAGCGGCCATCGCCGCCATCGAGATCCGGCCGCGCAGATCGGGCGCCATCCGGGCTTCGTCGGTGAGCCGGTAGAACGCGGCCACCTCGCCGTAGGCCAGTACCGCGAAAAGCTCGTTGACGCCGGGATGATCGGCGGACAGCCGCGGCGGGGAAGACTGCGCTTCCGCGTCGGCGGAGGGAACCGAATTCATCACCACACTGTATGCGTTCCGCGGCAATGGACCGATGCCCGGCCCGACCAGGTAGTATGAGCCCCAGGCAGTGCCTATTCGGCGCTGCCGCGCAATGTGCGTACACGTGGTTGGCCCGCCTCCTCGGCGAGTGCAGGGCCCCCGGCGGTGCCTTCGAAAATGGGCAAAGTATCGACCGTCTCCAGTGTGTGCGCCCCGACCCGCACCGCGATCGACTGACATACCGCGCCGACTTCGAAAGGCATCTGCCCGCGCATGACCCCACTGATCTCTACCACCGTTCCCACTACCCCTCCGAGCTTCGCCGAACTGGGCGTTCGCGACGAGATCGTCCGCGCACTTGCCGAGGACGGTATCGAGCACGCTTTCGCGATCCAGGAGCTGACGCTGCCGCTGGCCCTGGCCGGCGACGACCTGATCGGCCAGGCCCGCACCGGCATGGGCAAGACCTACGGTTTCGGCATCCCGCTGCTGCAGCGGGTCACCACCAGCCCGGACCGGCCGCTGACCGGCGCACCCCGAGCGTTGGTCGTGGTGCCCACCCGTGAGCTGTGCATCCAGGTCTCCGGCGACCTGGCCGACGCGGCCAAGTACCTGACCGCCGGGGATCGTCCCCTCTCGGTGCAGGCCATCTACGGCGGCCGGCCCTACGAACCGCAGATCGAGGCGCTGAAGGCAGGCGCCGACGTGGTGGTGGGCACCCCGGGCCGCCTACTCGACCTGGCCCAGCAGGGACACCTGCAGCTGGGCGGCTTGTCGGTGCTGGTCCTCGACGAGGCCGACGAGATGCTGGACCTGGGCTTCTTGCCCGACATCGAGCGCATCTTGTCCCGCATCCCCGACGACCGGCAGTCGATGCTGTTCTCGGCCACCATGCCCGGCCCGATCATCACGCTGGCCCGCAGCTTCATGAACCAGCCCACCCACATCCGCGCCGAGGCGCCGCACTCTTCGGCGGTGCACGACGCCACCGAGCAGTTCGTCTACCGGGCCCACGCCCTGGACAAGGCCGAACTGGTGGCGCGGGTGCTGCAGGCCCGTGGCCGCGGCGCCACGATGATCTTCACCCGCACCAAGCGGACCGCGCAGAAGGTCGCCGACGACCTCAACGAGCGTGGGTTCAAGGTGGGCGCGGTGCACGGCGACCTCAATCAGGTAGCCCGCGAGAAGGCGCTCAAGGCGTTCCGCACCGGCGACATCGATGTCCTGGTAGCCACCGATGTGGCCGCCCGCGGCATCGACATCGACGATGTCACGCACGTCATCAACTACCAGTGCCCCGACGATGAGAAGACCTACGTGCACCGCATCGGCCGCACCGGACGCGCCGGAAAGACCGGTGTCGCCGTCACCCTGGTCGACTGGGACGAGCTGGCCCGCTGGACGCTGATCGACAAAGCCCTCAACCTGTGCTGCCCGGACCCGGCGGAGACCTACTCGAGCTCACCGCACCTTTTCACCGAGCTGAACATTCCCACCGATGCCAGCGGCTCCATCGGGCAGGTGCGCCGGTCGCCGGCCAAGCGGTCCGAGGACGAAACCCGCGAGACCGCAGCGGACCGCCAGCGTGCGCCCCGCAACCCGACCCGGTCTCGCCGGCGCACCCGCGGTGGCGGTCAGGCGAACGCCACCGACGGCGCCCCGCAGAGCGTCGAAACGGGTGAGACCGGCACCGCTACGACCTCCAAGACCTCCGAGGCCACCGGGCCCAGTGCGCCGCGGCGTCGTCGCCGCCGTCGCCCGAACAAGACCGCGGCCGCTGCCGCGAACGGCAGCTGAGCTAGGCCGCTGAGATGGTGCGACCCGAGCGCCGCACCTCCGGTGATCTGGTCGCGGCGGCCCTGATCGCGGTCGTGATCGTCGTCGTCGGAGTGGTCATCTGGTGGACCAGCGATGCGCGCGCCACGATCAGCCGGCCGGCAGCGGACTCGGCGACCAATCCCCCGTCGGCGGCGATGGTACCCGCGGCGCTGTCGCAGCTGTGGACAACGGCCAGCCCGGCAACTTGGGCGCCGGTGCTGGTCTCCGGCACGGTGATCACCGGCGACGGCCCGCGGATGAGCGGGCGCGACCCGGTCACCGGGGAGGAGCGCTGGAGCTACTCCCGCGACGTCAACCTATGCGCGGTGTCCTGGATCTACCGTTACGCCGTCGCGGTCTATCCCGATTCCCGCGGGTGCGGCCAGGTCAGCGCGGTCGTCGCCGCCGACGGCCAGCGTGGACCGGCCCGCACCAGCTACGCCGACCGGGCCGTGCGGGTCTCCTCCGAGGGCAGCGCGGTGCTCTCGGCCGGCCCCACCCGCCTGGAGCTGTGGCGTTCGGACCTGGTCCGAGTGATGTCGTACGGGGAAATCGACGCCCGGGTGAAACCCTCGGCGCGCGGCCGCGGGCAGGGCTGCACCCTGGTCTCGGCAGCGGCGGCCTCCTCGGCGGTCTCGGTGCTGGAGTCCTGCGCGGGCCAGTCCGATCTGCAGCTGACCTTGCTGCGCGCGGGCAAGGAAGAAGACGAGCCGGAGACCCAGCGCATCGCCGAACGCGGAGTGACCGCGGACTCCGGCGCCCGGGTGCTTGCGGTGACCGACTCCGACGCCGGCGCCAACACCGCGGTCTATCTGCCCACCCCGCAGCCGCGGATCGAGGTCGTCGACCAGACCGGCACCACGATCGCTAAGACCATGCTGCCGGCCAAACCCACCGCCGCCAGCGCCGCACTGCCGGTATCGCGGCCCACCGGGTTGATCTGCTGGTGGACCGGCGACGCCGTGATGGTGTTCGACTCTGGAACCCTGACCTACCGCTACACCATTCCGGCATCGGGCGCCGCGGTTCCGTTGGGGCCGGCGGCGCGGATGGCCGATCGCCTCCTGATCCCGGTGACCGACGGGGTCGGCGTCTTCGATCAGAACACCGGCGCGCCTGAGCGCGTCATCCCGGTCAGCCGCCCGCCCGGGGTCTCGACGGTGTTTCCGGCGGTATCGGGCCCAACGGTGTTGGAGCAGCGCGGCGACACCGTGGTTGCGCTGGGTTGATAGCCCGCTAGACCTCGGGGGTGAACGTGGGCAGCGTCTTGCCGCTCTTCCAGTACTTGAGCAACGCCTCGGCCAGCTGCCGGTAGGCCTGCGCGCCCTTGTTCTTGCGTCCGGCGATCACCGAGGCGCCGGATGCGCTGGCCTCGGCGAAACGCACCGTCCGCGGGATCGGCGGCGCCAATACCGGCAGGTCGTAGCGGTCGGCGATGTCGAGCAAGACGTCGCGACTGTGGGTGGTGCGCGAGTCGTAGAGCGTCGGCAGGGCCCCCAGCAGGCGCAGCTTAGGGTTGGTGATCTGCTGGACGTCGGAGACGGTGCGCAGGAATTGGCCGACGCCTCGATGCGCCAGGGTCTCGCATTGCAGGGGCACGATCACCTCGCCGGCAGCGGTCAGACCGTTGAGGGTCAGCACGCCCAAGGACGGCGGGCAGTCGATGACCACCGCGTCGAACTCGTCTTCCAGCTTGGCCAGCGCCCGCGCCAGGACATACTCGCGGCCGGCCCGCATCAGCAGCATCGCCTCGGCGCCGGCCAGGTCGATGTTGGCCGGCAGCAGGGTCATCCCCTCGTCGGTAGGCACCAACGCCGTGTTGGGCTCCACCTCGCCCAGCAACACTTCGTGCACCGACACCGGCAGCTTGTCGGGGTCGTGGCCCAGGGAGAAAGTCAGGCAGCCCTGCGGGTCGAGGTCGACCAACAACACCCGCCGACCCAGCTCGGCCATCGCCGCACCCAGCGAAGCCACCGTCGTGGTCTTGGCCACGCCGCCTTTCTGGTTGGCAACCGCCAAGATCCGCATCCCCGTCACACCGACATACTGGCACGGCTTGGCTCCCCGGAGCACCAAACGTGGGTCGGTGTCCGCCGTCGGGCAGAATCGACGGGCGTGGGGATCGAGGAGCACCGACTGCTGCTGCTGCGCCACGGGGAAACCGAGTGGTCCCAAAGCGGTCGGCACACCGGGCGCACCGATCTGGAGTTGACCGAGGTGGGCCGCCGCCAAGCCGTCGCCGCCCGAACAACACTGACCAAGCTGGCGCTGGAGAACCCACTGGTGATCTGCAGCCCGCGCCGCCGCGCCCAGCTGACAGCCGAGCTGGCCGGACTGCACGTCGATGAGATCTCCGACGACCTCGCCGAGTGGGACTACGGCCGCTACGAAGGGCTGACCACCGCGCAGATCCGCGAATCCGACACCGACTGGCTGATCTGGACACACGGCAGTTCCGGCGGCGAGACGGTGGCGCAGGTCAGCGACCGCGCCGACCGCATGGTTGCGTTGGCGCTGCGGCAGCTCCCCTCGCGGGATGTGGTGTTCGTCGGACACGGCCACTTCTCCCGGGCGGTGATCACGCGGTGGCTGGAGCTGCCGTTGGCCGACGGAGCGCGATTCGCGATGGCCGCGGCCTCGATGGCCGTGTGCGGCTTCGAGCACGGGGTGCGCCAGCTCGTCGCACTCGGGTTGACCGGACCTCAGGCCGCAGGGCTGTGACAACACTGCCACCGACGTTCGTGCTTTCCGGGCCCTCCGGGACGCTGTCGGCCGACGCGATGACAGCCGGGTTTGCCGACGTTGCCGCCGCCCAGGCTGCATTGTCCTGTGGGCAAGCACCAATAGTGGTGGGGGCGTTACCTTTCCGCCCTAATGCTGCCGCAGCCCTGTTCGTCCCGCGCGAGGTGCGACACGACGAGGCGCTGGCGCTCGCAGGCGGCGCAGCACTGCCGGCCGTCCACGTCGTCGCGCAGATTCCGCAGCCCGACGAGCATCGATCCCGGATCCGCCGGGCCCTGGAAGAGCTGACCGCACCGCACAGCGCCCTGCACAAGGTGGTGTTGGCCCGCGGGCTGCGCCTGGCCGCCGACGCCCCACTAGATGCCGGCACCCTCCTGCGCCGGTTGGTCGCCGCCGATCCGAGCGGCTACGGCTATCTGGTCGACCTGAGCGCGGCCGGACAGGCCTACGCCGGCACGGTCCTGGTCGGCGCCAGCCCCGAACTGTTGGTTGCCCGCGAAGGCGACCGGGTCACCTGCCGGCCCTTCGCCGGCTCGGCGCCGCGCTCCCCCGACGCGCAGGTCGATGCAGCCAACGGAGTCGCGCTGGCCGCGTCCGGCAAGAACCGCCACGAGCATCAGTTGGTCGTCGATCAGCTGCGTGCGGCCCTCGGGCCACTGTGCGCCGAACTCGACGTCGCACCGGAGCCACAGCTCAGCAGGACCGCCGCGGTGTGGCACCTGAACACCCCGATCACCGGCCGGCTGCGCGACTCCTCCACCACCGCACTGGATTTGGCGCTGGCACTGCATCCGACGGCCGCCGTCGGTGGGGTTCCGACCGCCGCTGCGGTCGACCTCATCACCGAGCTGGAGGGCGACCGGGGTTTTTACGCCGGCGCGGTCGGGTGGTGCGACGCCGACGGCGACGGCCGCTGGGTGGTCTCGATCCGCTGCGCGCAACTGTCCGCCGACCGTCGATCCGCGCTGGCCCATGCCGGCGGCGGAATCGTCGCCGAGTCTGACCCGGACGAGGAACTGGCCGAAACCGTGACGAAGTTCGGCACGATCCTGGCAGCTATGGGCGTCGTTCCGCCCAGCGCAGTGCCGCCGGACTGAATAACGCCGCCAGCACCGCCACGGCCGCCACACCGACCACCACGCCGTAACCCCAGCGATGTGAGCCCACCCCCAGATACCAGGCGACCGGCAGCAGGAGCAGATTGGCGAACACCGCTACGCCGCGCCCGACCCGCCGACCCCGCAGCAGCGCCCACCCCGCCGCCGACACGGCAACACCGACGAAGGCGAACCATGCGGCAGTGCCGTAGCCATTGGCGTCATGCTGATCCGCGCCTGCCAAGGCTCGCAGCACCAGCACCACCGCGACAATCAGCGCGGCCGCGCCCTGCACAGCGACAATCAGGCCCGCGCCCAGTACAGCGCGCGGTGAGTCAGCGACGGCTTTCACGCCGCCAGCGTAACCACCCGGTCCATCTCGTCCGATGCCCATAGACTCGTATCCCGTGCGTGCCGTGCTGATCGTGAACCCCAATGCCACATCCACTACGCCGGCGGGGCGCGACCTGCTTGCCCACGCGCTCAAGAGCCGCCTGGACCTGACGGTGGTGCACACCGACTATCGCGGCCATGCCATCGAGATCAGCCAGGCCGCCTCCAGGGACGGCATCGACCTGGTCATCGCGCACGGCGGCGACGGGACCGTGCACGGCGTGGTCAACGGCCTGCTCGGGGCACCCGGTTCACCGCCACCGGCGCACCTGCCCGCGGTGGCGGTGGTGCCCGGCGGATCGGCGAACGTGTTCGCGCGTTCGCTGGGCATCGCGGCAGACCCGATCGCTGCCACCAACCAGCTCATCGAGTTGATCAATCACCCAGCGGGCCGTCCCGCGTGGCGCCGGATCGGTCTCATCGACTGCGGAGAGCGGTGGTCGGTGCTCAACGCCGGCATGGGAGTCGACGGCGAGGTGGTGGCCGCGGTGGAAGCCGAACGCGAGAAGGGCCACGCCGTCACCCCGCTGCGTTATATCCGCGCGGCGGTCCCCGCGGTGCTGGCCACCACCCGCCGTGCGCCGACGTTGACACTGCAACTGGGCGACGACGAGCCGGTCGAAGGGGTGCACTTCGTGTTCGTCTCGAACTGCGCTCCGTGGACCTATGCCGACGAGCGGTGCGTGTGGACCAACCCCGACACCACCTTCGAGTCGGGAATGGGCGTGTTCGCGACCACCAGCATGAAAGTTCTACCCACGCTGAGGCTAGTTCGGCAGATGCTGTCGAAGCGGCCCAAGTTGCAGGCCAAACAGCTCATCCGCGACGACGACGTGGTCGCGTTGCGGGTGGATGCCGGCGACACACCGATAGCGACTCAGATCGATGGCGAATATCTCGGGCTGCGTACCACGATGACATTCCGGGCGGTTCCCGACGCACTGGACGTCGTCGCCCCTCCGGTAGAGAAAGCCCGCTGACCTGCGGAGATGGCGCTCAATTCGCTCCATGAGCGCACAGTTAAGCCCACTGTAGTACACCTGCGCAGGGACGCTGGCAGCAGCCCCTCGCAAACGTGACCTTGACCACGTGATAAAGCGCACCCTTGACATCTGTCCAGGCTGTGAAACGATCGAGCGATCGGATGCAAGCCGTAATCATTTCTTGCGCCGCTTATACACAGTCGAAAAGCAATAGCGCACCCCGCTGCGCCCAAAGTAAGGAGTTGGAGACCTATGGATTGGCGCCACAAGGCGGTCTGTCGCGACGAGGACCCGGAGCTGTTCTTCCCGGTGGGAAACAGCGGGCCGGCTCTCGCCCAGATTGCTTCCGCTAAGCAGGTCTGCACCCGTTGCTCGGTGGTCACCGAGTGCCTGACCTGGGCGCTGGAGACCGGCCAGGACGCCGGCGTGTGGGGCGGCATGAGCGAGGACGAGCGGCGTGCGCTCAAGCGCCGCAACGCTCGGACCCGGGCGCGCAGCGGGGTCTGACCTCAGACAAACAACGACGCGGCCCCGACATAGTCGGGGCCGCGTCGTTTTTGTGTCGGGACCTGCCTCACAACGCCTGACGGAGCCGGCGACCGCCGACCGGAATGCGCAGCACCATCTCGGTCCCGCCGCCTGGCGCGTCTTGCGCGGTCAGCGAGCCGTTGAGCTCGGCTGAGACCAGCGTGTTGACGATCTGCAGGCCGAGCCGGTCGGAGGTTTCCAGCCGGAATCCGTCGGGAAGCCCGTGGCCGTCGTCGTGGACCACGACGTCGAGCCACCGTGCCGAACGTTCGGCCCGGATTGTCACCGCCCGTCGATCCGCCTCCGCTTCGAAGGCGTGCTCGATCGCGTTCTGCACCAGTTCGGTGATCACCATGATCAACGCGGTCGCCCGATCTGCGTCCAGTGACCCGATCGACCCGATCCGGGCGACATGAATCGGGATATCCACACTGGCAACGTCATTCATCATCGGGAGGATGCGGTCGATCACCTTGTCGAGGTTCACCACCTCGTCGACCGACATCGACAGCGCCTCGTGGACCAGTGCGATCGACGACACCCGCCGTACCGACTCCAGCAGCGCCTCGCGGCCTTCAGTACTGGCTGTGCGGCGGGCCTGCAGACGCAGCAGCGCCGCCACGGTCTGCAGGTTGTTCTTCACCCGATGATGGATCTCTCGAATGGTCGCGTCCTTGGAGAGCAGCGCGCGGTCGCGGCGCTTCACCTCGGTGACGTCGCGAACCAGCACCGCCGCCCCCGCCGGCTGGCCGTGCACGATCAGCGGCAGGGTGCGCAACAGCACCACCGCTCCGGCCGCGTCGACCTCGAACCGCATGCTCGATCCACCGGACAGTGACTCACGCACATGTTCGGCCAGTTCGTGCGCCTCGAACGGGTCGGAGATCAGCGGCCGGGTGATGGCGACCAGGTCGTGACCGGCCAGCTCGGCGGCCAGCCCCATGCGGTGGTACGCCGACACCGCGTTCGGACTGGCGTAACGGACCGTGCCGTCGACGGCCAGCCGGATGAAGCCATCGCCCACTCGCGGACTCGAGCGCGACACCGCGATGTCGCCGACGTCGGGGAAGGTGCCCTCGGAGAGCATGTGCACCAGATCCGCCGCGCAGTCCAAGTAGGCCGCCTCCAAACGGCTGGACTCCCGGGCGCCCGTCAACGCGGTCTGGTGGGTCAGCACGGCCACAACCCGGTCGCCGTGCCGCACCGGCACCGCTTCCATATTGCGTTGTCCGGCAATACCTTCTCGCCCGATGACGCCCGATTCGAATGCCGCGACCGCCAGCGGCATCCGCTCCGGTACCACGATGGTGCCGACGGCGTCGCTCAGCAGCACCGTGGGCGCGGTGTTGGGCCGGCATTGCGCCACGCACACCAGCGCACCGTCGGCGTCGGGGTCGCGGCGCACCCACATCAGATAGTCGGCGAACGACAGGTCCGCCAGCAGCTGCCACTCGCCGACCACGGCATGCAGGTGGTCCACCGCACTGCCGGGCAAAACGGTGTGTTCGGCGAGCAGGTCCCCGAGGGTGGACATCGGCTAGCCTGCGCCGGTCACAGCCGCAGCGATCAGCTGATCACGGCGATCAGGTCGCCGGCCTGAATCACGTCACCGACCTGCACGGCCACTTTGCTGACGGTGCCCGCGATCTCGGCCAGCACCGGGATCTCCATCTTCATCGACTCCAGCAGCACCACGGTGTCGCCCTCGTTGATCTGGTCGCCCTCGTGGACCACGACCTCGAGCACGCTGGCCACGATCTCCGCGCGAACGTCCTCGGCCATCTTCACCTCGTTCATCACCCAGTCAACGATTGCGTACATCAAAAAAGCTAGGCCCTATCGAACCACAACCCCCTCAGCCCGTCGGGCAGGGCGCTCGGGTAAGCGAACTCCAAGATAAATAAGAGGACTTAGAGAGTTCGATCCGTGATCGTGTCGTGTTTCTCCTGTGACAATTGCATAGCACCGTTACTCGAGTGTTTTGAACGCGTGACGAAATCGCCGTGACGCGGCACGAGTCGCCATCGAACTTGAGGAGTAGCGCGTTGTCTGTAAACCGTCTTGCCCGGCCGCGAGTGCGGCTGACATTGATCTGCGCCGGCGCCATGACGCTGGCCACGCTGGGATTCGGTGTCGCGTCCGCCAAAGCGGCCCCGACACTGGTCGATGACCCTATGCCGATTCCGACTCCCCTCGGCACCCCTAGCCCCCTCGGCACCCCCAGCCCCCTCGGCGTGCCCAGCCCCCTCGGCGTGCCCAACGCGCTGGGTACCCCCAGCCCGCTCGGCATGCCCGGACCGGCTGCAGGAAGCTCAGCAGCCGGCGTGAACGCCGCGAACTCCTTCTTGCAGGTCCTCAACGGCATGCTCAACAAGGTGGTGCCGGGGGTGGGCTCGATCATGCCGACCGATGTCAGTTCGCTGACGCCGCCCGGTGCCCCCATGTCAGCGGTGCCCGCGCTCGAAACCCCGCCGGCTCCGCCGACCCCGCCGGCACTCGTGCCGCAGACCCTGGCGGGTGCTCGGAACTTCTCGGTGCACTAAGGCGGTGGCAGGGCCCACTCAAGCCCCGCCACCACGCCATAACCGGCGGTGTGAGAGACTATCGAGCTGGAATACCTGCTAGGAGGGCCAATCATGGCAAAGCGTGGCCGCAAGAAGCGTGACCGCAAGCACAGCAAAGCCAACCACGGCAAGCGACCCAACGCCTAGAGCGTTAGCGAGCTAGCTGACCGCAAGCCCGGCCTTAGGCCGGGCTTGCTGCGTTTAGGGCCTACAGGCCTAACCCTCGCGGCGGATGATCGTGGTCCGGCTGATCTCCAACCGCACGCGTTCGTAGAGACGCCGCGGGGCCTTGTCACCACTGCACTTGTGGGCGATCAGCGTCTTGATCCGTTCCTCGACCCCGTAGTGCCGCAGGCACCCCGGGCATTCCTCAAGGTGCTGCCGCAATTTGGCCTTGGTCTCGGCCGTGCATTCGCCGTCGAGCAGCGTCCATACTTCGGCGATCACCTCAGAGCAGTTGGCGTCCGATCCACCGGCATCTGCCGGCGTGTTGCAGTCCCGCGAGTGTTCGGTCACGACGACACCTCCTCGGAAGCCTGGCCGCCGCGAATGAATCCACGGTCGCGCGCCACGTCGGCCAGCAGACTGCGCAACTGTCGCCTGCCGCGGTGCAATCGCGACATCACCGTGCCGATCGGCGTGTCCATGATCTCGGCGATCTCCTTGTACGGGAATCCTTCGACGTCGGCGTAGTACACCGCCATCCGGAACTCTTCGGGAAGCTGCTGCAGCGCCTCTTTGATCTCGGTGTCAGGCAGCGACTCCAGCGCTTCCACCTCCGCCGAGCGCAGTCCCGTCGAAGTGTGTTCGGCGGTGGCTGCCAGCTGCCAGTCGGTGATCTCGTCGGTCGGGTACTCGGCCGGGGTGCGTTGCTTCTTGCGGTAGCTGTTGATGTAGGTGTTGGTCAGGATGCGGTACAGCCACGCCTTGAGGTTGGTGCCCTCCCGAAACGAGCGGAACCCGGCATAGGCCTTGACCATGGTCTCCTGCAGCAGGTCCTCGGCATCGGCGGGATTGCGCGTCATGCGCAGCGCACCGCCGTAGAGCTGATCGAGCATGGGGATCGCGTCGCGTTCGAACCGAGCGGTCAGCTGCTCGTCGGTCTCATCGGAACGCACCGGCGCCTTGGCTTCTGTCGAAGCTTCGGTTCCGGTACCGGGCGCACTCTCGCCATCAGCCATCTCGATCGCTGCTGTCCCTTCTGTCGCAGTGCCCACAACCAGCCCAGCCGATAGATCGCGTTCCAGCAGACCGATCGCCGTTGACATCGGCGACTCCTTTCCGATCCTAGGGCCGTGATCGACGGCTTGACGCAGCGACCACACGAACTGCCTTACTCAACAGCGTCGGCCATGGTGCTATTTCCGGCCCGTATCCTGGCGCGGTGAGTCGCGCGGCAACCCGAGCTATCGCGGCCCTGATCGCCGCACAGGTGCCCCATGAGGTGCTGCGTTACCACCATGCGCCGGACCAGCGCGCTTTCGGAGCCGAAGCCGTCGAGCAGCTCGCACGAGAGGGGCCCGACGGTGTGCGGCCCGAGCAGATCTTCAAAACGCTCGTGGTCGCGATCCCACACGGCCTGGCGGTCGCGGTGCTGCCGGTGCCGGCGAAGCTGTCACTGAAGGCGGTCGCCGCCGCACTGGGTGCGTCCAAGGCCACCATGGCCGACCCGGCGGCGGCGCAACGGGCGACCGGTTACGTGCTAGGCGGCATCTCGCCACTCGGACAGCGCAAAGCGTTGCCGACGGTGCTGGACACCTCGGCGCTGGGCTTTGACCGGCTGCTGTGCAGCGCGGGCCAACGCGGCTGGGACGTGGCGGTGGCACCCGCGGATCTGATCCGGTTGACCGGTGCGATCACCGCGGACATTCAGGCGCAGTGAGCGCGGTGATCGCCGTTTAGCCGTCCAGGACCGGACCGGGGTCGTCGCTCGGTGCATCACCGAGCACGTCGTCGACGGTTTGGGCGAATGACAGTTCGGTATCGATACCCGCAGCGTCCACCACCCGGGCGGTGAGCTGTTGGTCGCTGACCAGGTGCAGCCGGATGCCACGCCGGCGGCATCTGGCCGATTCGTCGACCAGCACCGCGAATGCGCAGATTCCCATGAATTCGAGTCCGCTGGTGTCGATGATCAGCGGTCCGGGAGCTGTGGCCACCTCCGCGGCTTCGGCGACCAGGCGCCGCCAGACGGCGATGTTGGACGCATCGACGCTGCCACCGGCGTGAACCAGCAGCGCTGAACCGCGACGCTCCACCAGGACGTGCAGCTCTTCTTCGGCAGGGATCTCCGAGGCTCCGAACGCCTCGCCGCCGCACGCCTGGGCAATGACGCCATCGACCGTCATCGCGGCGGTCGGAATCGCTTCCGCGCGCTCCGTTCCGGTCCCGTTGCGGCGCCACACGGCGCAGCGGCTGAGTTTACGGCGTAAACCGAACTGCATGCGGTTGAAGCTACGCCGGATTGTTTACGTTGTAAACCTATCCGCGGGGGCTTCTTGGGCCGTCGCGACGCCTCGCCGCAACCCGCTCCGACACCCGAACGCGCCACCGCCCCGCGCGCCGTAAGCGGCGCGCGGGGCGGTGTTCTCGCTTGCTAGTCCTTGAAGGCGTCCTTGACGTTCTCGCCGGCCTTCTTCAGGCTCGACTTCCCCTGGTCAGCCTTACCCTCGTTCCGAAGGTCGTCATCACCGGTCACCTTGCCGGCGGCTTCTTTGGCCTTGCCCGCGACATCCTGTGCGGCATTCTTGGCCTTGTCTGCCAATCCCATCGTGAGCCCCTCCTCGTGTGGCGTTGCAACACGAGCGATACCCAGGATGTTTACAACGTAAACCCCTACGGGGCCATTACCTCAGCGCCGGGCGAGCAGCAGCTCGAGCCGGTCCAACATGGCCTCCAGCGCCTCCTCGAACTCCGCGGTGCTGCGGTCCTGCGACAACATCGGCTGCAAGCGCAGCAGGTGCGGGTAATCGGTCAGATCGCGTGCGGACCACTCGCCCCTGTCATCGAGGAGGGCCTCATCGGGGTGCAGTTCAGCGCCGCGTGCCGACACTTCCAACAGCAGGTGACCGATCAGGAACGTGGTGTAGGAGCGGTAAGCCGCCACCGCGGCGGCGTCGTCGAATCCATAGGCGATCAGTGTGTCGAGGAAGCTTTCCATCCAGCGCAAGCTGCGCAGCGGCGGCCGAACCCAGGGCGCCTCCGGTGCCTGGGTGGCCACCAGCGGAAAGACCTCCGGATGGTCGAGTGCGATCTGGCGTACACCGTGCGCCAGCCGCATGAGGTAGTCCTGCCAGCCGTCTTCCTGCCGCCGCGCCGCGAGTTGATCGGCGTAGAGCCGGTCGATGATGTGGTCAACGACGCCGCTGAGCAGGTCGCCACGGCCGTGCACGTAGCGGTAGAGCGCCATCGCCTCGACTCCGCAGGCCCCACCCAGCGCACGCATCGTCAACTTCGACAGGCCCTGGCGGTCTATGAAGTCGATGGCCATTTCCAGGATCCCGTCGCGGCTCAACTGCGACGACGAGCGCAAGCCGTCGCCCATGGCCGCAGCGTCCACCCCGCCATCCACCAGACCGCACCCTTCGTCTCCGTGGCGATTGGTGCCTGAAGTTTACGTCGTAAGCCGGCCGCCAGGCGAGAAAGCGCCGGGTCGACGCGATCGGGCCCGCGTAGATCGCCGGTCAGGCACAACGGGCCGCCGCGGCATAGGCTGACAGCCATGCCCAACTCAGGCCCTCTCTCCGGCAAAACCATGTTCATTTCCGGTGCCAGCCGTGGCATCGGCCTGGCGATCGCCAAGCGCGCCGCCCGCGACGGCGCCAACGTCGCGCTGATCGCCAAGACCGCCGAACCGCATCCCAAGCTCGACGGCACGATCTTCACCGCGGCCGCCGAGATCGAAGAGGCCGGCGGGCAGGCACTACCGATCGTCGGTGACATCCGTGACGGAGACTCCGTGGCAGAGGCCGTGGCCACCACCGTAGAACGGTTCGGCGGCATCGACATCTGCGTGAACAACGCTTCGGCGATCAACCTCGGCTCGATTCTCGAAGTGCCGCTGAAGCGCTTCGATCTGATGAACGGCATAGAGGTGCGCGGTACCTACGCGGTGTCGCAGGCCTGCATTCCGCACATGATCGGCCGCGACAATCCGCACATCCTGACGCTGTCTCCGCCGATCCGGCTGGAGCCCCAATGGCTCAAGCCCACCGCCTACATGATGGCCAAGTTCGGGATGACGCTGTGCGCGCTCGGTATGGCCGAGGAACTGCGCGGGCACGGGATCGCCTCCAACACGCTGTGGCCGCGCACCATGATCGCGACCGCCGCGGTACAGAACCTGCTCGGCGGAGACGAGGCGATGGCGCGCTCTCGCACCCCCGACATCTACGCAGACGCCGCGTACGCCATCGTGACCAAGCCCGCCCGCGAATACACCGGCAACTCCCTGCTGTGCGAGGACGTGCTGGTGGACTCCGGCGTCACCGATCTGTCGGTCTATGACTGTGTGCCCGGCAGCGACCTGGGCGTGGACCTGTGGGTCGACACCGTCAACCCGCCGGGATACGTGCAGTCCTAGCACCGCGAGGCGAGGCGAGGCGTGACCGAAATCTTCGTCGAAAGCGAGTTCGCGCCGCTGCGCACTGTGGTGCTCGCCCAGTCCGAACTGGCGCTGCCGGAAGATATCCCGGATTCCGACCTGGAATTCCTTACCGCCAGCTCGGCCGAAAACGTCGCCGCTGGACAGGACTTCGCCATCGCTTGCCCGCAACGACAGCAACAGTGGCTGCAGGAAAGGCGCAACCTAGAGGCGGTGTTGCACCGGCACGGTGTCGAAGTACTGCGGCCGCGGTTGTTGACTGCGGCAGAGAAGGCCACGGCAGGATCAGACGGGTACGCCAATTTCTTTGTCCGCGACCCGTTTTTCACCGTCGGAGATGTCGTGATCGAGGGCTCCCTGCGGTTTCGGCATCGCCGTCGCGAGGTCTTGCCGGTCCGCGACATTCTGCTCGAGCGGGTTTATCCCGCCCCGTGTGACTATGTCGCCGTCCCGGCTCCCGAGATCGCCGCCGACGACGACACGACGCTGGGGCCCGGTCCGTTCTTAGAGGGCGGCGATGTCCTGGTCCTCGGCCGGCAGGTTTTCGTGGGGACATCGGGTCTTGCCTCGAACGCACTCGGCGCACGCTGGTTGGCCAAGCTGCTCGCTACGCGGGGTTACACCGTTGAGGTGGTCCGTTTGGTCCCCGACATCCTGCACCTGGACTGTGCACTCGGATTGATCCGCGACGGCCTGCTGGTCGTGTGTGAAGACGCACTGCTCGACGGGGTTCCCGCCGCGCTCAAGTCCTGGGACCGGATACCGGTTTCACTGGCGCAGGCCAAGGAATTGGCTACCAACGGATTGCCGATCTCCCCCGACGTCTACGTCACCGATCCCGCCTTTGGTTGGGTCGCTGAGCAATTGGAACGCCGCGGCGTCACGGTCGAGTACATCGAGTTCGGTATCAGCCGGTCACTGGGCGGCGCGTTCCGGTGCAGTACTCAGCCCTTGCTGCGGCGCAGCTAACCGACCGACTGCGGCTCGACCCCCGGGATGACCAGCCTGAAGCAGGCGCCCCCATCGTGGGCGACGCACGTCAGCGTCCCGCCGTGCGCGACGGCCAGCGCCCGGGCGATCGGCAGCCCCAGTCCCGCACCGCCGTGGTCACGGCCGCGGGCACTGTCCAGGCGCACCAGCCGATCGAAGATCCGCTCGGCATCCTCGGCACGCACACCGACGCCGGTGTCGGTGACGACCACCGCGATCCCACCGCTGTCTTCACCGACCTCGACGGTGATCTGCCCACCGGGCGGGGTGTAGCGGCGCGCGTTGTCGAGCAGGTTGGACAGAATCTGCGCGACTCGCGTGGGGTCGACCCAGGCGGTCACCGAGTCCAGGCCTGTACGCGCGACCCGCAGTTGCGGGGCAAGTAGCGCCGCCCGATCCAATTGGGTATCGACGATCCCGACCAGGTCGATCTCTTTGAGTTCCAACGGCAGTCCGGCATCGATATAGCTCAGGTCCAGCATGTCGGTGACCAATCGGGTAGCCCGTCGCGCTTCGGTCAGCAGCAGGCTGGCGCGACGATGCTGACGAAGAACCTCGGGCTCGATGGCGTCCTCATTGGTGGATTGGCCGACATGCACGCTGACGTTTCCCGCGATCTGCTCCGCGGCCGCCTGCATTCCCGCTATCGGGGTGCGCAGCTCATGGGCAGCGTCGGCGAGAAAACGCCGTACCGCCGCCTCTGCTCGCTGCGCCCCCTGCGCGGCGCGCTGCGCCCGTTTCTCGGAGTCCTCCAATTCGTCGAGCATGTCGTCGAAAGCTTCTGCAGCCCGGCCCAGTTCGGTCTTGGGACGGTCGGGGCGCAGGCGCCGGCCCCGGTCCCCGGTGGTGATGTCGCGGGCGAGGTCGGTGAGACGGTCCAGCGGCGCGAGCAGGGCACGACTCGCACCGGCCAGCAGGGTCGACGCCAGCAGCAAGGTCCCCAGACCTGCCTCGATCATCAAGCGCCGCAATCTGCGCAGCGTCTCATCGGACTCCGTGGTGTCGGCGACCAGGATCACCCGGTCGCCGTTGGCCAAGGGATGCACCAGCACTGTCGCGGTGTCGTCGGGTTCCAGCGGCGGGGCCGGAATCTTCGATCCGGTGGTCGCATCGGGTTCAATCGCGGGGTCGCCGTAGCTGGTGCCGTCGGCGGTGACCACCAGTGCGGCGATGATGCCGCCGTTGAGTTGTTCCGACATCTGTTCAGCCGAGATACCCAGTGCTACCAAGGAATCCGCGCGCGTGGTTGCCGCTGCCAGTCGTTCATGCACGCTGCGCGTTGCCAGCGCGGTCAGGGTGGCGTTGATCACCAGTCCCATCGCCAGCATCAGCATGACCAGCAGCGCCAGCACCATAACCGTCAGCCGGCGGCGCAGCGAGGGGGTGGCGGTCATGAACCCGCAAGTTCCAGCCGGTAACCGATCCCGCGCACCGTATGCAGGATTCGTGGTCCGTGTGCCTCGAGCTTCTGCCGCAACCCGCTGATGTGGACCTGCACCAGGTTGGGGTCGTAAGCCTCATAGCCCCACACCGCGTTGAGGATCTGCGCGCTGCTGACGATGCGGCCGCGTTGTTCGACAAGGTAGACCAAGACGCGCAGCTCGGTGGCGGTCAAACCCAGCGGGGTGCCCGAGCGGGAGGCCACTCCGGCGTCGACATCGACCATCAGATCGCCGAACTGCACGGCAGCCGGCAACCGGCCGCGTCGGCGGAGCACCGCACCGACCCGCGACACCAGTTCGGCCAGCTCGAACGGCTTGACCACGTAGTCGTCGGCGCCGCCGTCCAGACCGCGCAGCCGGTCGGGTAAGCCGTCACGCGCGGTGAGCAGCACCACGCCCACCTCGCCCCAGCGCAGGATCACGTCCATCAGCGCGAAGCCGTCGCGTCCCGGCAGCATGACGTCGAGGACCACCAGATCCGGCCGGAATCCGTCCAGCACCTCCTCCAGGCCGTGGCCGTCGGGCTGGGTGTCGGTGAGGTAGCCGGCGTCGGCCAGCGCCTCGCT
Source organism: Mycolicibacter sp. MU0102 (assembly GCF_963378105.1). Taxonomy (NCBI): domain Bacteria; kingdom Bacillati; phylum Actinomycetota; class Actinomycetes; order Mycobacteriales; family Mycobacteriaceae; genus Mycobacterium; species Mycobacterium holstebronense. The sequence continues at coordinate 3,289,052 of NZ_OY726398.1, forward strand.
GACCATCTCGCGGATGGTCTCGGAGTCCTCGACAACCAGAACCCGCGGCGTTCCCACGCTGAAGGGAGTACCGCCGCGACGGTCGGCGGACCGGGAATCGGCCATGGTCCATTGATAACACCGTCACGCCACGATGGGGAGAGCCGACCGGCGCGGCTTACGCCCGCCGCCGCGTTCTTCAGGTTCACTTCAAGTTGACTGTCTACGGTCACGGGGTCCGAGTGCGCCCGGCTACCCCTCGCAGCGGCGCGAACCGGGAAATTCAGGAGGCACCATGACGCCTACTACCAACAGGACTGTCTGACAATGGATTTCGCGATGCTGCCGCCAGAGGTCAACTCGAGCCGGATGTATTCGGGGGCGGGGGCACAACCCTTGCTGGCCGCTGCTGCCGCCTGGAGCGCTCTGGCCGCCGAACTGAACAGCGCGGGTGTGGCCTACGACTCGGTGATCAACGAGCTGTCCGCCGACTGGGCCGGACCCAGCGCCGCAGCGATGGCCGCCGCCGCAGCACCGTATGCCCAGTGGATGCACGCCACCGCCGCCCAGGCCGAACACACCGCGTCGTCGACCCGAACGGCCGCCGCCGCCTACGACGCAGCGTTCGCCATGACCGTGCCTCCCCCGGCGGTCACCGCCAACCGCACTCAGATGATGTCGCTGCTTGCCACCAACTATCTGGGTCAGAACACCGCCGCCATCGCGGCCACCGACGCCCAGTACTACGAAATGTGGGCCCAGGACGCCGCCGCCATGTACGGCTACGCCACCGGCTCCGCGGCCGCCACCAGGCTGGTCCCGTTCACCGAGCCCCCGAGCACCACCAATCCCACTGGGACCGCGAATCAGGCCGGTGCGGTCGGCCAGGCCACCGCCACCGCGGCGGGCAGCCACGCCGACACCGCGGTTTCCGCGATCACCCAGGCCCTGCAGGGCCTCAGCGCGCCGGGATCGGCGGCAGCAGGATCGAATGCGGCGCTGACGGGTTCGATCGGATCGGCGGCGGCAATGGAGCCTGGGCTGGCGGCCTCCTACTTGGCGTTGGCCTCCAGCCTGTTCGGCACCTTCGTCATCGACTCGGCCGGTACCTTCGGCGTGGACGCGGCCGGCACCTTCGGGATCGACCTGATCGGCGTCGGCGAGATCGAGAGCGAACTGCTGCCGGAGATGGCCCTGGCCAGCGCGATCACGCCGGTGAGCGCCGAACTGGGCGAAGCGGCCACACTCAGCGGGCTGTCGGTGCCACAGGCCTGGGCCACCGCGGCGCCTACGACCACCGTGATCCAGCAGGTCGGCGGCGCATTGCCGACTGCCGCGCAAGCTGCGCTCCCCGCCGCCTCGGCGGGGGCCTCGGCATTGCCGCTGGCCGCCATCGGCGCAGCCGGGCTGGCCGGCCGGGCCACCGCGGGCGTAGGGCGGGGCCGCGTGACGGCCACCGCGAACGCGAAAGCCACCCCCAAACGGGCGCCGCGCGCCCTGGTCAAACAGCGCGACCAAGCCGAGAAGCCGGAGCGGCCGCCGGTACGGCCGTTGAACGGACCAATCACGCGGATCTCCGGTGAGCTGCGGGAACTGGCCGATCTGCGCGATGCCGGCATCCTCACCGAAGAAGAGTTCACCCAGGAAAAGCAGCGCCTCCTCGGCCGGTAGCACCCATGGATTTCGCACTGTTGCCACCGGAGGTGAACTCCGGCCGGATGTATTCCGGCGCGGGCGCCGGGCCCTTGCTGGCCGCGGCGTCGTCCTGGGATGCGCTGGGCGCCGAGCTACACAGCGCGGGACTCGCCTACACCTCGGTGCTCACCGAACTGGGCTCCGACTGGGCGGGCCCCAGTGCGCAGGCGATGGCCGCCGCCGCAGCGCCGTACGCCCAATGGCTGCACACCGCCGCGATCCAGGCCGAGGAGACCGCCATCGCGGCCCGCGCCGCCACCGCCGCCTACGAGTCCGCCTTCGCCATGACCGTGCCGCCACCGGTCATCGCCGCCAACCGCAGCCTGCTGATGACCCTGGTAGCAACCAATTTCCTGGGCCAGAACACACCCGCGATCGCGGCCACCGAGGCCCACTACTACGAGATGTGGGCCCAGGACGCCACTGCCATGTACGGCTATGCCGCCGGTGCCGCGACCGCCGGCAGGCTGAGCCCGTTCCGGCAGGCACCGCGCACCACCAACTCCGTAGGTACGTCGGCGCAGTCAGCGGCCGTCATGCATGCGGCCGCCACCACCTCCGAGGGCCACGGTGAGGGCGTTATCACCACGCTCACCCATGCGCTGGAGTCCTCGTCGGCCGTGGCCGAGGCCATCGGCGCCGACGCACTCTTGATCAGCGAACCCGCAATGGAGGTCGGGATCGCCGGTGTCGAGCTGGCCGTCGACTCGATGGGAACGTTCGGCATCGACGCGCTCGGCACCTTCCTGTTCGACGCGATGGGCGCCGCCGAGGTGGGCCAGGAATTGCTGCGGGCCGCCATGGCCGGTGCGCTGCCGATCTCGGCGAACTTCGCCTCGGCAACCTCGATCAGCGGGCTGTCGGTGCCGCTGGCCTGGGCATCGGCGGCGCCCGCGGCGGTCGCTCCGCAGATCGGCATGTCGTTGGTGTCGGTCGGTACCGCCGCTGCCACATCGGCTGTGCCGGCTGTGGCAGCCGGTGAGACGGTGATCCCCGCGGTGGGGATGGCCGCGGCCGGCGTGGCCGGACGGGCCGGGGCGGGAGCCACCCGGGGGCACCGCATCCCGACGGCCGGTACCGTCGCCCCGCCGCCGGTACCGCGACCCGGCGAGCTGCCGGAGGTGCCTGCGTCCTCGGCCTTCGGCCTGCTGATGGGTGCCGACATCGAGCTGCGTGAGCTGGCTGAACTGCGCAACGCCGGGATTCTCACCGACGAGGAGTACGCGTTGGAGAAGCGCAGCCTGGTCGGACGTTAGAGCAGGTAGGCCTGCTCGGGCTGCGGCTCGGCCGGTGCGATCAGCTCCGGTGAGTTGTTGCGCACACTGTTGACCAACGTCGAGACCTCACGCACCGCGATCCCGGCCACCTCCGGTGGACGGGCCAGCAGCTTGGTGTCGACCCCAGCGTCGGGGTCCAGCCAAGTGTCCCAATGATCTTCGGGCAGCAGCAGCGGCATCCGGTCGTGAATCCCGGCCAGCTCCCCGACGGCCGCGGTGGTGATGATCGCGACGCTGAGCACCGCGTCGGACAGTCTGTTGGGGCGCCAGACCGACCACAGGCCGGCCGCATACAGCATCGCGCCGTCACCGTGGATGTAGAACGGTGTCTTGCGGGCCCCGCGTCCGGTTCCAGGCCCCGCGGCGCGCCATTCGTAGTAGCCGTCCATCGGCACCAGGCAGCGCCGCCGCTCGGCGGAGGCGGAGAATGCCGGTGAGGTGGTGACCTTGTCGGCACGGGCGTTGATCAGCAACGGGCCGCCGGACGCCGGCGCCCCGTTCGGGCCGGCCTTGGTCCATGACGGCACCAGCCCCCAGCGCATCAGCCGCAGCCGCCGCGTCGGCTGGTCGCCGGGCCGATGCGGCAGTTCCAGCTTCGCCTCTCCTCCGTCGAGCCTCGCTGAACCGCCGGGTTTATCCGGCTCGGCGTGCCGGCTGACCAGGGTCGCGACGCCGTCGGTAGGTGCCACGTTGTAGTTCGGGCCCACGTCGGCGTCGGCCGGTATCTCGTTGATCGCATCGATACGCGCGGCCAGCAACGCCGGATCGGTGGTTACCGCGAAACGCCCGCACATACCTTCATGGTGACAGCTAATCGATCCGGGTGGCCGCGACCGCCCAGAACGGCATGTGCACCAGGTTGTCTTCGAGCAGCGGTTGCAGATACGCGAACCGCTCGGCCAGCGCGCGGACACCTGCCACCAGGTCCTCGCGGCCCATCGACTGCATCACCGCGATCATGTCGGTAAAGGCAGCGGGATCGAACGTGCCCTGATAGGTGGTGGTCCCGATGTGGTCGATACGCCATCCGGCGGATTCGAGCAGCGGACCGAAGCGTTCGGGCGACAACCCGTCCAGCTGCCAACCGTTGACGTTGTGGCGGCCGGCTTCGAACATGAACAGCCGGGCTTGGGCCTTGGTCGCCCGGTGCAGGTTGCGCGCGTAGCGCAATTGAGTTTCTTCATCGTCCTGGAACAGGTGATAGAACGCGCTGTCGACCACGGTGTCGAACCGGCCGTCGAACCCGGCCAGGTCAACCGCGTCGGCCACCTGGAAATCCACCGTCACACCGGCTTGCGCGGCGTTACGCTGCGCAACCGCGATGGCGGCCGGAGAATGGTCGAGCCCTGTTGTCGAATATCCATGGGCCGCATAGTGAATCGCGTGGTGACCCGACCCGGTTCCGGGATCGAGCACTTCCCCGCGCAGAGCTCCGCACGCCACCAATTGCTGCACCACCGGCTGCGGACGGCCGATCTCCCACGGTTCGGGAGGGCTTGCCGGGGGCGCACCGCCGAGCTCGGTATCGCTGTTCATCGCCCATAACTGTGCGTGAGTCTGGTTAACGAAAACCGAACGCGCGGTGTACGAACGGCGACAGTCACCCCGGTGATGGCAAGATCGCCGCTGTGCGCCTCTCCGTCCTCGATCTCACGCCGGTCCGCACCGACCAGTCCACCTCGAATGCCCTGGCAGCGACGATGCGACTCGCGAAGGTCGCCGACGAGCTCGCCTACACCCGGTACTGGGTCGCCGAGCACCACAACATACCGTCGGTAGCCGCCACCAGCCCGGCGGTGCTGACCGCGATGATCGCTGCCGCCACCTCGCGTATCCGCGTGGGCTCGGGCGGGGTGATGCTGCCCAACCACGCGCCCCTTGCAGTGGCCGAGCAGTTCGCGCTGCTGGAGGCCGCCCATCCCGGCCGCATCGACCTGGGCATCGGGCGTGCCTCCGGCGCCGATCCGGTGGCATCAGCGGTGTTGCGCGGAGCAACCGGCCGCGGTGACCGCGACATTGACGATTTCCCGGACAATCTCGCCGACTTGATCGCCCTGCTGACTACGGCGGGAGTGTCCGTGCAACTGGCAGATCGCAGCTATGTACTGAGGTCGACTCCGCACGCGGTGACAAGACCGCGGGTGTTCGTGCTGGGCTCCTCTATGCAGTCGGCTCAAGTCGCTGCGGCCCAGGGCCTGCCCTACGTATTCGGCCATCACCTGTTCGGCGAGCACACTGACGAGGCACTGACGTACTACCGGTCACAGTTCGTCCCGAGCGAGCTTGCCGCCGAGCCGGCCGCGTTCCTGACCGTCAACACCGCGGTAGCCGAAACACACGACGAGGCAACGGCTTTGATCCTTCCCTATCTGCGGCTGCAAGCCCAGACGGCGACCGGACAACCACCTGGCCGCCTGGAACTGGTCGAGGACGCCGAGCAGGCGGCCCTGACCCCGCAGCAACACCGCGTCGCGCAGGGGGAACTCTCGCGCGCGGTGGTCGGCACGCCGGCGGAGGCGCTCACCCAACTGCGGGAACTGGCCGACCGGTTCGGCGTGGACGAGTTGATGCTCAACCCGGTCGCATCCGCCCGCCGGGGCACCGACCCGGCCAGCACACCGGGACGCGAATCCACCCTGCGACTGTTAGCTGACGCAGCCTCGGCAAAGTGAACAATAGGTGAAGGCAAACCAACGCCAGAGGGCTGCTCGGTGAATGTTTCGGGTGCCTTTTCCAACTGTCAATGAACAACTGCTGACAGTCTCCGAAAAGTGCCCTTCGCGGCTGTGTGTCGCGCGTCAGATCGCATAGCGTCGGGTCTGCGCTCAAGGGCGTACGCGATCCGCAATGTGGCGATCGCGGAACTGAAAAGACTTCTACGAGGAGCCTTCATGTCGTTCGTCACTACGCAGCCAGAAGCGTTGCTGGCCGCGGTCGCGAACTTGCGAACCATCGGTTCGTCGCTGGCCGCGCACAGTGCCGCGGCCGCGGCGCCCACCACCAGCGTGGTGCCGGCCGCCGCCGACGAGGTTTCCGCGCTGACCGCCGCCCAGTTCGCCGCCCACGCCCAGGCCTACCAGACCGTGAGCGCGCAGGCAGTGGCCGTCCACGAGATGTTCGTGAACGCCCTGAGCAGCGGTGCCAACGCGTACGCCGCAACCGAGGCTGCTAACGCAGCAGCGGCCGGTTAGGTCACCGCGATGAACTACTTGTCGTTGCCGCCTGAGGTGACTTCCACCATGATCTACTCCGGGCCTGGCTCGGAGCCCATGGTCGTGGCAGCGTCGGCGTGGAGTGCGCTGGCCGCTGAACTGAAATCCGCTGCGGCCGAGTACCGGGCCGTCATCAACCAGCTGACCTCCGAGGAATGGCTCGGGACCGCCTCGGCGTCGATGGCGACCGCGGCCGCTCCCTACATCAACTGGATGGAACTCACCGCAGCGCAGGCCGAGCAGGCCGCCACGCAGGGCCGTTCCGCCGCCGCCGCCTACGAGACGGCACACGCCCAGACGGTGCCGCCGGTTGCGGTCACCGCGAACCGCGAACTCCTGCAGCAGCTGGTCGCCACCAACATCCTCGGGCAGAACACCCCGTCGATCGCGGCCACCGAGACCGAGCACAACGAGATGTGGGCCCAGGACACGATGGCGATGGTCGGCTACCACAGCCAGTCCAGCGCCGCGACCCAGCTCAATGAGTTCACCTCGCCGCCCAACCCGACCAACCCGAGTGGCGACGCCGCGAACGCCAACGCGGTCGCCGCCGCGAACGGTACGGCCACGGCCACCAAGGCGTCGAGCACGTTGCAGAACCTGCTGACCCCTAACGCCGCCCCGAGCACGGGCAACCCGGCGCAGGACATCCTCAACGACCCGAACTACAACCTGACCAACCAGCTGATGAACCAGGTGGTGACCAACTCCAACCTGCAGTCGAACAACGTCTGTGCGGTCTGGCGTGGTGTCAGCGGTGTGCTCGGCCTGCAGAAGCTGTTCGCCGATGGCGCCAAGGCGGCGGCACCGGCCGCGGCCTCCGCAGCCAGTGGCGCAGCCTCCGGTGCGGCGAGCGCGGCCTCCGGTGCCGCCGGCGCGGTCGGTGGCCTCTCGGTCCCGGCAGCGTGGGTTCCCCCCATGGCGGCAGCCTCCGCGTTGGGCCCGGTCTCGGGCGGTTCCTGGGTGCCGGTCGGTCCCGCTGCCGCGGCGGCGCTGCCGTCCGCGGGCGGAATCCTGGGTGGGGCTCCGATTGCTCCGCCGACGGGAATGCCTGGTATGCCTGGTATCCCGGCCGCGGGTGCGGCCGGCGCCGGCTTCCGCGGCTTCGGCGGTCCGCGCTACGGGACCGCGTTGACCGTCATGCCACGCCGCCCCTTCGGCGGATAGCACCCAACGGGATGATCGACTACGGGGCACTGCCTCCGGAGGTCAATTCCACGCGGATGTATGCGGGAGTCGGCTCCGGTCCGATGTTGGCAGCAGCGGGGGCCTGGGATGTCTTGGCCCAAGAGTTGAGCGTGACCGCGGCCGCGGTGGACATGACCATCGCGGACCTGACCAGCGGTCCGTGGCGCGGACCGTCGGCGACCGCCATGGCCGCCGCGGCACTGCCGTTCACCACCTGGTTCAAGGCGACGGCCGCGCAAGCCGAGCAGGCGGCAATGCAGGCCAAGGCCGCGGCGGCCGCCTTTGAAGCCGCGTTCGCGATGACGGTGCCGCCACAGATGGTGTTCGCCAACCGGGCCCAGTTGATGATGTTGGTCGCCACCAACTTCTTCGGCCAGAACACCCCGGCCATCGCGGCGACCGAAGCCCACTACGCGGCGATGTGGGCCCAAGACGCCGCCGCCATGTACGCCTACGCAGGTGGTTCCCTGGCGGCGTCGCAGCTGTCGGAGTTCACCTCGCCGCCGCAGACCACCAATCCTGCGGCGCAGGCGGGACAGGCCACCGCGACGACCCAGGCCGTCAGCAACTCGGCGGCGTCACAGGTCACCTCCCAGGCGACCTCGCAGACATTGAGCTCGCTGCAGTCGCTCGCTCAGTCGGGCGCCGCCACCGGGGCGCCCTCAGTTCCGGCTGCGGGTACAGGTACCGCACCAACCACCGGCTCGGCGGCGTGGACTGCGTTTCTGCAACAGATCGTCACGCCGCTCCAGACACTCACCGGCTACACCAACTCCAACCTGGGCCCGTTCCGGCTCGTCGACATGGTCGGGCAAGGCCTTAACGGCGAAGAGGTCTCTGGTCAGGCGGTGGCGGATGCCAGGGCATTCTTCACCGACCTGGCGAAGGTGGCCGACGTCGCGAAGGCCGGAACCGCAGCCTCCTACACCCCGGGCTTTGGCGCCGCGTCACCGTCGGTCGCCGTGGGTCGTGGCATCCAGGTCGGGTTGTTGTCGGTGCCGCAGAGCTGGCCGATGGCTCCTACTTCAGCCAATCAGGCTGCGGCGACACTGGTTTCCAGCCGGGTGGCCGCTGCCGAGGCCGGCGCGATGCCGCGCGGCGGAATGGCAGGGCTCGCCGGTATGGCGGGTCTGCCCGGGGCCAGTGCCGCCGCCAACGGCGGGCCTACCGGTTTCCGGTTCGTTCCCCGGTACGGCTACCGCCACCGGGTGATGAACCGGCCGCCCAGCGCCGGGTAGGCGCTGGGCGGGTCAGATCAGCGCGCCCAGCAACGCGAGCGGCAGTATTCCCAGGTCAACGGCGAGCGGGAGACCGATTGCGTTGAGGAGATCGCCGTCAGCCAACTCCGAGGCGAAGATGTCGTAGTTGACCTGCGGCAAGGTGAACAACAGCGCGGTGCCCACATCCAGGAACGGGATGCCGGTGTGCGGCGGGAAGGTCCCGAACAGGTCTTCCAGCGTGGGGAACGTCGACCCGAACTCCGCCATCTGTGTGTCGGAGATCGCGTTGATGAAGCCTTCCATCTCGGCCATGAAGGCCGGCGGGGTGTTGGTCGGGTGGAAGATCTCGTCGACGAAGTCCGAGACGCCCTGCTGCCAGGCGTTGCTCAGCGCCTGCGGCAACTCCTGCATGAGCGCCGCCAGCGTCGCCGAATCCGGCAGGAACCCCAACGGCGTCGCCACGTCGGCGGGACCTTGACTCCAGCCGTGCTCGATATTGCCGTAGCCCAGATTCACCAGGATGCGCGTGACCGGCTCGAACAGGTCATAGAGCGCCTGTCCCCCGCTCCCGAAGAACAGCAGCGGATACAGCAGCGGCAGCCCCTCGGTCGGAATCATGTAGTAGTTGGTCAGCGAGTCCGGCGATGCGTTCGGCAGCAGGATCGCGTCATTGATCTGATCGGCCGTCAGCCCCAGATAGGTGGTGTGCTGGAAGGCAATTCCGAAGATCGCGTTGAGAACCGACAAGAAGTTGATCGGGTATTGCGGGAAGTCGGCGAAACCATCGTATTCACGGTTGTAGACCTCGGCCGGGTATAGGCCAGAGGGTGCGGCGCCACTGAATGTGAGACCGATGCTCGGAAGAGTGGGAAACGCATTGTCCGGCAGATTGAAACGCTCGAGCATGCCGCCGTTCGGTGAACTGACGTTGCCGATCATCACGAAATGCACGTAGTCACTGGGCACACCCGCACTCGCGAGCTGGTATTGCAACATCGACTCGATGACCGCGCCCTGCGACCAGCCGAACACCACCGCGGGGTTCTCGGCGCTTAGGTCTCCGTTCTGGTACTGAGCCATGATGGCCTCGTAGAGGTTCTGCTGCCCCTGTGCCACGGACTCATCGAGTGTCCCGCCGAAGGGACCCAAGAACGGGTAGAGCTGTTCCGGGGTCGTGACAACCTGCGTCGTGCCGGTGAAGCCGAGCGGCTCCAGATACAGCGACATAGCGGCGTCCACGTAGGACGGACCGGGCGTGGCCAGGCCACTGCCGCCGATGATGAACGCCGTGCCGCCTCCCAGCGGCAGGGTCGCACTGTCATTGGCGGCCAGGCGTAATCCGGGAATCTGCAGCGCAGTTGACGGCGCAGCCGCCGCAGCGGGTGCGACCAAGCCGGCACCTACGACGGCAATGGCAACAGCGCCCAAGGGGCCGCGTACGTAATTCACTGGGGTTCTCCTTCGGGCAGCCCGGTCAGGCTTTTGGGGTGGTAGGCGATAGACAAAGTGGGCACCGGGGTCAAATCACCGCACGAACCGATAGAGCTGTTCGGACGCAGTCACGGCCTGCGTAGTGCCGGTAAGGCCATGCACCGCCCACGGTGTTGCCGGTGCCGCGGCCAGCAGGCCGGTGCTAACGATGACGACGTCGAGGGCCGGGGACGCGGACGCGGGACGTGTCCGCTGCATGGCCTGCGCTCCTTTGCCGTGCCCGACGAGGCGGACTCTGCACCCGCTGCTCGACCATGCGAAGACTGTCGAGCAACCTTGAATTACTCGAAAGTAACATAGAGATAGAGCGTGCAATAGGGCGCACTCTAATCTTTTAGTGCGGCAAAGTCGGGCGCTTCAGCCCTGCCCCGGATGTGCCGAGCAGGCGATGGCCGAACAGGCGAGGATCAGGCCGGCTTGGCCGGCTTGGCCATCTCGACGGACGGGTTAATGCCCGCGGGAACATCACCGAATCGGCTGGCTACCACCGGAACCCAGATCTGGGCTCCGCGCTGACCGCACTCGTTGCTCTCCACGGTGGCCACCATCGCGCCGTGAAGGACGCCCGGAATGGTCGGCTCCAGCGTGAGCACCTGGGTGGTCGTCTGACTGTCCTGTCGTCCGTCGACACCGATACACGGCGTGTGCACGGTCTGTGGCTGTGACCGCCAGGTGTCGCCGGTGAATTCCATGGCCAATTCATTGCCGCCTGAGGGCGTCTTCACCGTCTTCCGGTGGTCCTTGGCGTCGAGCATCGTCGCCGACGCCGTGCACGCCGAGGCGTCACAGGATGACTTGACGGCCCACCAAGTGCTCACGTTGGGCGGCTCGGGGTTGGGGACGCCGTTGTACTTCTCCCCTGCCCGGTTGGCGTCGACGCGGTAGGTTCCTCCGAACGCGGGCGCCTTGGGCGGCGGCGCCACGGCTGCCGCGGGTACGCCACCGGCGGCGATCGCCGCCGTGTCGGCCGGCTCCTCGGCCAGCAGGCGCGGGACAAGGGCCGCCACCGACCCCACCACCGCGAGACCAAGTGGCACCAGGACCGCAGGTCGGGCCAGTTTCGACAGCCGGCTCGGCGGAGGTGCCGGGAGGGCCCGCGGAACCCCCCGCACGACGGTCTTGGCGGAGTCGGACTCGTCATCGGAGTCCGGATCGGCCAGCTGCTCGGCCAGGGCTGCCACGAAGTCCGAGCAGTCCCGGAAACGCTCGGCGGGGTCTTTGGCCAGCGCAGCGGCGAGCACGTCGTCGAACTGCTGCAGCTCGGGACGCCGGTCGCTGAGCAGCGGCGGCGGTGTGTTCAGGTGGTGGCTGATCACCGTCACCGGGTTCTCGTGCTGATACGGCGGCGCTCCGGTCAGCATCTGGAAGGTGGTGGCGGCCAAGGCGTACTGGTCAGCGCGTTCCAGGCCTTCGGCACCCATTAGTTGTTCGGGTGCGGCATAGGCGATAGTGCCGATGGCCAGATTGCTCGCGGTCAACCCGGTGGGGCCGCTCAGTTGCCGGGCGATGCCGAAGTCAGCCAGCACGGCGGTCAGCACTTCGTCGCCGTCTTCGGTCACCAGGATGTTGCTGGGTTTGACGTCGCGGTGCACCACGCCCTGCCCATGCGCGTAGTCCAGGGCGTCGGCAATGCTCGCGACGATCGGGATGACGATCTGAGCCGGCATCCCGGCCGGGAACTTGCGCGTGATGAGCTCGCCGAGCGTCTCACCCTCGATGTAGTCCATCGACAGCCACAGCCGGCCGCGATACTCGCCGCGGTCATGTACGCGCACGATGTTGGGGTGCACCAGCACGGCGGCGGCCTCGGCCTCCCGCCGAAACCGCTCCTCGTACTCGTCGTCGGCGCTCAACGACCGACGCAGAATCTTCAGCGCTTCGCGTCGGGGCAGCCGGGGGTGCTGCGCAAGGTAAACCTTGCCCATCCCGCCAGCACCCAACAGTTTCAAGATGGTGTACTCAGCAAAAATCGAGCCCGACGCCAGAGCCATGCCGCAGACACTAATGATCCTGGGTAAACAGTTGGGTGATACCAGGCAGCCAGGCGGCAAAGAACCTTACGAACCGCCGATACCAGCTCTGGAGCCGGGCGCTGGCAGGATGAAACCGTGACGACTTGGCCGGCACCGATGCCCACCGCCCCCATCGACGCGACGGTGACCGTGCCCGGCTCGAAGTCGCAGACCAATCGGGCGCTGGTGCTGGCCGCGCTGGCCGCAGGACGCGGTGGCGGTGTCTCCACCCTCTCGGGCGCGCTGCGCAGCCGCGACACCGACCTGATGCTCGACGCCCTGCGAGCCCTGGGCCTGCGGGTCGAGGCAGTTGCCCACCACGTGACGGTCAGCGGCAAGATCGACCCCGAACCGAACATCCGGCTGAACTGTGGCCTCGCCGGCACGGTGCTGCGGTTCGTGCCGCCGCTGGCCGCGCTGGGCACCGTCACCGTCACGTTCGACGGGGATGAGCAGGCCCGGGCCCGGCCGATCGCCCCGCTACTGGAGGCGATGCGCAGCCTGGGCATCGACGTCGAAGGCGACGGCCTGCCTTTCGGAATCCACGGATCCGGTTCCGTCGCCGGCGGCACCGTCGGGATCGATGCCTCCGCGTCGTCGCAGTTCGTGTCCGGACTGCTGCTGGCCGCCGCGGCGTTCGATGAGGGGCTGACCGTGCTGCACACCGGGGCCACGCTGCCGTCCGGCCCACACATCGCGATGACGGTCGCAATGCTGCGCCAGGCTGGAATCGATGTCGATGACGCCGTTCCGAACCGCTGGCGGGTCACACCGGCGACGGCCGCAGCCCGCAACTGGGAGATCGAACCGGACCTGTCCAACGCCACCCCGTTTCTAGCAGCCGCGGTGGTCACCGGAGGCCGCGTGCGAATCGCCGGTTGGCCGGCCGTCGGCGTACAGCCCTCCGACGCCATCATCGAGATCTTCGGCGCGACCGGAGCGCGGGTGAGCCACGCCGATGCGCACCTAGAAGTCGAGGGCCCGGGCAGCTACGGCGGCTTCGACGTGGATCTGCGCGCCGTCGGCGAGCTCACCCCGACGGTGGCGGCGCTGGCTGCGCTGGCCGCCCCGGGCTCGGTGTCGCGACTAAGCGGCATCGCGCATCTGCGCGGGCACGAGACTGACCGGCTGGCGGCGCTGACGGCCGAGATCAACCGGTTGGGCGGCGACAGCGTCGAGACCCCTGACGGCCTGTTGATCACCGCGACCCCGTTGCACGGCGGAATCTGGCATTCCTACGCCGACCACCGGATGGCCACCGCCGGTGCGATCATCGGGCTTCGGGTCCCCGGTGTGGAGGTCGAGGACATCGAGACCACCGGCAAGACGCTGCCCGCATTCCCCCGAATGTGGACCGACATGCTGGCCGACGCGGGGGCCGGCGCTTGAAACCGGAGGACTACGACGAATCCGACGTCAAAGTCCGCTCCGGCCGCGGCTCGCGGCCGCGCACCAAAATTCGTCCCGGGCACGCCGACGCCCAGTCGGCCATGGTGGTCAGCGTCGATCGCGGCCGCTGGGGCTGTGTCCTCGACGGCCCAGACGGCCCGGCCGATCTGCAGGTGACCGCGATGCGTGCCCGCGAGTTGGGGCGCACCCCGATCGTCGTCGGCGATCGCGTCGATGTGGTTGGCGATCTCTCCGGCCGGCCCGACACCCTGGCCCGCATCGTCCGGCGCAGACCTCGGCGAACCGTGTTGCGGCGCACCGCCGATGACACCGACCCCACCGAGCGGGTGGTGGTCGCCAACGCCGATCAGCTGCTGATCGTGGTCGCGCTCGCCGATCCCCCGCCGCGGACCGGTCTGGTCGACCGGACGCTGATCGCCGCCTACGCCGGAGGCCTGGCGCCGATTCTGTGCCTGACAAAGACGGACCTGGCGGACCCGGCCCCCTTCGCCGGCCAGTTCGCCGACCTGGACCTCACGATCGTCACCGCGGGCCGCGACGACCCGCTCGACGCCGTCGCTCCCCTTTTGGAATCGCAAGTGACGGTGCTGTTGGGGCACTCCGGCGTCGGCAAATCGACTTTGGTGAATCGCCTTGTCCCCGAAGCTGATCGGGCCGTCGGGCGGGTCACTGACATTGGCCGGGGGCGGCATACGTCCACCCAGTCGGTGGCACTACGACTAGAGGGCTCGGGCTGGGTGATCGACACCCCGGGCATCCGCTCGTTCGGCCTGGCCCACATCGCGCCCGACGACGTTCTGCTGGCGTTCTCCGACCTCGCCGAGACCATCGACGACTGTCCACGCGGCTGTGGCCACCTGGGCCCGCCGGCCGATCCCGAATGCGCACTGGACAATCTGACCGGCGCGGCGCAGCGCCGGGTCGAAGCAGCGCGCCGACTACTGACGGCACTGCGCGAGGGCTGATCCCGCGTCTCCACAAGGCCGAAAGTGAATCTCGCGACGCCTTGACGGCGAGTCTCGTCGTGAGATTCAGGCTCGCGACCACCGCCATCAACCAGGCAACGACGCGCGCCCAAAGTGAACGGCAGGCGTCAGGCAATTAACGCCCCCGTCTGGTCGATGAACACTGACTACGCATCGGAGAAAGACGAGCGTAAGCGTCGGTGAACAACAAGTGTCAGCGCTTTTCAGGCCGACACGTCGCTCCCTAGTCTGGCAATGTCCTGGAAGGTTCCTGCCAAGTTCCTGTACGTGTTTACAGATGAAGAGGAGATAGACGTGTCGACCGTTTTTACCCAGCCGGAGGTACTGGCCGCGAGCGCCCGAGAGCTGCAGGCCATTACCTCGGACATGGAAGCCGGAAACGCAGCGGCAGCTGCCCCCACGACCCAGATCACCCCTGCGGGCACCGACCCGGTGTCGCTTCTGACAGCCACCACCTTCGCCGCGCACGCCGCCCTGTACCAGCAGGTCAGCGCCCAAGCCGTCGCCATGCGGCAGATGCTGGAGACGGTGTTGAACATCAGCGCCGGTTCGTACGACGCCACGGAAGCCGCCAACGCGGCTGCGGTCTCCTCGAGCTAGGCCGACGCCATGGACTTCGGCACGTTGCCGCCCGAGATCAACTCTGCCCTGATGTACTCCGGCGCCGGCTCGGCGCCACTATGGGCCGCCGCTCGCGCCTGGGAAACCCTCGGCGCCGATATTTACACCACGACTGCCAGCTACGCGACTGTGCTGGCCGACTTGACCGCGCACTGGCAAGGGCCGGCTGCGGCAGCGATGACAAAGGCGTTCGAACCGCACCTGGAGTGGCTCAGCCGGGCCGCCGCGCAGGCTGAGCACGTCGCGGCACAAGCCGGTACTGCAGCCGCCGCTCACGATGCGGCCTTCGCTGCCACGGTTCCACCGGCGGTGGTCGAGGCCAACCGCCAGACGCTGATGTCGTTGATGGCGACAAATGTCCTGGGACAGAACACGCCGGCGATCGCGGCAACCGAAGCCGCCTACGGCGAGATGTGGGTGCAAGACGCAACCACCATGTACGGCTATGCCGGACAGTCGGCGGCCGCATCGCAGTTGACGCCGTTCACGGCCCCGGCCCCCACCGTCAACCCGGCTGGAGTGGCAGCCCAGGAGGCCGCTGTTGCCGTTGCCGTAGGAGCAGCGACCGCGACCGACGCCGACTCCCTCGCCACCCTGACCTCGGCGCTGCCCGGTCAGCTGGGAAACCTCGCCGGGCCAGCCGCATCCAACCTGATCGATGATCTGCTGAATCCCATCACCTGGAACGGATCGACCATCACGTTCAACGGCATCTACGGGGACCTGATCCGGGGCCTGACCGGGTCGACCACCCTAAGTGCGTCCAGCCCGTTCGACATGTTCATCCGGATGGTTTCCCCCGCCCGGCTTTTCACCACTGCGTTCAAGGACCTGGACGGCCTTTCGCATTCGCTGGTCCCAGCAACCAAAGCTGTCGAAAAGGTCGCCGAGGGTGCCGCTAAAGCAGCTGAAGGTGCCGCCAAGAGCGTCGGTGCGGGAATCGCCGGAACCATCGGGCATGCCTCGCTGGTCGGCCCACTTTCGGTGCCGCCGACCTGGGCCGCCGCCATACCGGCGGGCGCCATCCACTCCGCCCCGGTCAGCCTGGCCAGCTACACCAGCTCCGCCGGGACCGTCGCCGGCGAGGCCGGCCACAGCGCCCTAGGCGGGATGCCGATGGCGGGCGCCGGTGGTGCCGGCCGCGGCGGGCTCGGCGCCTTTGGCACCCCCCGCTACGGATTCCGACCGATGATGGTCGGCCGGCCACCGGCCGGCGGCTGAGGCCCACGGACCGGTTGGTCTACCGCACTCGCCCTATGCCGCGCCATGATCCGCTCTGGCGCGGCATAGGCGATGCGGGATCGAGCCAGGCGACAGTGACCTCAGGCGGCCAGGTCGACCTTCTTATCGCGACGCCAGCCCCGCACCGTGGAGATGGCGCTCTTGAGCCCACGGCGACGACCGGTCACCGGGTCGACGCGCGTAAATTCCGGCCCCAGCTCAGCGAACATCTTCTCGCTGCGGGTCTCCGGTGCGTCATCGGCGGTGTCGCGCAGAAAGCGGTCCGGCAGTGACAGTTTGGCGATGGTTCGCCAGGTCTTGCCGTACTGCACCAGGAAAGGCCCGGAGGTATAGGGCAGGTCGTACTTCTCGCACACCGCACGCACTCGCACCGCGATCTCGGGGTAGCGGTTGCTCGGCAGGTCGGGGAACAGGTGATGTTCGATCTGATGCGACAGGCTGCCGCTCATGAACCGCATCGGCTGCCCGGCATCGATGTTGGCGCTGCCCAGCAGCTGCCGCAGATACCACTGCCCCTGCGACTCGCCGACCATGTCGGTCTTGGTGAATTTCTCTGCGCCGTCTGGGAAGTGACCGCAGAAGATGATCGCGTTGGCCCACAGGTTGCGGATCACGTTGGCGATCGCGTTGGCCTTCACCGTCGAGGCGAACGTCGCGCCGGGCGACAGCGAAGTCAGGGCCGGAAACGCCACGTAGTCCTTGAACAGCTGCCGGCCGGCTTTGCCGCCGAACTCGCGTATCCGCACCATGGTCGCCTGGCGACTATCGCGGCCTTTGAAGATCTTGCCGATCTCCAAGTGCTGCAACGCGACTCCCCACTCGAACCCGATCGCCAACATGGCGTTGTAGAACAGGTTGAGCAGGTTGAAGCGCTGCCAGCGAGTATCGCGAGTGACCCGGATTACGCCGTAACCCACGTCGTCGTCCATGCCCAGGATGTTGGTGTACTTGTGGTGGGCAAAGTTGTGGGTGAAGCGCCAGTGCTTGGAGACACCGGCCATATCCCACTCCCAGCCGGTGGAGTGGATCTCTGGATCGTTCATCCAGTCCCACTGACCGTGCATGACGTTGTGGCCGATCTCCATGTTCTCGACGATCTTGGCCACGCCCAGGGTGGCGGTTCCGGCCCAGCGCGCCCAGCGCCGGTTACCGGCCGCCAGCAGCACCCGTCCGGTCACCTCGAGCGCCCGCTGAGCGGCGATGGTGCGGTGGATGTAGCGGGCGTCGCGCTCACCGCGACTGGCCTCGATGTCCCGGCGGATGGCGTCCAGTTCTGCGGCGAGATTCGCCACATCGGCGTCACTGAGGTGCGCAAACACCTCGACGTCGGTTACCGCCATCAGACCGCCCTTCGGAAGTTCATCACCATTTATACCTACGTTATCGTAACCTACGTTCCCGTAGGTTACCAGCGGGTAATCATCAGACGTCTAGTTCGCAATCGCCGGCTGCCGTGCTGACACAGGTCTGCACCCGGGTGCCCGGCTCGTGATCGGCACCGCTGCGCAGATCGCGAACGTGTCCACCCACCAGCGTCACCACGCACGACTGGCAGATACCCATCCGGCACCCGAACGGCATCGCTACCCCGACGCTCTCACCGGCCTCGAGCAGCGTCGTCGCCGCATCCGCCGTCACGCTCTTGCCGCTGGCCGCGAAGGTGACGGTGCCACCGCCCTCGGCCGAAGCGGTGCGCGCCACCGCGAACCGCTCGACGTGCAGTTGGTCGGCGATCCCGGCTGCAGCCCAGACACGTTCGGCGTCGCCGAGCATCGCCGCCGGCCCACACGCCCAGGTCTGACGCTCGCGCCAGTCGGGCACCTCGGCATCGAGGGTCTCAGGCCCCCGCAGCTCCAGCCGGCCCTGGTCTCGAGTGGTGCGCAACAGCAACCGGTAACCAGGGTGATCACGGGCCAGCGCCGCCAGCTCATCGGCGAACAGCGTGTCGGCCGCCGTGGGCGCCGAATGCAGGTGGACGACATCGGCGATGGGTCCGCGGCGGGCCAATGACCGCAACATCGCCATGACCGGCGTGATCCCGGATCCGGCAGTGACGAACAACACTGCCGCCGGCGCCGGGTCGGGCAACACGAACTCCCCCTGCGGCGCGGCCAACCGCACCACGGTTCCCGGGGCCACGCCGTCCACCAGGTGACTGGACAGAAAGCCCTCCGGCATCGCCTTGACCGTGATGGAGACGGTGCGCGCTCCGGTCACCGGCGCGGAGGTCAGCGAGTAGGAACGCCAGCGCCAGCGTCCGTCGACCAGCAGACCGATGCCGATGTACTGACCGGCCCGGTAGTCGAATTGAAAACCCCAGCCGGGCTTGATGGTCAGCGTCGCCGAATCCGCGGTCTCCCGCCGGACCTCCACCACCCGTCCACGCAGTTCGCGGGCCGACCACAGCGGGTTGGCCAAGCGCAGATAGTCGTCCGGCAGTAGCGGGGTGGTGATCTGTGTTGCGATGCGGCGCACAGCATTCCAGACCGGGTGACGGTCGGCCCCGGCGGCGGTCGGCCGCTTGGTGTCGCCGATGTGGGCAACGATCGCCGAATGCTTCTTGCTCACGAAAACTTCCCTGCTTGTTACCGGCGGTTTGATAAACCTACGGTACCGTAACCTCGCCTGGACGGCATCAGAGCAGGTCGAGCAGGAACGGCAGCTCCTGGGTGGCGTACCAGGCCAGGTCGTGGTCCTGGGCGTCACCGACGGTCAGCTCGGCGTCCTCATCTCCGAGGTCGGCGTCATCGATCACCGCCAATGCCGCGAGCACGGCGGGCTCAGCCGCAGCGTTATCTACGTACGCCGCGACCACGTCACTCATCGCGACCGGCCCCGCCAACCGGACCACGGCGACGTCCAGATCGGGGCGAACGGCGGCGCCCTCGACCTCGGCAACGAGCACCGCCCGGCGGGTGGGCAACTTCTCACCGGCCGAATCGGCGTTCGCACCGGCCAGTAGCCGCAGCGAAGCCAGCGCCGCCTCTCCGATTGCGACTTCGGCCAGCTCGTCGTCGTCGCCGTGGGCGTAGGACTCCCGCAGCGCCGGGGTCACCGCGAACGCCGTCCCGCTGACCGGACGCAATGAACCGTCGGCGACAAGTTGGGCCAGCATGGCCAGCGTCGCTGGGATGTATACCCGCATGAGCCAGACCTTAGCCGTTACGCGTCGCCCAGCAGCGTGGCGGCGTAATCGTCGACGTAGCGGTAGAGATTGCGGTCGGGCCGCTTGTAAAAACCGGTGACGATTGGCTTCTTGGGCAAGTCCACGCGCTGGCGCTCCACCTCGCGATAGGGAATCGACTCCAGAAGGTGCGCCATCATGTTCAGCCGGGCGTGTGTCTTGACTTCTGACTCGACCACATACCAGGGGCTCGACGCGGTATCGGTGCGGGCCATCATCTCGTCGCGGGCCCGCGAGTAATCCTCCCAGCGGTGCAGTGCCTCGAGGTCCATCGGCGACAGCTTCCACTGCCGCAGCGGATCGTTGCGCCGCTTACGGAATCGGCGCAGCTGCTCTTCCTGGGATACCGAGAACCAGTACTTGCGCAACAGGATTCCGTCGTCGATCAGCAGCTGCTCGAAAACCGGCGCCTGCTTGAGGAATTGCTCATGCTCTTCGGGCGTACAGAAGCCCATCACCTTCTCCACCCCGGCCCGGTTGTACCAGGATCGGTCGAAGAGCGTGATCTCACCGCGCGCCGGCAAGTGCGCGATATACCGCTGGAAGTACCACTGGCCACGTTCACGTTCGGTAGGTGCCGGCAGCGCCGCGATCCGCACCGTGCGCGGGCTCAGATATTCGGTGACGCGCTTGATGACACCGCCCTTACCGGCGGCGTCTCGGCCCTCGAATATCACCACCACCCGGGTGCCGGTGTCGCGGACCCACTCCTGGAGTTTGACGAATTCGCTTTGCAGACCCAGCAATTCCTTCTCGTACACATCGTCGGCGAGCCGTTTCTTGGCGGCTTCGAATTCGTCGTCGCTCACTGTGCTGCCTCCAGTAGTTCGGCCAGCGCCTCGTCCAGCAGCGCTGAGACCATTCCTACGTCACTCATCGCCTTGCGATCGGCATTGACACCGAAATAGAGCGTGCCGTTGTAGGACGTCACCCCGATCGTCAGTGCCTTGTTGGGCAACAACGGGGGCACACTGTAGGTCTCGAGCAGCTTGGCGCCGCAGATGTAGAGCTGCCGCTGAGTGCCCGGCGCATTGGTGATCAGCAGGTTGAACACCCGCCCGGAGAATCCGGCGAACGCGGTCGCCACCCGAACACCCATCGCGTGCAGGGTTGGCGGGGCGAAGCCCGCCACGGTCAAAATGGTGCGGGCATCCACCAGTCCGGTCGAGGTGGGATGCGATTCGGTGGCATAGGCGATCTGGGAAAGCCGGACTACCGGATTCGGTTCGCCGACAGGAAGATCCACCAGGAACGGCGTCACCGCACCGATCGGCTGACCCGCAGAGTCGAATTCGTGGTCGGGATACACCGACAACGGCGCCAACGCCCGTACCGTGCGCGTCGACCCGACCGGCTCGCCGCGGGCCAGCAGCCAGTTCCGCAGCGCACCGGTGATCACGGCGAGCACCACGTCGTTAATGGCGCAGTCGTAGCGGGCCCGCACCGTTCGGTAATCCTCGAGCGAACCGCTCGCCACCGTGAACAGGCGGTTCTGCGAGACCTGGGTGTTGAGCGGACTCTGCGGGGCCGCGCCGCGCGCGATGGCCCGGACGGCGTCGAACGCCTTGCGGCCCGCCCAGGTCAACGGGCTGCCGACCGTCGACCCGACCGCCTGTAGTTGGGTCCGCGGCGCCGCCACCCAGTCCCCGACCGCTCCCAGGACCAACTCGACGGCGCCGGGCTCGTCGCGCGGCACCCAGATGTCTTCATCGAAAGGCGGCGGCCGCTGCGTCCGGTCGACCAGGACGTGGCCCAACGCCGGCGCCGCCATGCCGTGGACCAACGCTTGATGGGACTTGATGTAGATGGCGATCCGGTTGTCGGCCAGCCCCTCGATCAGGTAGGTCGCCCACAACGGCCGGGAGCGATCCAGCGGTTGTTGACTCAACCGCGCGACCAGCTCGTGCAGCTGGCGTTCGCTGCCGGGGGAAGGTACCGCGAGATGCCTTACGTGGTAGGTGATGTCGAACTCGTGGTCGTCCACCCAGACCGGGCGGGCCAGGCTCATGGTGACTTCGCGGATCTTCTGCCGGTAGCGCGGGATCTGGGGCAACCGCTGCTCGATGGTCTCCAGCAGCTTGTCATAGCCCAGCCCACCCCGCGGGTTGCGCAGAATGAACAGCGACTGCACATACATCGGCGTCGTGGTGTTCTCCAGCCGGTAGAAAGAGGCTTCCGACGCCGATAGCCGGTTCACCATCGTGGCCCGTCCTCCCTGCTGGCTCGATCCGGCCGGGCACTGCACCAGCGCCGGATCGGAGAAAAACACTGCCGCTCACGGTAGCCCGCCGCTGGGCGGCGCCGCACGCGGATACGCCGCAGCCGCGATTGTGCGATGATCGCCGCACACGCCCTGCCACTCTCCAGCAGGCCCGCCGCCCGGACCGACCTTGGAGAGCTGCCGTGCCCATCGATCCCACTTCGCCCCCGCGCTCGGCCGTCGCGCCGATGCTCGACTACGAACCGCCTGCTCGCCCGGCCATGCCGAGTCGGCCCGCGCATCCGCCCGCGTCGGTGCCGTCGGTCCGGCCCCGCCCTGGGCATCCCCCGAGGACGCGACCCGATCGACCCGTACGCAAGGTGTTACCGGCACCGCTGCGGTCGGCCGCGGTGTTCGCCGACGCCGCACTGCGGCGGGTGCTGGAAGTGGTGGACGGGCGCCGACCGTCGACGCATCTGCATCCGCTGCTTGCCACTGGACTGGCCGACTCGGTGGTATCGGCTCGCCCGGCTGCGCCGGCGGGCCGGGTCGAGCCGGCCACCTTGCAGCGCGTACGCGTGCAGCCCGCAGGTTCGGGCGAACCGGCCAGCGCGGTGGAGGTTTTCGGCACCTACCGGCGCGGACGGCGCACGCATGCCCTGGCCTGCCGCGTCGAGTCCATCCCGCGGACGGGAAATGGCGCAGCTTGGCGGATCGTCGCCCTGCACATCGGCTAGCGCCTGGTCGGCGCCATCGGCTGCGCCGATCGCAAGCGCGGCGAAGCCACGCGCAGCGGGTCGGCGCCATCGACTGAGCGCGTCAGACCTCAGCTCTTGCGCGGCACCTTCGGCAACCGGGGCCCGCGGCCTTCGCGGCGGGCAGCTTCGCGCCGCTCTCGGCGCGATGTCGCTCCCGCGGGTTGCAGGTCGCGCGAGCGCTGCACCTGCGCGGAGCCGTCCTCGTCGGGGCCCGAATAGGTCAGGCCCGCGGTACCGTCCGCACCGTCAGCCCCGTTGGCGCCGTCGATTCCCTTGGCGCGCAACCCGAACTCCGCCAACCCCTCGGGTGCGTCCACCGGTGCCACCGTCTGCTTCGGCACGGCCTCGACGGCGACATTGAACAGGAAGCCGACCGACTCCTCCTTGAGCCCGTCGAGCATGCCGCGGAACATGTCGAAACCTTCCCGCTGGTACTCGACCAGTGGGTCACGCTGCGCCATCGCCCGCAGACCGATGCCCTCCTTGAGGTAGTCCATCTCGTAGAGGTGCTCGCGCCACTTGCGGTCCAGAACGCTCAGCAGCACCCCGCGTTCCAGCTCTCGCATGGCGCCGGCCCCAGCGGTCTCGTCGACCTTGGCCTCACGGGCCGCGTAGGAGTTCTCGGCGTCGGCGAGCAGCGCCTCGAGCAGTTCCTCGCGGGTCAGGTCGTCGGCCTCGCCGATGTCGTCGGCGTGTAGCAGTTCGTGATAGTCGATCCCGACCGGGTACAGGGTCTTCAGCGCCGTCCACAGCTGCTCGAGGTCCCAGTCTTCGGCGTAGCCCTCGGCGGTGGCACCGTCGACGTAGGCGGTGATCACGTCGACGAGCATGTCGTGGGCCTGCTCGGCCAGATTCTCGCCGTCGAGGATGCGGCGACGTTCGGCGTAGATCACCTTGCGCTGCTGATTCATCACCTCGTCGTACTTCAGAACGTTCTTGCGGATCTCGAAGTTCTGCTGCTCGACCTGGGTCTGGGCG
This sequence comes from Mycolicibacter sp. MU0102, assembly GCF_963378105.1. NCBI lineage: Bacteria > Bacillati > Actinomycetota > Actinomycetes > Mycobacteriales > Mycobacteriaceae > Mycobacterium > Mycobacterium holstebronense. Next base: position 3,312,505 of record NZ_OY726398.1, read on the forward strand.
CTCTTGATCGCCCGGGTGACCATCTTGGCCTCGATCGGCACATCGTCGGGCAGGTTCAGCCGGGTCAGCAGCGACTCCAGTGCCGCGCCGTTGAACCGTCGCATCAGCTCGTCACCCAGCGACAGGTAGAACCGCGACTCGCCCGGGTCACCTTGGCGGCCGGACCGGCCGCGCAGCTGGTTGTCGATACGCCGCGACTCGTGCCGCTCGGTGCCCAGCACGTACAGGCCGCCGGCCTCGATCACTTCCTCGGCCTCGGCGGCTGCCTCCGCCTTGATCGCGTTGAGCGCTTCGTCCCAGGCGGCCTCGTACTCATCCGGGGTCTCTACCGGGTCCAGGCCCTGCCCACGCAGCCGCTGGTCGGCGAGGAAGTCGACGTTGCCGCCGAGCACGATGTCGGTGCCGCGGCCGGCCATGTTGGTGGCAACCGTGACAGCGCCGCGCCGGCCCGCCTCGGCGATGATGTGCGCCTCACGCTCATGCTGCTTGGCGTTGAGCACGTTGTGCGGGACGCGCCGCTTGGTCAGCTGCTTGGACAGATACTCCGAGCGCTCGACGCTGGTGGTGCCGATCAGTACCGGCTGGCCCTTCTCGTAGCGCTCGGCGACGTCGTCGACGACCGCGAGGAACTTGGCCTCCTCGGTCTTGTAGATGAGGTCGATCTGGTCCAGGCGCGCCATCGGCTTGTTGGTCGGGATCGGCACCACGCCCAGCTTGTAGATCTCGTGCAGCTCGGCAGCTTCGGTCTCGGCGGTGCCGGTCATACCGGCGAGCTTGCCGTAGAGCCGGAAGTAGTTCTGCAGCGTGATGGTGGCCAGAGTCTGATTCTCGGCCTTGATCTCCACCCGCTCCTTGGCCTCGATGGCCTGGTGCATGCCCTCGTTGTATCGCCGGCCCACCAACACGCGGCCGGTGAACTCGTCGACGATGAAGACCTCGCCGTTGCGGACGATGTAGTCCTTGTCGCGGTTGAACAGCTCCTTGGCCTTCAGGGCGTTGTTCAGGTAGCTGACCAGCGGGGAGTTGGCGGCCTCATAGAGGTTCTCGATACCGAGCTGGTCCTCGACGAACTCCACCCCGAGCTCGTGCACACCGATGGTGCGCTTGCGCAGATCCACTTCGTAGTGGACATCTTTCTCCATCAGCGGCACGATCCGGGCGAACTCCGAGTACCAGTTGGAGCTGCCGTCGGCAGGCCCGGAGATGATCAGCGGGGTACGGGCCTCGTCGATCAGGATGGAGTCGACCTCGTCGACGATGGCGAAGTTGTGCGGGCGCTGCACCAGCTGTTCGAGCGAATGCGCCATGTTGTCGCGCAGGTAGTCGAAGCCGAACTCGTTGTTGGTGCCGTAGGTGACATCGGCGTTGTAGGCAACGCGCCGCTCGTCCGGGGTCATCTGCGACAAGATCACCCCGACCTCCAGGCCGAGGAAGCGGTGCACGCGGCCCATCCACTCACTGTCGCGCTTGGCCAGGTAGTCGTTGACGGTGACGACGTGCACGCCCTTGCCGGAGATCGCGTTGAGGTACGCCGGAAGCACACAGGTCAGGGTCTTGCCCTCACCGGTCTTCATCTCGGCGACGTTGCCGTAGTGCAGCGCCGCACCACCCATCAGCTGCACGTGGAACGGCCGCTGCGACAGCACCCGCCACGCCGCCTCACGGGCCACCGCGAATGCCTCGGGCAGCAGGTCGTCGAGGGATTCGCCGTCGGCGTGCCGCTGACGGAATTCGTCGGTCTTGGCCCGCAGCTCCGCGTCGGTGAGCGCTTCGACGTCCCCGGAGAGGGTGTCGATGTAGTCCGCGACCTTCCGGAGCCGTTTGACCATGCGGCCTTCACCAAAACGCAGCAACTTGGACAGCACGGCTATGTCCCCTACTCAGTCTTCGGCATTACGAGCGTCACCCATGGTAGGTGACACCGTTGCCAAGGGCGGCAATGCGCCGCCAACGCAGCTCCGCCAAGGCCGTGCTCAGACCAAACGAATCAAGCCGTAGTCGTAGGCGTGCCGTCGGTAGACCACCGATGCCTGGTCGGTCTCCTTGTCCTGGAACAGGAAGAAATCGTGGCCGACGAGCTCCATCTCGTAGAGCGCGTCGTCGACCGACATGGGCGTCGCGGTGTGTTCTTTGGTGCGCACGATCTGACCGGGCTCATGCTCGTGACCGTCGCTGTGCCCGGCCGCCTCGCGGTGGTCCGGTTCGGCGGTGCCGTCCCGATTGAATGCGGCGGCGAGGAACTCCGGCTCCAAGTTGGTGACACCGGTGGCCTCCGCCACCGACACTGGCGTCTTGTCGCCGTAGGAGACATTGCGGCGGCCCTTGTCGCGGCGCAACCGGCTCTCCAGTCGATCGATCGCGGCCTCGAACGCGGCATAGAAACTGTCGGCGCGGGCTTCCCCGCGGACCACCGGACCGCGGCCGTGCGCGGTGATGTCGATCTGCTGGCAGGATTTTCGCTGGCGTCGATTATTGGCGTGCTTGAGCTCGACATCGAACAGGCGAATCGAGCGGTCCAATCGCTCCACGCGGGCCAACTTCTGCGCGACGTAAACCCGGAAATGGTCTGGAATTTCGACGTTACGCCCCTTGACCACGATCTCCGCCCCCGACTGATCGGGCCGCTCGTCCACGTCAACTGACGCCGCGCTGGTTTCCACAAATTGATTTGCCATGCTCGACACTCTCCTGTCGTCTCGACCACGTTCTCTAAAGGTCCCCCGGCCCTTGATGACGACCGTAGCCATGCCGCCCGATACATGCCACCGCTTTGGCGCACCCATTTGACACCCGTCTCATACCGAAGCGATCACAAGCGCGGCAGATACCCGCACACCGGTCTGATTTAGCACCCGAACCGACTCGGCCAGGGTGGCCCCGGTGGTCACGACGTCGTCGACGACCAGGACATCACCCAGTGCGGAGAAACCCGCCAGCCCGCCCCTGCGTAGCAGGACTCGGCCGGCTATGTTGCGTTCCCGGGCGCTGCTGCCCAGACCGACCGAGTCGCGGGTCAGCGCCCGCATCCGCAACGCCGGCGCCACCGTCACGCCGACCTGGCCCGCCGCGACCGCCGCGGCGATCCGCGTGACCGGGTCACCCCCGCGCTGTCGAGCGGCGCTGCGCCGGGTGGGCGCCGGGATGATCGTCAGGGGCAGGTCCACCAGCTGCCAGCACAGCAGCCGCTGCAGCGCCGCCCCCACCGCCGCTGCCAGGGGCGCGACGAGGTCGCTGCGTCCGCGTTCTTTGACCGCGACAATCGCTCGCCGGCGAGCCCCGGCATAGCGGCCCAGGGCGAACACCGGGACCTGCGGATCCAGCCGCGGGGCGATCACCCGCGGTTCGTCCGGCCCGACCGCCAGCTGCGCGGCGCAGACCGCGCACCATCGGGTTCCGGGGGCACCGCAGCCCCCGCACTGCAGGGGAAGCACCGCGTCAAGCACAGATCGATGCTGCCCCCGCGGTGTGACAAGGAGGGCCCGGCCGGTTCCAGGCCGGGCCTAGTCCCCGGCCAGATCTGCCGACAGGTCGGCCACCGCGACCCCCTCGGGCACCTGGACCTCCACGATCGGCTCGGCGCGGTCGTCGAACTCCAGCCGCAGCGCACGGCAGATGGTGGCGTGCATGTCATACATGCAGGTGATGTAGGTCAGCTCCATGATCTCGCGATCCGACAGGTGCGCCTGCAGCACCGCGAAGATCTCGTCGGCCACCCGGCCCCCGTCGTAGACCAGGGCATCGGTGTAGGCCAGCACCGCGCGCTCGAGCCCGGAGAAGGCGTCACTGACCTGCCAGGACGGCAACGCGGCGATCTTCTCCTCGGACATCCCCAGCGAACGCATCTGTTTGCAGTGCTGGGAGAAGACGAACTGGCTGCCGCGGGCATAGCCGGCGCGGGCCTGGCCGAGCTCGCGCAACAACGGGTCCAGCGAGGCTTTGCGATACAGGGCGAAACCGCGCACGGCATGAGAGAACACCTGCGGCGCCTGGGCGAAAACCGTCCACCAGTCCCCCGGTGTCCCGTGGATGGTGCGGTGGCCGGCGGGAGCTTCGGCGTCTAGGGGGTCCAGGGGATCTACGCCCGCGCCGAACAGTCGGTCGTAGAAGAACAAGATCTGCTCGTCGGTCACTTCGGCGCGCGGGATCTCGCGGAGTCGGGGCATGGCGGTGTCCTTTCCGGTCCGCACAGCGGACCGCTGCTACTACGGTATGTCGTACCTTGGCGTCAAGGGGCATTTAGTCAACAGAGAAACTAACGCCAGACCCCAAATTCGTGAGGGCACTAACAGTTTCGCGAATTTTCATCCTCGATACTGTTAGCGTCCCGTCCATGAGCACCGATGCGACACAAGTGGGCCCGCCCACCACCGAATCCGGCCGTGCCGGGGCGCTGGTCGGCAAGGGCTGGGCGCAGGGCGTTGCCCTGGTCATGATCTTCGGTTTCCTGGTGATGGGCATCCTGGCCTATCGCACGTACACGGCGTCAATGCCGATGCCGGACAAGGTCGTTACCGAATCCGGCCAGCAACTTTTCTCCGGTGTCGACATCACCCGCGGCCAGCAGCTCTTTCAGGCCCGCGGCCTCATGCAGTACGGCTCGGTGCTGGGCCACGGCGCCTATCTGGGCCCGGACTACACCGCCGAATATCTGCGGCTGGCCACCGAAGACGTCGCCGATCAGTTCAAGGCGCAGGGCGTGACGAACCCGCACGACGACGTGGTCGCCGAGTTCCGGACCAACCGCTATAACGCGGACACCAAGACACTGGTGTTCACCGACAAACAGGTTCAGGCGTTCAACGACATCGAGGAGCACTACGCCGGCTACTTCGGCGAAGCCTCCACCAAGTACGGCCTGCTGCCGCACATGATCACCGAGCCCAGCGAGATCCGCGATCTGACCTCGTTCTTCGCCTGGACCGCGTGGGCGGCCGCCGCTGATCGCCCCGGCCACAACTACAGCTACACCAACAACTGGCCCTCGGAGCCCCGTGTCGACAACGGGCCTACCGGATCGGTGGTGGTCTGGTCGGTGCTTTCGCTGATCATGCTGTTGGGCGGCATCGGCATCATGTTCACCGTCTACGGCCGCTGGAGCCAGAACATCGGCTGGCACGGCACCGAGATGACCAAGCTGCACTTTCGCCAGCCCGGCGAGGTGCCGCTGACCCGTTCGCAGCGTGCCGCGATCTGGATCTTCGCGGTGGTCGCGGTGCTGTTCTTGGCCCAAGTCCTGCTCGGCGGCGCCGTCGAGCACTACCGGGCGGATCTGTCGGAGTTCTACGGGATCGACCTCGCGAAGATCCTCCCCTACAACCTGGCCCGAACCTGGCACCTGCAGCTGTCACTGTTCTGGACCGCGGCGGCGTTCTTGGCCGGTGGAATCTTCTTGGTGCCCTTCATCACCCGCCGCGAACCCGGCAAGCAGTCAGTCCTGGTGTACGGATTGCTCGGCGCGCTGGCCGTGGTGGTCTTCGGTTCGCTGGCCTTCGAGGCGCTGTCGATCTTCGGGGTGATCAAGCCGGGCACCTTGTTCTCCCAGCAGTGGGAGTTCCTGGACCTGCCGCGACTGTTCCAGGTGCTGCTGATCGTCGGGCTGTTCTTGTGGATCATCATCATCTGGCGTGGCATGCGCGCGAAGCTGGCCACCACCTCGAAGATGAACCTGCCCTGGATGTTCTTCTTCACCGGCCTGGCCATCCCCACGTTCTATGCGGCCAGCCTGCTGGCCGGCAGTGAGACGCACTTCTCGGTCGCAGACTTCTGGCGGTTCTGGATGGTGCACCTGTGGGTGGAGGACTTCCTGGAGCTGTTCACCACCGCGATGGTGGCCTACATCTTCGTCCAGCTCGGGGTGGTGCGTGAGCGCGTCGCGCTGCTGGTCATCTTCCTCGACATCATCTTGTACTCCGCCGGCGGCGTGATCGGCACCATGCACCACCTGTACTTCTCCGGCACACCGGTGGAGCACATGGCATTGGGCGCGTTCTTCTCGGCCGCCGAGGTCATCCCCCTGACATTCCTGACCGTGGAGGCCTGGGCCTTCCTGCAACTGGGCGCCCGTCAGGAAGCCGGTGAGCAGAACAACTTCCCGGCCCGCTGGGCGGTGATGTTCCTGGTCGCCGTGGGATTCTGGAACTTCTTGGGCGCAGGCATCTTCGGCTTCCTGATCAACCTGCCGGTGGTGTCCTACTACGAGATCGGCACGGCACTGACCGCCAACCACGCACACGCCGCGATGTTCGGGGTCTACGGCATGCTTGCGGTCGCCCTGGCGATGTTCGCCTTCCGCTACGTGATCCCGGCGGACAAGTGGCCGAACAAGTTGGCCCGGATCTCGTTCTGGGGCATGAACATCGGACTGGCCTGGATGGTGTTCGTCACCCTGTTGCCGCTGGGGGTGCTGCAATTGTTCCACTCGGTCAACGCCGGCTACTTCGAGGCGCGTTCGCTGGGTTACATCACCCAGCCCGGCAACGCACTGCTGGAATGGATGCGCCTGCCCGGTGACGCGATCCTGATCGGTGCCGGTGTGGTGCCGTTCGTCTGGATCTCCTTGATTGCGCTGCGCAACTTCCGCTCCGGCGAGACTGTCGACGAACTGCCGGAGAACCCGCTCTACGTCGAGGTGCCGGCGGACTCCGCGGCCGCAGGTAAGGACTGAGCATGACCGGGCCGGTGACATGGGTGTGGCTGGTTGCCGGCTACGCGCTGCTGTTGCTGGCTTTCGCCTGGGGTTTCGACCGGATGGCCCAACGGACCTCCGAACGCGCCGCGCAGTGGCGCACCGGCAAGTTCGTCTACCACGACGACCATGACGCGTGGAAGTGTCCGCAGGATCAGTGGCTCTGGCCCACCTCGTTCGACCCGGACAATCGTGTGATGCGGTATCGGGCGACGCCGTCGGTCTGTAACTCCTGCCCGGTCAAGCAGACCTGCACCACCTCGCCCCACGGCCGGGAGATCAGCCGGGCGGTCGACCCGTGGCCGCATTCGGAAACCGGCCGGTTTCACCGAGGAATCGCTTGTGCGGTAGCGGGTTTCGGGATCATCCTGCCCGCGGCGACATTGTTCGTGAATCACTCGGCCGCCGACGTGTTGGTGTTGACGGCGGCGATCGCCGTGGTGGCGGCCGGCGGCTATCCCCTGCTGCGGCACCTGTGGAACACCCCGAGTAACGCCCCCGACGACCGGCCGCACCGATCCGTCGCCGAAGATCAGGCCTTGAAGGTCGAGGCCGCGATCGACCGGTACTCCACCCGGTGGGGCGGCTTTTCCGAAGACGCGTCGAGCAGGAGGCAGCAGCTCAAGTGAGTGAGGGACTGATCACCGTGCTGGCGCTGGCCATCGTGGCACTGGCCGTGCTGGCATATTTCGCGCTGAACGTGGTGCGCGAGTACGAACGCGGCGTGGTGTTCCGGATGGGCCACGCCCGCCCGCTCTACCAGCCAGGACTGAAGTTCCTGTTCCCCTTGGTGGACAAAATGATTCGGGTCGATCAGCGGGTGGTCACCCTGACCATTCCCCCGCAGGAGGTGATCACCCGCGACAATGTCCCGGCCCGGGTCAACGCCGTGGTGATGTTCCAGGTCACCGACCCGATCAAGGCGATCATGGAGGTCGAGAACTACGCCGTGGCCACCTCGCAGATCGCCCAGACCACGCTGCGTTCCCTGTTGGGCCGAGCGGACCTGGACACCCTGCTGGCGCACCGCGACGATCTCAACGCCGACCTGCGCACGATCATCGACAAGCAGACTGAGCCGTGGGGCGTGCAGGTGCGGGTGGTGGAGATCAAGGACGTGGAGATCCCCGAGTCGATGCAGCGGGCGATGGCCCGCGAGGCCGAGGCCGAACGCGAGCGCCGGGCGAAGGTGATCAACGCCCGCGGCGAGCTACAGGCCTCCGAGGAACTCAGCCAGGCCGCCGAGCGGCTTTCGCAGAACCCGGCATCGCTGCAACTGCGTTACCTACAAACCCTTTTGGAACTCGGGGCGGACCAGAACTCCACCGTGGTGTTCCCCCTGCCGGTGGACATCATCACTCCGTTCCTAGGCGGTGCGGCCGAGGCACTGCGCGCCGCCAAGCGCAACACGTAGCCCGCCATCGGCTACCGCGCCACCATCCCGCCGTCGGCGTGGATGGTCTGGCCGGTGATGTAGCTGCCCGCGTCGGAGACGAGAAGCAGTACCGGACCGACCATTTCGTCGGGTTCGGCAATGCGCTGCTGCAGCGTGGCAGCCTGCAATGCTGCGATGAACTCCGGCGGGTTGTTCCGCACCATGTCCGTATTGACCGGTCCGGGGGCGATCGCGTTGACCCGGATCCGCGATGACGCCAGCTCTGCCGCCATGGACCGGGTGAAGGAAACCAATGCGGCCTTGGCAGCCGAGTACATCGACGTCGCCGGCGAATAGACGAAGGCGCCGGCCGACACCACGTTGACGATGGCCGCGTGCTCGCTCTTGCGCAGATGCGGTAGCGCCGCCTGAACCAGAAAGACCGGCCCCTGCAGATTGACCGCGAACGATTTGTTCAACGCCTCCGAGGTGATCTCGCCCAACGGCAGCGCCAGCGCATTGGCGGCGTTGTTGATGACGATGTCGACCCCGCCGAACCGCTCGACTGTGGCATCGACCAGCGCCTCGATCGCCTCGCCGTCACCGAGGTGGGTCGGCACCCCGATGGCCTGTGCGCCGGCCTGGCGCAGCTGCTCGGCAGCCTGCTCGCACGCGTCGGGTTTGCGGCTGGCCACCACCACGTTGGCGCCGGCCGCAGCCAGTCCGTGCGCGACCGACAGTCCGATGCCGCGCGTGCCGCCGGTGACGATGGCGGTGCGTCCGGTCAGGTCGAACAACGCGTTGAGGGCAGAGGCGTCCACTTCGATCTCCTACGTCCGGGCCGAGTGGCATGAAGCGTAATTCACTCCCGATCAGCGACCGGTGCCCGGACGGGGCTTTGTGCCCTGGGAATCCGCCGGTGTCGCAGCTACCGTGGGCAGTGCCTGCGTGCGCGCCGCGACGACGGCTTCGGGTGAGAGGACGCGATGTGATCAGAGTCTTTCTGGTAGACGATCACGAAGTGGTGCGGCGCGGCCTGATCGACCTGCTCGGCGCCGATCCCGAACTGGATGTGGTCGGTGAGGCCGGTTCGGTGGCCGAAGCCCTGGCCCGCATACCCTCGCTGTCTCCGGATGTCGCGGTGCTCGATGTCCGGCTGCCGGACGGCAACGGCATCGAACTCTGCCGTGACCTGCTGTCGCGAATGCCCGAACTACGTTGCCTGATCCTGACCTCCTTCACCTCCGATGAGGCCATGCTCGACGCCATCCTGGCCGGCGCCAGCGGCTACATCGTCAAGGACATCAAGGGCATGGAGCTTGCCCACGCGGTCAAGGAAGTCGGCGCCGGACGTTCGCTGCTCGACAACCGCGCCGCAGCAGCCCTGATGGCCAAACTGCGCGGCGCCGCCGCCAAACCCGATCCGCTGTCGGGCCTGTCCGAACAGGAGCGGACACTGCTGAGTCTGCTCGCCGAAGGCCTGACCAACAAGCAGATAGCCGACCGGATGTTCCTGGCGGAGAAGACCGTCAAGAACTACGTGTCACGGCTTTTGGCCAAACTGGGCATGGAACGTCGCACCCAGGCAGCGGTCTTCGCCACCAAACTCGAGCGCGCACGGAATGACTGACGACGCACCCGAGGAAGGTCCGAACCCCCTGCGCGACAAACTTTCTCATTTGCAACTGCGCGAACTGCTGGTCGGTGTGCAAGACCGGGTGCAGCAGATCGTGGAGGGCCGCGACCGTCTCGACGGGCTGCTGGCGGCGATGCTGGCCGTCACCTCGGGCTTGGAACTCGACGAGACCCTGCGCACCATCGTGCAGACCGCTACCAATCTGGTCGATGCCAAATACGGTGCGCTGGAAGTACACGATCGCCACCGCCGAATGCAGCAGTTCGTCTACGAGGGCATCGACGACGACACGTTCGTCAAGATCGGCCGGCTGCCCCAGCAGGTGGGGGTGGTCGGTCTGCTGATCGACGAACCCCAAACCCTGCGACTGGACGACCTGTCCAAACACCCTGCCTCCATAGGTTTTCCACCACACCATCCATTGATGCGGACATTCCTCGGCGTGCCGGTGGGCGTGGGCGGCGAAGTCGTGGGCAATCTCTACCTCGCCGAGAAGGCCAACGGACAGCCATTCAGCGAAGACGACGAGGTGCTGGTTCAGGCGCTGGCCGCCGCCGCTGGGATCGCGATTGCCAACGCCCGGTTATACGCGCAGGCCAAGGCGCGGCAATCCTGGATCGAATCCACCCACGGCATCGCGACCGAGCTGCTGTCGGGAACCGACCCCTCCACGGTGTTCCGGCTGATCGCTGAGGAGGCCAGCAAGCTCACCGGTGCCGAGTCGGCGCTGGTGGCCATCCCGCTGGACGAGGAAGCCGCCGAAGCGGAGGTCAGCGAACTCCTGGTGGTCGAAACCATCGGGCCGACAATGGCTTGCCTGTCCGGGGAAACCCTCCCGGTGACCGGCTCACCGGTCGGCGAGGCCTTCTCGATGCGGGAGCCGCAGCGAGTCGACCGGCTGACGCTGAGCGGTGTGCGCGCGGCCGGACCTGCCCTGATACTTCCGCTGCGCACCGCCGACGCGGTGGCCGGAGTGGTCGTGGTGATGCGGCACACCACCACTCCCCCGTTCAACACCGAGCAACTCGACATGATGGCTGCGTTCGCCGATCAGGCCGCGCTGGCTTGGCAGCTGGCCACCACGCAGCGCCGCATGCACGAACTCGACGTGGTCACCGACCGGGACCGGATCGCCCGCGACCTGCACGACCATGTGATCCAACGGCTGTTCGCCGTGGGGTTGTCATTGCAGGGCACCATTCCACGCAGCCGGGATGCCACGGTGCAGCACCGGCTCTCCGATGCGGTCGACGACCTGCAGGCGATCATCGGCGAGATCCGCACCACGATCTTCGACCTGCACGGCGTCGCCTCCGCGGCGACACCATTGCGGCAGCGACTGGACAACGCGGTGGCCCAATTCTCCGGATCGGGACTGCACACCACCGTGCAGTTCGTGGGCCCGCTCTCGGTGGTGGAGCCGGGTCTGGCCGATCACGCCGAGGCGGTGGTCTCCGAGGCGGTCAGCAATACGGTCAGGCATTCGGGCGCCACCGCAGTGACCGTGCAGATCAAGGTCGAAGACGACCTGAGCATCGAGGTCAGCGACAACGGCCGCGGGCTGCCCGAGGTGATCAACCGCAGCGGCCTGGCCAACCTGCGGCAGCGCGCCGAGCAGGCGGGCGGAACCTTCAGCGTCGCATCGGCCCCCGGTGGCGGGACGGTGCTGCGCTGGGCCGCTCCCCTGGTGTCGTAGCCGCCGCAGTGCGCCTCAGGCGTAGAGCGCCAGCCCGTCGGCGGCTCGCGGTTCGGCCTCGCGGACGTCGGCGGCCAGCCACTGGACGGTGTCGTTGAGGAAGCGCCGCGGGGTTGCCGGCAGCGGATCGGCATTGATCGGCGCCCAGCCCACCCGCAGCAGCATCTGCGGATAACCGCTGGTTCCGAATACGTCGCGGCGCACCGCGGCGCGGGTCTCGGCGATCTCCAGCGGCTCGGTGACCGGGCAGCTGGCCAGCCCCAACGCGGTCGCGGTCAGCAGCACCACGCTGGTGGCCTCCCCGGATCGCAGCTGCGCCAGCCGGTCGTCGGTCTCGGTGCCCAGCGCCAGCATCACGGCACGGTCCTCGGCCGGGACGGCACCCGGCGGCTGGGCCAGTGCCGGCCCGGCGAAGAACCGGCCCGGAATCGGGGCGCCGGCATCGGGTGCTGGAACACTGTGCGCCGGAACGCCGGCCACCGACCCGTAGCGTCCGCTCCAGGTCGCCAACTCGGCGAGGTACTCGTAATCGGTGCGGTGCTCGAACACCGCGCGGGCCACCACCGCGTTCAGCCGGTCCAGGGCGTCGACTTGGCGCAGCATCACGCCCGCCCGGGCGGCACGCGCGCCCATCAATGCGATGTCGGCGCCGGCCACCGGCCAGCCGCTGAAGTTCCGCCGGTCGGTGCGCCGCCGCGGGATCGCCGCCGCCAGCGCGACGTCGACCTGGGAGAGATCGGCTTGCGGACCCGGCGGGCACAGCTCGATCGAGGCCAGCAGGTCGGGGTGGCCCGGGTCGGGTAGCCGACGAACCTTGACCTGTTGGCCCAGCGCGGCGAAGGCGACCACGCAGTGATGCAATGCCGCGCCGCAGCTCAAGATCATGCCCCGACCGTCGGGGTCGACATTGCGCAACTGCAGATCGGACTCGACGTACAGGTCCAGCCGGGGCGAGGACGGCGTCGGGTCCACCCGCCAGCGCCAGGGTTGGGAATTGTGCACCGACGGCGCCCGTGCTGCCAGCACTAGTGCGGTTCGGATGGTCTCCCGGACGGCCGCGGCGTCCGGGTAACCCGCGAGCTGTTCATCCACGGCCCGGCCCCTTTCTTCCCTTGCGGTCCCGAGCCCGATTCCCGCTGAGCCCAAGAGGACCTTGCGCTATTCACGATCCTCCGTTTCCCAGCGGTCCGGCCAGGGCACGAAGACCCGCACCTGCTCCGCCGACTCGGGACTTCTGGCCCTGCCTGCCTGCGCGATGCGGGCGGAGATGAGAGCGGGGCGCGGGGGTTCTGTCGCTCAGCCCGGCAGTACCGGCAGCGCGCCACTCACCATGAACGGCCCCAGCGGCGACCAGCTCTGCTCGTCCTCGGCCGCCGCGGACGACAGCGCGAGCACGCCGCGCGGGTCGGCCACATAGACCGTGGACGGGTCGGCGACGATCGTCGACACCGGCAGCTGCAGGTTGCCGTTGGGCGCATCGGAGTTGACCCCGTCGATGTTGACGTAGGACACCGGATGCTTGGGATCGGATCGGCTCACCACGATGTCGTCGCCGGTGCGCCAGCTCAGCGACACCGCCGAGGACCCCAGCCCGAAACCCAGCCGGCGCGGGTAGTGCAGCACGAACTGGCCGCCCGGCATCTGCTCGACACCGGCCAGGATCACCTGTCCGCCGATCACCATGGCCGCCCGGGTGCCGTCGCGGGACAGTTGCAGCTCGCTGATCGGGCCGGGGAACCGCGCGGAGACCGCCCCGGAGTCCACCGGGATCCGGGCCGGGCGGCCCGTTGCGACTTCCTGGATGGCCCGCAGCACGTTGTTGCCGTCGACCACCACCCACACGGCTTCGTCCAGCGACCAGCTGGGCCGCGACAGGGTGTGCCCCTCAGCCGCCTGCACCGCCTCGCCGCCGAGATCACCGATCCACAGGGTGGCCTCCGGGTCACCGGGGTGCACCACCACCGAGGCCACTTGGCGGCCATTGCGCGACAGCGCGCACGACTCCTGATCGGGCTCGCGGCCGAACGCGCCCGGCACCCGGTTGGCCTGCTGCCCATCCAGCACCAGCAGCGAACCACCCACCAGCGCATGTATCCCCGCACCGGCTCCATCGGAGGCGCCCGGATCGGTGGTGGCCACATCCGAGGTGGTCCACCCGTCGGGGAACCGGTCGTCGAGCGCCGCACCGTCGGCGTCAATCACGTAGGGACCCTTGATATCAGCTCGGGCCAGCGTCCAGATGAGTTGCGCGGCAAGCAATTTTCTGGTGTTCGGGTCGGTCGCCGACAAGCTGTCCAGGTCGATCTTCGCGCCACCGTAGCCGCGGCCAACCCCGCTCTTGCCCCCGTCCGCGCGAGTCACCGGCCCGCGCAGTCGCACTGGCGGCGACAGCAGGTTGCGCACCCCGGCCATCTCGGGGCGGGGGCCGGCGATCAGCTTGGACACCAGTTCGGTCGCCAACTGGTCGGGGTCGGACACCGCCACGTAGCGGGGGTCGGGAACCACCGTCTTGCCGGTCGGGTCGACGAAGTAGAGCGTGTTGCGCTTGTAAGTCGCCTGGAACTGCTGCCAGTCCAGGAATACCCCGTTGGGCAGCCGGTCGATACGCCAGCCGTCGGAAGTCTTGAGCAGTTCGATCGGCTCCGGGGCCGGCAGGGCGCCCTCGGCGGTCTCGAACACCCCCATGTCCGACAGCGACCCCAGCATGTCGGCGCGCATCGTGACCGCAACCCGGCCGGCACTGCGCGTCTCGACGAACACCACATTGTCGATCAGCAACGCGCTACCGGCGTCGTCCCAGGAGTCCGACGCCTCCTGGGTGAGGAACTGGCGCGCCGCCCGGTGCCGGTTGGCCGGATCGGCGGTCGCCTTGAGGAATTCCCGCAGCAGCACATCGGGATCCATGCCCGGGGTGGGCTTGGGCAGCACTGACGGCGGCGGCGCCTCCACCGTCCCGATCGCCTGCGGCGCTGAGGTGCTGGGCACCCCGGCGCAGCCCGCCAGCGCGCCGACCAGCGCCGCCACGGCCAACAGCCGTGTCGCAATCCTGTTGCGGCGCATCATCCGATCCTCTCGGCGTGCTCGCGGGCCCGCTGACGACGCTCCCGACGCTCGGCGGCGCTCACCGGCTTCATCGGCAACGGGCTGGTGGTGACCTTGTGTCCGCGTACCAGCGGCAGGGTGAGCCGGAAGCAGGCCCCCTTGCCCGGCTCGCCCCAGGCCTCCAGCCGGCCCTGATGCAGCCGGGCGTCCTCCACACTGATCGCCAGGCCCAACCCGGTCCCGCCCGAGCGGCGCACCCGAGACGGGTCGGCGCGCCAGAACCGGCTGAACACCAGCTTCTCTTCGCCCGGCCGCAAGCCCACGCCGTGGTCGCGCACCGTGACGGCCACCGTGTCCTCATCGGCGGCCATCCGAATCACCACCGGCTTGTGCTCGGCGTGGTCGATGGCGTTGGCGATCAGGTTCCGCAGAATCCGCTCCACCCGGCGAGGATCGACCTCGGCGATCACCGGTTCGCCAGGCATGTCGACCTTGAGTTGGACTCCGGCATCGGCAGTCAGGTGACCCACGTTCTCCAGGGCGCTGTTGACCGTCGTGCGCAGGTCCACCGACTCGACGGACAATTCGGCCACACCGGCGTCGTGCCGGGAGATCTCCAGCAGGTCGTTGAGCAGAGACTCGAACCGGTCCAGTTCACTGACCAACAGCTCGGTCGAGCGCCGCAGCGAGGGCTCGAGGTCTTCGCTGTGGTCGTGGATCAGGTCGGCGGCCATCCGCACGGTGGTCAACGGGGTACGCAGTTCGTGGCTGACGTCGGAGGTGAACCGGCGCTGCAGATTGCCGAACTCCTCGAGCTGGGTGATCTCACGCGAGAGGCTTTCGGCCATGTCGTTGAACGACACCGCCAGCCGGGCCATGTCGTCTTCACCGCGAACCGGCATCCGTTCGGACAGATGCCCCTCGGCGAAGCGCTCGGCGATCCGCGACGCGGACCGCACCGGCAGCACCACCTGCCGCGACACCAGCAAAGCGATACCGGCCAGCAGCACCAGCAGCACCAGGCCGCCGGTGGCGATCGTCCCGCGCACCATGCTGATCGTGTTGCGTTCGGTGCCCAGCGGATAGATCAGATACAGCTCCAGGTTGGTGATCCGAGACGTCGTCGGTGTCCCGATCACCAGCGCCGGACCCGAAAAGCCCTCGACGTGCACGGTCGCGTACTGGTAGCTGACCTGACCGGCCTTGACGAATTCCCGCAGCGCGGCCGGAACCTGATCCACCGGCCCGGCAGTGGTCGCCGCGCGCGGCCCTTCGCCAGGCACCACAAGGACCGCGTCGAACGCGCCTGCCGTGCCGCTGCCGGCAGCCGGGTCGGTCTTGGACATCAGCGTGTTGCGAGCCAGCTGCAGACTCGACGTCAGCGAACGGGCCTCCTCACCGCCGACGATGCCACCGGCCGTGACCCGTGCCCGCACGATCTGCTCGGTGGCCGCCCGGACCTTGACGTCGAGCACCCGGTCGGTGATCTGGCTGGTCAACACGAAACCGAGACCCAGGATCACCACAGCCGACATGCCCAGCGTCAGCACCACAACCCGCAGTTGCAGCGAACGTCGCCAGGCGATCTGCACCGCGCGGCGCAGTGTGTTCACACCGAGCAGTAGTGGACCCGACCTCCGGGGGCGCCGTTTGGAGCTGAAGATCACTGGCGCTTCTCTCCCCCGCAAGCGGGAGGTACCCCCACAGCCTCATCCTTGGCGCTCGGCATCGTCGAAGACGCGAAGATCACCGCAGCTGCTCCCCGGTGGGGATCACGGAGGTCCGGCCTTGTAACCCACTCCTCGGACGGTCAGCACCACAGTCGGGTTCTCCGGGTCTTGCTCCACCTTGGCCCGCAGGCGCTGGACGTGCACGTTCACCAGTCGGGTGTCCGCCGGATGGCGATATCCCCAGACCTGTTCGAGAAGCACCTCACGAGTAAACACCTGCCGTGGTTTGCGTGCCAGCGCCACCAGCAGGTCGAACTCCAACGGGGTCAGCGAAATCTGCTCACCGGCCCGGCTCACCTTGTGTGCCGGCACGTCGATGTCGATGTCGGCGATCGAGAGCATCTCGGCCGGCTCGTCGTCGTTGCGGCGCAGCCGGGCCCGCACCCGGGCCACCAGCTCCTTGGGCTTGAACGGCTTCATGATGTAGTCGTCGGCGCCGGACTCCAGCCCAAGCACCACGTCGACGGTGTCGGTCTTGGCGGTCAGCATCACGATCGGGACACCGGAGTCCTTGCGCAGCACCCGACAGACGTCGATGCCGTTCATGCCGGGCAGCATCAGGTCCAGCAGCACCAGGTCGGGCCGCAGCTCGTGCACCGCGGTGAGCGCCTGGGTGCCGTCACCGACGACCGCGGTGTCGAAACCCTCCCCACGCAACACGATGGTGAGCATCTCGGCCAGCGACGCGTCGTCGTCGACGACAAGAATCCTTTGCCTCATGGCGTACATGGTGTCACCAGAACGTGACAAAACGTGGCTATCACACGCGCGTTTCGCAGAGTTACCCGCGCATTTCGGCCGCCAGAGCAGCCGCATCGACCGTCGGGCCGACTACCTGCCAGCGCCCAGCAAACTCAGTTTGGGCCAACCCTCGGTACACCTCGCCGGTGCGGCGCTGCAGACCGTCGTCGCGCTCGTAGCTGTCGCGGGAGCGTGTGGCGTCGCGCTCCTCGCGGTGCCGGGCCCGTTGCGCGGCGAGTTCGGTGGGCACGTCGAGCAGCACCTGCCAGTCCGGAGCGGGAAGCGCGAGTCGCTCGAATTCCAGCCGGCGCACCCAGCCCACCATCTCCCCGTCGGCGTCCTGATGCAGCCGGGCGGCGCTGTAGGCGGCGCTGGAGGCGACGTACCGGTCCAGGATCACCACGTCGTTTCCGCGGCACAGCGCGTCGATCTCGTCCTTGGCGCCGGCGCGGTCCAGCGCGAACAACATCGCCATCGCATACACCGAGTCGGCCAGATCGCCGTGCTGTCCGTGCAGCGCCTCGGCGGCCACATCGGCGGTCACCGAGACGCCGTAGCGCGGGAACGCCAACGTGGCCACCGACTGCCCGGCCCCCTCGAAGGCCGTGCGCAACCCTTGGGCCAGGGTGTTCTTACCGGCGCCGTCAACGCCTTCGATCGCGATCAGCACGGCGGGAAGCCTAGCCGAGCGAACACAAAAGCCCCCATTTCCAGGCCGGAATGGGGGCTTTTGCGTTTGGTCTCAGAGAGATCAGTACCGGTAGTGGTCCGGCTTGTACGGGCCTTCGACGTCGACGCCGATGTACTCGGCCTGGTCCTTGGTCAGCTTGGTCAGCGTGCCGCCCAGGGCCTCGACGTGGATGCGGGCCACCTTCTCGTCCAGGTGCTTGGGCAGCCGGTAGACCTCGTTGTCGTACTCGTCGCCCTTGGTCCACAGCTCGATCTGAGCGATCACCTGGTTGGAGAAGCTGTTGCTCATCACGAACGACGGGTGGCCGGTGGCGTTGCCCAGGTTGAGCAGCCGGCCCTCGGACAGCACGATGATCGAGCGGCCGGTGTCGGGGAAGGTCCACACGTCGACCTGCGGCTTGACGTTGTCGCGCACCGCTCCGGAGGTCTCCAGGGCGGCCATGTCGATCTCGTTGTCGAAGTGGCCGATGTTGCCCAGGATGGCCTGGTTCTTCATCGCCTTCATGTGCTCGAGGGTGATGATGTCCTTGTTGCCGGTCGTGGTGATGACGATGTCGGCGTCGCCGATGGCCTGCTCGACGGTCTGGACGTCGTAGCCCTCCATCAGCGCCTGCAGCGCGTTGATCGGGTCGATCTCGGTGACGGTCACCCGCGCGCCCTGGCCCTTGAGAGACTCCGCGCTGCCCTTGCCGACGTCGCCGTAGCCGCAGACCAGCGCCTTCTTGCCGCCGATGAGTGCGTCGGTGCCACGGTTGATGCCGTCGATCAGGGAGTGCCGGCAGCCGTACTTGTTGTCGAACTTGGACTTGGTGACCGAGTCGTTGACGTTGATCGCCGGGAACACCAGCTCACCGGCGGCGGCCAGCTGGTACAGGCGCAGCACGCCGGTGGTGGTCTCCTCGGTGACACCCTTGACCGACTCGGCGATCTTGGTCCACTTGGTCTTGTCGGTCTCGAAGCGCTCGCGCAGCGTGCCCAGGAAGACCTTCCACTCGTGGGAGTCGCCCTCCTCGGCGGGCGGAACCACGCCGGCCTTCTCGTACTGGGCGCCGCGCAGCACCATCATGGTGGCGTCGCCGCCGTCATCGAGGATCATGTTGGCCGGCTCGCCGTCCCAGGTCAGGGCCTGCTCAGCGCACCACCAGTACTCCTCCAGCGACTCGCCCTTCCAGGCAAAGACCGGGGTGCCCTTGGGCTCCTCGACGGTGCCGTGCGGCCCGACGACGACCGCCGCGGCGGCGTGGTCCTGGGTGGAGAAGATGTTGCACGATGCCCAGCGGACCTCGGCACCGAGGTCGACCAGGGTCTCGATGAGCACCGCGGTCTGGATGGTCATGTGCAGCGAACCGGTGATGCGGGCGCCCTTGAGCGGGTTGACCCCGTGGTACTCGTGACGCAACGCCATCAGGCCCGGCATCTCGTGCTCGGCCAGCCGGATCTCCTTGCGGCCGAACTCGGCCAGCGACAGGTCAGCGACCTTGTAGTCGATGCCGTTGCGGCTGTCCGCGGTCAAACTCATCAGTACGCCCCCGTTAGGTTCGGTGAATTGGCTCCGCTACAAGCTACCGGCGCAGGCCAAAGTCTGCTCGGCCGGGTCATTCGGCGTCGACGACGCCATAGGTCTGTGCCGCGGGGGTGAACAGTCGCGCCAAGTCGGCAGCCACGTCGTGGTCGGCTTCCGGCGGCATGGAGACATAGCTCATGGCCAGCCGCACGACGGCCCGCGCCAGGATTCCGGCGTCGTCGTCGCTGACCTTGACCCAGCTGTGCATGAACGACGACGTCAGCCGCGCTGAGCTGCGGGTGATGATCGGGCCGCTGTCGGTGGTGATGATCTGTAGCAGGTCCGGCTTGGCGGCCCCGGTGAGCAGCGAGATCACCAGCGGGTCGGCGGCCGAATCGGAGAAGAAGGACCGGAACCCCTCCAAGAACGCGGCGTGGATGTCGCCGACATTGTTGGACATGGCCCTGTCCACGGCGTCGACCAGGCGGTCGGCCAGCCTGACCGCATAGCCCTGCGCCAATCCCTGGCGCGAGCCGAATTCGTTGTAGATGGTCTGCCTGCTGACCCCTGCCGCCTCGGCCACCGCGGCCAGCGTGATGGATGACCAGTCCCGCCGGGTCAGCAGTTCCCGCATCGCGTCGAGCACCGAGTCGCGCAGCAGCGCCCGGGATGCCTCGGCGTAAGGGATGCGTTTCACCACCGCGAGATTAGCGGGTGTCACGCCCGAGCAACCTCTACCAACTCGAATTCGGCCTTGGCCGCGCCGCGGTCGGGGCAGCGGTAGGCCGCCATCACGCCAGCGCCGCTTCGGTCACCCCGTAACGCGCCAGGATCTTCGCGCGCCGGCGCGGTGCGATGTTGACCCGGGTGATGTCGCCGTCGTAGTGCGCCAGCACACGGTGGTCCATCAGCCTGCGCCACAGCGGCGGGAAGTAGGTGAGCCCGATCAGCGACGCGTATCCGCTGGGCAGGTTCGGCGCGCCGGCCATGCTGCGCAGCGTCTGGTAGCGCCGGGTGGGGTTGGCGTGGTGGTCGCTGTGCCGCTGCAGGTGGTAGAGGAACAGGTTGGTCACCAGATGGTCGGAGTTCCAACTGTGTTCGGCGGTGCAGCGCTCGTAGCGGCCGTTCGCCCGGGTCTGACGCAGCAGACCGTAGTGCTCGATGTAGTTCACCGACTCCAGCAGGGAGAACCCGTAGACGGCCTGAATGACGGCGAACGGGATGAGCGCCGGGCCGAACACCGCGATCAGCACTCCCCAGAGCACCACCGACATCAGCCAGGCGTTGAGCACGTCGTTGGCCAAGATCGCTTTCGGGCTCCAAGGGTTCAAGCCCAGTCGGCGCAGCCGCGCGGCCTCCAGCTGCAAGGCCGAGCGCAGGCCACCGTAAACGGTGCGCGGCAGGAACTCCCAGAAGGTCTCGCCGAATCGTCCCGACGCCGGGTCCTCCGGCGTCGCCACCCGTACATGGTGGCCACGGTTGTGCTCGATGTAGAAGTGCCCGTAGCAGACCTGCGCCAAAGTGATCTTGGACAGCCAGCGTTCGAGCTGATCCTTCTTGTGCCCCAGCTCATGCGCGGTATTGATGCCGACCCCGCCCAGGGTGCCCACCGACAGCGTCAGCCCGATCTTGGCGAACCAGCTGAGAGACCCCTCGACTCCCAGCCAGCTCAGATCGGTGGCGGTGAACAGGTAGGCGCCCAGGACAAGGCTGGCGTACTGGAACGGAATGTAGGCGTAGGTGCAGTAGCGGTAGTACGGGTCGTTCTCCAACTGCTCCATCACCTCGTCGGGCGGGTTCTGCCCGTCGGCGCCGAATCGCAGATCCAGCGCCGGTAGCAGCACGTAGACCAGGATCGGCCCGATCCAGAACGGCAGTTGCGCGGCCAGGTGCCAGCCGAACCGGTTCATCGCCCAGACGAACGGCAGCATCGTGAACATCACCGTCGGGGCGATCAGGCCCATCAGCCAGAGGTATCGCTTCTTGTCCCGCCACACCTCTGCGGTCTGGATGCCCATCCACGCCCTCCTTGTGAGTTGAACCACCGTCGCGACTGGACATTACAGCTCGATTCGTCCGTCGTCTAGACATTTGAGGCGTATTTGTACAAATGGGATCGCCCGCCGCGTCCCACCGAATCCGTATAACTTGAGTGCACAACGCACTCAGGGATGGGCACGACCGCGATGACGACTGCAGGTTCGGGCGCAGGCACGCGGCCGCGCACCGCTGTCCGGGTTCGCGACTACGCGGCCGGACTGGCCTTCGCCCACCTGCTGACCAGCGCCGAGGCGATCGCGGTAGTGGTGTCGCTCAACGGTGAGACCCCACTTACCGACTCCACCTTGCTGTCGGTGCCGAACCTGGTGCTGGTCGCGGTACTGGTAACGCTGGGGACGCTGTCCGTCGTCGCCGCCGGCAGCGCCAGCATCGCACCGTCCGTGCGCTGGTACACCGCAGGAGCGGCGCCCGACCGCGGCCAACGCCGCTCGGCCATCAACATCCTGCGCCGGCAGTCGGCGATCGTGCTCGGAACCTGGCTGATCGGCGGGGCGATCGGCATGGCCGCGATCCACTCCAACAACATGGGACTGATCGTGCTGCTCGGCGCGATCATCGTGTTCGGGGGCACCGCATCGCTGAGCACCAGCATCTTGTTCACCCAACGCTCCTTCCGCCCCATCGTGGCCGCGGCCTGGCAGGGGTCCGAGGTCCGCGCGACCGCCCCCGGCGTACTGGCCCGCCTGGTGACCATGTGGTTCATCACCTGTGCGATGCCCTCGGCGGCCATCATCGCGCTCATCATCTGCCGGCAGAAGGGCTGGATCATCGACCCGGACTCGTCGGTGGAGATCCCGGTGCTGGTGCTGTGCGTGGTGGCGGTGCTGCTCGGGGTGCGCGCCATGATCCTGGTGTCCCGATCGATCTCCGACCCGGTCGGCGAAGTCGTCAACGCGATGGCCCGGGTCGAGCGTGGCGAGATGACCACATCGGTCGGCGTCTACGAGCAATCCGAGATCGGGCGGCTGCAAACCGGATTCAATCGAATGGTGGCCGGTCTTGCCGAACGCGACAGGCTGCAGGACCTGTTCGGTCGCCACGTCGGCTCCGATGTCGCCCGGCTGGCCGTCGAGCAGGATCTCGCGCTCTCCGGCTCGGTCCAAGAAGCGGCGATCCTGTTCATCGACCTGGTGGGCTCCACCGAACTGGCGGCCACCCATCCACCCGACGAGGTCGCCGGCGTGCTCAACGACTTCTTCCGCATCGTGGTGGACGCCGTTGACGCACAGCGCGGTTCGATCAACAAGTTTCAAGGCGATGCGGCGCTGGCGGTGTTCGGCGCTCCGGTGCCGTCCGTTCACGCGGCCGCGGCGGCACTGGCCACTGCTCGCAGCCTGATCGCCCGGCTTCGCCGGCTGCCGTTGGTGGACTTCGGGATCGGGGTGTCGGCGGGGCCGGTGTTCGCCGGCAACATCGGCAGCGAAAACCGCTACGAGTACACCGTGGTCGGCGACGCCGTCAACGAGGCCGCCCGGCTGGCCGACCGTGCCAAGGCGGTCACGGCCCGGGTGTTGTGTTCGGCGACCGCGCTGGAACGCGCCGACCACGACGAGCGGGCCCGCTGGGCGCACTACGGTTCGGCTACGTTGCGCGGCCGCACGCAGCCCACCGAAATGTCGATGCCGATCACCGAGCCTGCGACCTGGGGTGACCCGGCTGCTGGGCACATGCCAGACTCCGAGCATGGCTTATGACATCGCCCGTCCGCAGATGGAAGGGAACATCGCCGTCGGCGAGGACCGTCAGCTCGGGTTCGCCGAATTCGGTGCCCCACAGGGCCGGGCGATGTTCTGGTTGCATGGCACGCCCGGCGCCCGCCGGCAGATTCCCGTCGAGGCACGGCTGTATGCCACCGAAGCCAACATCCGCCTGATCGGGGTGGACCGGCCCGGCATCGGTTCCTCGACCCCCTTCCAGTACGAGACGGTCTCTCAGTTCGCCGACGACCTGCGCACCGTTGCCGACACGCTCGGGATCGAAAAGATGGCGGTCATCGGACTCTCCGGCGGGGGCCCGTACACGCTGGCATGCGCGGCGGCCATGCCCAAGCGGGTGGTGGCGGCCGGCGTTCTGGGCGGCGTCGCCCCGGCGGTGGGCCCCGAGGCCATCGACAGCAATCTGATGCGGCTGGCCCGGCTCGCCGAGCCGGTACTCGACCACGCCGGGCGACCGATCAGCCTGCTGGCCGCCGGCCTGATTCGGATGGTCCGCCCAGTGGCCTCGCCGGCGTTGGAGCTCTACGCGCGGCTCTCCCCCGAGGGCGACCGCGAGATGCTGTCTCGCCCGGAGTTTAAGGCGATGTTCCTCGATGACCTGCTCAACGGTTCCCGCAAGCAACTCGCCGCGCCGATCGCCGATGCCATCTTGTTCGCCCGGCCGTGGGGTTTCCGGCTCGCCGATGTGAAGGTGCCGGTGCACTGGTGGCACGGCGACGCCGACCACATCGTCCCGTTCTCGCACGGCAAGCACGCGGTGGCGCTGCTACCCGATGCCCGGCTCTACCCGATTCCCGGGGAGAGCCATCTGGCCGGATTGGGCCGCGCCGAAGAGATTCTGTGCACTTTGCTTCAGGCCTGGGACGAGGCGGGCGAGCCGACGTCATGACCGCGCCGCAATCGATCCGGGAGTTGTTCGACCAACTCGGTCTGCAAGAGGTGCCGTCGGCCGACGGCACGCTGACCCTGCAGATGCCGGTCGACGAGCGGGTGGTCAACACTTCTGGGGGGCTGCAGGGCGGATTGATCGCCACTATGGCCGACGTGGCGGCCGGTCAGCTCGCCGCGCGCAGCACCCAGTTCGGCAACGGCATTGCCACGACGGATCTGTTCATCCGCTACCTGCGGCCGATCAAGGTCGGGCCGGCCCGGGCCGTCGCGTCCATCCTGCGCACCGGCCGCCGTTCGGTGGTGGCCCAGGTCGACATCTACCGAGGCGACGACGATCAGCTGGCCGCCACCGCGACGGTGAACTTCGCCGCCATCGAGCTGCCTGGCTGAACTCGCTCATGTCGGTAGTGCTGGTACACGGAAACCCGGAATCGGATGCGATCTGGGACCCACTGGTCGATGCCCTCGACCGTCGAGATGTCGTACGGCTGTCACCGCCCGGATTCGGTTCCCCACTGCCCCAACATTTCTCAGCGAGCTATGTGGCCTACCGCGACTGGCTCGAACGCGAGATCGAAGCCCTCGGCGGCCCCGACGAGCCGATCGACCTTGTCGGGCACGACTGGGGCGGCGTCCATGTCGTCAATCTGGCGATGCATCGCCCCGAGCTGGTGCGCAGTTGGACCACCGACATCATCGGTGTGTTCGACCCGGACTACGTCTGGCCCGAGACCGCCCAGATCTGGCGGACCCCCGGAAAGGGCGAGCGGCTGGTCGCGAACATGCTCGGGGGCACAGTGGAAGACCGAACCGCGCTGTGGTCGGCCACGCTGCCGACAGACATCGCCAAATCGATGGCGCAGGCTCAGGGTCCGGAGATGGGAAGGGCAACCCTGCTGCTGTACCGCTCGGTGGAAGGCCCCGGCGCTATGGCACAGACCGGCGGCGGGCTGGAGCGCGCACGTGCCCGTCCAGGCCTGTCCCTGCGGGCCACCGGCGACCCTTATGTCGGGTCCGAGGAGATCCGGCGACGCGCGGCGCAGCAGGCCGGCGCGCATACCGAAGTGCTCGACGGGCTTGGCCACTGGTGGATGACCCAGGATCCGGTGCGCGGCGCGGCCGCGCTCACATCTTTCTGGGCATCCGTCACCGAATCTCGGTGACTCAGTTCGGCGTGGTCAGCCGACTCTCGATGAAGTGCGGCAACCGAAACCGCCGGGGCGCGTGCACGATCGGTGAGTCCTGCGGCGCTCCGCCGTTCTGGGCGGCGGTGTAAGCCGCGGAGTTACCGGTGACGTGCAGCACCTGGCCGCGCCAGGTGATGTCGGCCTCCCGATAGGCCTCCACCAGAGCCCGCTCCAGCAGCTCGTCGGCCTCGGCGATCGACAACGCGGCCAACTCGACGAATTCCCCGTCGCGGGCATCGAGTTTGAGCGTCGTGGGGCCGGTTTCCACCAGGTCGCAGTTGGCCCGGATGCTCAGTTCGGCGTTGGACCGCGCCAACCCGGCCAGCGCGTAGGCGGCTAGCAGGACACGGCCCGCCTCATCGCCGGCGGGACCGCAGTCGAACCGCAGTTGCCGCAGCGCGGCGAAGCTGAGCACCTGGGTGCGAATAATCCGGCTGCAGCACACGCCGGTGTCGGTCAGCGCACGGGAATCCGCCGATGCACCGTCGACGAGTACGCCGATGATCTCACCGGACAGCACTCCGCGGAAACGGCTTTGACCGGTCCCGAGGGCTGCGTCGATCGCACCGAAGATCAGACTGCCGGGGCTCAGTTCCAGCAGCGCGCGAGCGTTGTCCGGTGTGCTTTCGCGGGCCACTCGGTAGGCGGGGTGTGCGATCGCGGGCTTGCCGTCGATGGATCCGGTGAGAAAGTGCCCGTCGAAAATGCGTTGCGGCAGTTCGAGATCGGTGTAGACCAACCGGCCGCCCTCGTAGGAGACCTCCATCCGCGGTACCCGGCTCAGCAGCGGATGCTGCGCGTGGATGCCCTGCAAGATCGCGGCTTCCACGCGCTGGACCTGGCTCTGGTTGTCATCGATGAGCACCGTCGCCGTCGGTTCCCCGTCGATCAGCCGGGTCTCGACGGCCGACGCTGAACGCCCGGCACGCGGAGCCGGGCTGACCGCGGCGTGCGGTCCCCCGGCCGGCGCCAGCTCGGTGGACACGGTCAGGGTGCTGCCGCCGCCGGCCTGGCAGGCGGCGGTGAGCTGCGGAAAGGAAAGTTTGGACAAAGCGATCAACCTTTCTGGTCCACCGAGTGTGGCACAGGCGTCCGGTCCAGGTCCGGCTCGAGATAGATGACCAGCGCCGCGGGCACAGCCGCGCGGATATTGGCTTCGGCGGCATCGATGGTGGCCGCTACGCCGGCCAGGTCGAGGCTCGGAACCACGGCGATCTTGGCCCCCACCAGCATCTCGTCCGGGCCCAGGTACTGGGTACGGATGTGGATCAGGCGGGTGACGTTCTTCGTTCCCTCCAGCGCCGCACGAATGGCCTGATCCTCGGCGGCCGTCGCGCCCTCGCCGATCAGCAGGCTGTGCATCTCCACCATCAGGAAGACGGCGACCGCCCCCAGCAGTGCACTGATACCCAGGGTTCCCACGCCGTCCCACACCGGGTTTCCGGTGACCACGCTCAGCCCGACCCCGATCAGCGCCAGTGCCAGGCCGATCAGCGCCGCGGTGTCCTCGAGCAGCACCACCGGCAGCTCCGGATTGCGAGAGGTGCGCAGGAACCGCCACCAGCTGCCCTCGCCCTTGAGCGGGCGCGACTCGCGTATTGCGGTGCGAAAACTGTAGGTCTCCAAGCCGATAGCCACCAGCAGGATCGCGATCGCGACCAGCGGCGAACTCAGCTCGACCGGATGACGAACCTTCTCGTAGCCCTCGTACAGCGCGAACATCGAGCCCAGGCTGAACAGCACCAGCGCTACCACGAACGACCAGAAGTAGCGGCTGCGGCCGTGCCCGAAGGGGTGCAACGCATCGGGTGCCTTGGCGGCGGCGCGCTGGCCGAACAACAGCAGCGCCTGGTTGGAGGTGTCGACCACCGAGTGCACTGCCTCGGCGAGCATGGCGGCGCTACCGGTGATCACGTAACCGGTGAACTTCGCCACCGCGATCCCGCCGTTGGCCGTCAAGGCCGCGAGGATGGCCTTGGTACTACCCGAGGACGACACTCACAGCCCTATCGTCGCCCGGAACAGGGCGGCTGGCTTTTGGGCGAGCAGCCGGATCGGCCCGTCGTCGCTGGGCACCCAGGCCGACTCGCCTCGGTGCAGCGTCAAGGTCTTGGACTTGGCGTGCACGGTGATTGATCCCTCGGTGCACAGCAGAATCTGCGGACCGTCGTGGCGCGCCGGCGCGTCCACCTCGTGGCCGAGGTGGGTGCCGTCGAGCGTCAGACGCGACAGCGCGAATTCCTCGGCGGGTGTCTGGTAGACCACCTCGAGTCCCTCGATATAGGTGGCCGGCCGCAGCGCCTCCTCAGTGGTGGGGGTGAAATCCAGCACCCGCAACAACTCGGGGACGTCAACGTGCTTGGGGGTCAGTCCCCCACGCAGCACGTTGTCGGAGTTGGCCATCACCTCCAGGCCTACGCCATGTAGGTAGGTGTGGAGGTTCCCGGCCGATACGAAGATGGCCTCCCCCGGCGCCAGGCTGATCCGGTTGAGCAGCAGCGAAGCCAGGACACCGGCATCCCCGGGATACCGCTCCCCCAGTTCGAGCACCGTCTTGGCCTCGGCAGAGAACTCGCCGGCCTCAGAACTGAGGTACTGGATGGCCCCTTCCAGCACGGCGGGCACCAACACGTCCAGATCGGGTTGGGGCGCGGTGATCCACGTGGTGAACAGCGCTCGCAGTCCGTCGGCGTCGGACTGCACATCGGACTGACCGTTGCCGGCCTCGCCGCCGAGCAGGTCGATGAACGGGTCCAGGTCGGATACCGCCAGCGCCCTCAGCAGCTCGATGGTGCGCGCCACCGGCCGGAAGCCGGCCAGCGCTTCGAAGGGCTGCAGCGCCACCAGCAGTTCGGGTTTGTGACTGGTGTCGCGGTAGTTGCGGATCGGCGAGGACACCGGGACCCCGAGCCGCTCCTCGCGCTCGTAGCCCTCGATCGCCTGCATTGCGCTGGGGTGGGCCTGCAGCGACAGCGGCTCGTCGGCGGCCAGCACCTTGACCAAAAACGGCAGCCGGTCACCGAAGCGTGCCTGAGCCACCGGGCCCAGTTGGCCCTCCGGGTCGTGGGTCAGAACGTTGAGCAACGACACCTCGCCGGTGTCGGTCTCCAGGCAGGCCGGATCCCCCGGATGTGCGCCCAGCCAAAGCTCGGCCTCCGGATGCGCCGCCGGAACGGGTCGACCGGTGAACTCGGCGATAGCGGTCCTCGAGCCCCAGGCGTAGGTCCGTATCGCACCACGTAGTTGTTCCACTGTTCCCGTCAACCCCGCAAAAGTCTCACGTAGGCGGCGGCCATCTCCAACCGCACGGCCAACACCGCAAGCTGCTGTTCGGCCCGGGCCGGTCCGCTCGGCGACGGTCCCCCCACCGGCACAGCCGGGCTCGCGGTTTCCTCCGAGGCACCCGGCGTCACCGGCACATCCCCGGCTGCGATCAGCTCGACATCGGGTAGGCCGTTGATGCGGGCCGCCACCACCGTGCGTTCGGCGGCCAGCGTCAGGGCCAGCACCCGCAGCCGGTCGGCGGCCGGGCCGTCGATCTGGTCGTCGTGAAAGATGTCGGCGACGTCGCGGCCATCGGCGGATCGCGCCCGCAGCACGCTCACCGCGTCGGCCAGCCCGGTCGCTGCCACTGTGGTCCGACCGATCCGCAGCATCGCCGCGCTGCCGTGCCGCGCCAGCGCCAGGGTCGCCGCGCAGTCACCGGCCAACGCGACGTCGCGGCCCACGATGCGGTCCGCCAGCATCTTCGCCGGGTTGGTGAACAGCTCACGCGCGGCACTGTTGCGCAGCGCCTCGGCGTCGAGCTCGTCGGCCAGCGCCCCCAAGTCGATCTGCGCGGCCGCGCCCTCCAGGGCGTCCATGATGGCCAGCCCGGCGGCCAGGTAGCGCGGCAGGCCGAACTCCGCCGAGACGGCGATTCGCGGTTCCAGCACGGTGACGCGGCCGGCGGTGGCGTCACGCAGGGGCCCCTCGTAGGGTGCGACCACCACGACCCGCGCGCCGCGACGTACCCCGGCCGCGGCCGCGGCGACCAGCGCCGGGTCGCCCGGGTCGTCGCCCGCGACGATCAGGACGTCCAGCGATCCGATCCAGGACGGGACCTCTGCCGCGAGCACCAGCGGTGCGCGCGCCGAGTCGCCGCGGGTGGCGGCCAACAGGCTGCCGGCCGTGGCCGCGGTGCCGCGGGTGGACAGCCAGATGATCGTCCGCGGCGGGTAGTCAGGGCTCTCGCTGCGCACGGCATCCAAGGCGCCCTCATCGACCGTCGCGGCGGTAGCGCGGACCTGCGCGCCGGCCATCGATGCGGCCCACAGTGCGCCGTCGCGGTCAGCCGCCAGCAGGGCCTCGGTGTCATCGAGGTCGACGGTGGAGAAGGAGCCGGAGAACGCGGTCACGGACGCGACTTCTCCGCGGCGCCGACGGTCTCGATCTGCGCGGCAATCCGGGCCACCACCGCGTCCACCGCGGCGGCGTCGGGCGCCTCGACGTTGAGCCGCAGCAGCGGCTCGGTGTTGGAGCTGCGCAGGTTGAACCAGCTGCCCGAACCCAGGTCGACGGTCACGCCGTCGAGGTGGTCCACGGACGCCACCTGGTCACCGAACGACCCGACCACCGCATCCACGCAGGCCTGCGCATCGGCGACAGTGAAGTTGATCTCGCCGGACGCCGCGTAGCGCTGATAGTCGGCGGTGAGCTCCGAGAGCGGCCGCTGCTGTTCACCGAGCGCGGCCAGTACGTGCAGCGCTGCCAGCATGCCCGAGTCGGCACCCCAGAAGTCCCGGAAGTAGTAGTGCGCCGAGTGCTCCCCGCCGAAGATGGCCCCGGTCTCTGCCATCAGTCCCTTGATGAAGGAGTGCCCGACCCGCGACCGCAGCGGCGTGCCACCGCGCTCGGTCACCAGTTCCGGCACGGCATGCGAGGTGATCAGGTTGTGGATCACCGTCGCACCGGGCTCGCGGTCCAACTCGCGGGCCGCCACCAGGCCGGTCACCGCCGACGGCGACACCGGCTCGCCACGCTCGTCGACCACGAAGCATCGGTCGGCGTCGCCGTCGAAGGCCAGGCCAATATCGGCGCCGTGCTCACGGACGAATGCCTGCAGATCCACGAGGTTCGCCGGATCCAGCGGGTTGGCCTCGTGGTTGGGGAAGTTGCCGTCCAGCTCGAAATACAGCGGCAGCAGCGTGATCGCGCCGACCGATCCGAACACTGCCGGTGCGGTGTGGCCCGCCATCCCGTTGCCAGCGTCGACCGCCACGCGCAGCGGACGCAGACCGGAGATGTCGACCAAAGAGTGCAGGAATGCCGCATAGTCGGCCAGCACATCGCGGTCGGTGATGGTGCCGCGCGATCCCTGGCCGTCGCCGACCGGGTCGACGCCGGCGATCAGCTCATCGCGGATCCGGCCCAGGCCGGTGTCGGCGCCCACCGGTTTGGCACCGGCCCGGCAGAGCTTGATGCCGTTGTAGGCGGCCGGGTTGTGGCTGGCGGTGAACATCGCACCCGGACAGTCCAGCGCCCCCGAGGCGAAATAGAGCTGGTCGGTCGACGCCAGCCCGATCCGGACCACATCCAGGCCGCGGGCAACCACGCCCTCGACGAACGCCGCAGACAGCAGTGGCGAACTGTCCCGCATGTCGTGGCCGATCACCACCTGCCGGGCGCCTTCCTCGGCCATCAGCCGGGCAAACGAGGACCCGACCTCGGTGACGAGGGTTTCATCGATTTCCGAACCGACCAGGCCGCGTACGTCGTACGCCTTGATCACACGGTGGACAGCCGCAGCGGGCCGAGACATGGACAGGGCTCCTGACGCAGTGGACTCTTGACGCTCAAGCCTAGCCCGGAACCCGCGATCAGTCCGAAGGGTCTGGCAACACACGCAGGTGGCCACGGCGTCGACCATTGGTCTTGCCGGGCGGACCGGGCGGTGCCAGCACACCACCACCGGTTCCGGCGGTGGGCGCTCCGCGGGTCGGGGAGTCGACCGGATTGGCCTGGGGGTACCACCCGTTGGCCGGGGCCGCCCGCCCGGATTCGCGCTCGCGAACCGCCTCGGCAAGCGCGATCAGGTCGTCCTCTTCGGGCGAAACCCAAGGGCCGGGGTGGCGGACCAGTTCCCAACCGCGCGGCGCGGTGATCCGGCCCGCATGGTTGAAGCAGAGGTCCCAGGAATGCGGCTCAGCGGCCGTCGCCAGCGGGCCGACCACGGCGGTGGAGTCCGAGTAGACGAACGTCAGCGTCGCCACCGCATAGTGCGGACACCCTGGCCGGCAGCAACGACGGGGAACGTTCACGCCCGTGAGGCTATCGTGGCCGCTCGCCCCCGCATCGCCGGACACGCGCAAGGCGCCGGCACCCTATGCACAACCGTTACCATCTTCTGCGTGATCGCCACGCGTCGCCGCTGGCGCGGCCGCGAAACCCGCGGGCCGCTGTTGCCGCCTACCGTGCCGGGCTGGCGCACCCGCGCCGAACGGTTCGACATGGCCGTGCTGGAGGCCTACGAGCCCATCGAACAGCGGTGGAAGCAACGGTTGACGGCGCTCGACGTCGCGGTCGATGAGATCCCGCGGATCGCCGCCAAGGATCCCGACAGTGTGCAGTGGCCCCCAGAGGTGGTCGCGGATGGGCCAATTCCACTGGCCCGGTTGATTCCGGCCGGGGTGGATGTTCGGGGAAATCCGACGCGTGCCCGAATCTTGCTGTTCCGCAAGCCGATCGAGCAACGCGCAAACGACAGCACAGAACTCGGTGATTTATTGCACGAGATTCTGGTGGCTCAAGTCGCCACCTACTTGGATGTCGAGCCGAACGTCATCGACCCGACGATCGACGACTAGTCCCTAACTCAGATGATGCCGCGCTTGAGGCGGCGGCGCTCACGCTCGGAAAGCCCACCCCAGATACCGAAGCGCTCGTCGTGAGCCAAGGCGTATTCCAGGCACTCGCTGCGAACCGAGCAACGCTGGCAGATCTTCTTGGCCTCCCGAGTCGAGCCGCCCTTCTCCGGGAAGAACGCCTCGGGGTCGGTCTGCGAGCACAGGGCGCGGTCCTGCCACTGCTCATTGGTGGCTGTCGCGGGGTCGAACGGGTCGAACTCGTCGTAGTCCTCGGGCTCGGGAACCAGACTCAGATGCGGTCGACTGGGCATCACCTCCAGCCCGCTCGGCCCAGCCATTTCAGCCATTTCGGCACCGGCGTGCGGTGCTCCCCCCATCACGCCCCAAAGGTGCTCATAGGACATGCTCCGCCTCCTCACCTGTAGCGCGATCCTGATATGTCGGCCGAATCGAAAGATGCTGACCGTCCCGATTCGAACATGTGATCGAATCTCGGTCTGCGACACCGAAATCGGCTGGCCAACCGGGAAATGACACTAGTGTGATTAGACACGGGTTGATCAGCCCGGTCAAGCTGATTGGCCAAATTCCTTACCATCCCGTGATCGATTTCCAACGTGTCCGAGACCGGCGAGTCCGTGTCATCTACCCCACACCCGCCCGCGGCGTGTCTTACCGCGCCCCCGATACAGCGACGACGGCGGTCCGCCACGCCAGCGGTAGCGGCGCCAAAGGTACTGTCGTGCGCTGTGAAGGTCACCGTTCTCGTCGGGGGGGTCGGCGGCGCCCGGTTCCTGCTCGGCGTCCAGAAACTACTGGGTCTGGGCCAATTCGCCGAATCCCCAGCTGACAACGGGGCCGACCCGCACGAGCTGACCGCGGTCGTCAACGTCGGCGACGATGCCTGGATGCACGGGGTGCGCATCTGCCCCGATCTGGACACTTGCATGTACACCCTGGGCGGTGGCGTGGATGACGAGCGCGGCTGGGGTCACCGCGACGAGACCTGGCACGCCATGGAGGAGTTGGCCCGCTACGGGATGCAGCCGGACTGGTTCGGCCTCGGCGACCGCGACCTGGCCACCCACCTGGTTCGCACCCAGTCGCTGCGCGCCGGTTATCCGCTGACCGAGGTGACTTCGGCGTTGTGCGAGCGCTGGCAGCCGGGCGCACGGCTGTTGCCGGTCACCAACGACAGCTGCGAAACCCACGTCGTCATCACCGATCCGGCCGACGACACCCAGCGCGCGATCCACTTCCAGGAGTGGTGGGTGCGCTACCGCGCCCAAGTTCCCACCCACGGGTTCGGCTTCGTGGGCGCAGAGAAGGCCACTGCCACACCCGAAGTCGTCGACGCCATCACCGGCGCCGACATTGTGCTGCTGGCCCCCTCCAATCCGGTGGTCAGCATCGGTGCCATCCTGGCCGTTCCGGGTGTCCGCGCGGCGCTGCGTTCCACTGCGGCACCGGTCGTCGGCTACTCCCCGATCATCGCTGGAAAGCCGTTGCGCGGCATGGCCGATGTCTGCCTGAGCGTGATCGGCCTGGATTCCACCTCCCGGGCCGTCGGCGAGCACTACGGCGCCCGCAGCGGGACCGGGATCTTGGACTACTGGTTGGTGCACGAGGGCGAGTCCCCCGACGGCTCCGACATCGCCGGCGTGACCGTTCGCGCCGCCCCGCTGCTGATGACCGATCCGGCGGCCACCGCCGAAATGGTCCGCACCGGACTGGATCTCGCGGGGGTGCGATGACCGAGCACGGCAGCGCCGCCAAGGTCGAGATCCTGCCGGTGACCGGCTTAGGCGAATTTCGGCCCGGCGACGATCTCGCGGCCGCGCTGGCCCAAGCCGCACCGTGGCTGGCCGACGGGGACGTCCTGGTCGTCACCAGCAAGGTGGTGTCCAAGTGCGAGGGCCGCATCGTGCCGGCGCCACACGACCCCGAGGCACGTGATGCGTTGCGCCGCCAACTGGTCGAGGCCGAGGCGGTACGCGTACTGGCCCGCAAGGGCCGCACCTGGATCACTGAGAATCGCCTCGGACTGGTGCAGGCCGCCGCCGGTGTGGACGGCTCGAACGTGGGCTCCGACGAACTCGCGCTGTTGCCTGTCGATCCCGACGGCAGCGCCGCCGCGTTGCGCGCCGGACTGGCCGAGCGTCTGGGCGTCAGCGTGGCTGTGCTGATCACCGACACCATGGGCCGCGCCTGGCGCAACGGCCAGATCGACGTCGCGATCGGCGCGTCGGGCCTGTCTGTGCTCAACAGCTACGCCGGGTCCGTCGACCGGCATGGCAACGAATTGGTGGTCACCGAAGTCGCCGTCGCTGACGAACTCGCCGCGGCGGCCGACCTGGTCAAGGGCAAGCTCACCGATGTTCCGGTGGCGGTGGTCCGTGGTGTTGCCAGCCCCGACGACGGTTCCACCGCAGCCGCATTGGTGCGTTCCGGATCCGAGGACCTGTTCTGGCTGGGGACCGCCGAGGCCATCGAGGTAGGGCGCGGGCAGGCTCAACTGCTGCGCCGCTCCGTGCGCAGCTTCGCCGGGGAACCCGTTCCGGCGCAACTGATCACCGACGCTATGGCCGAGGCCCTGACTGCCCCGGCGCCGCATCACACCCGCCCGGTCCGGTTCGTGTGGCTGCAGACCCAGAGCGTGCGTACTCGGTTGCTCGATGTCATGGCGCAGCAGTGGCGATCCGATCTGACCGGCGACGGTAAAACCCCAGAGTCCATTGAGGCTCGAGTCTCGCGTGGCCAGATCCTGTATGACGCACCCGAAGTCGTTATCCCGATCATGGTGCCCGATGGCGCCCACCACTACCCCGATGCCGTCCGCACCGCCGCCGAGCACACCATGTTCACGGTCGCCGTCGGTGCCGCCGTCCAGGGCCTGTTGGTGGCACTGGCGGTACGTGGCGTGGGCAGCTGCTGGATCGGTTCGACCATCTTCACCCCCGAGTTGGTCCGCACTGAACTGGATCTGCCGCCCGACTGGGAACCCTTGGGCGCCATCGCGATCGGCTACCCCACCGACCCGCCCGAGCCCCGCGCACCGGCCGACGTCGGCGATCTGCTGGTACGGCGATGAGTCTGCACGACTCCGCCGTCGCGGCGCTGAGCGCTTGGGACGCACCCGATTCCGCGCAGGACTCGCTGCGGCATGCGGTGCTTGCGTTTCTGGCTGCCCGCTCCGACGCGTGCCGGCGCGAATGCGTTCCCGGCCACATCACCGCATCCACCCTGGTGCTCGACCACACCGGTGAACACGCGCTGCTCACGCTGCACCCGCGGGTGGGCCGCTGGCTGCAGCTCGGTGGGCACTGCGAGGACACCGACCCCGACATCGCCGCCGCCGCCCTGCGCGAGGCCACCGAGGAGTCCGGCATCACCGGCCTGCGACTGGATCCGGCGCTGGCAGCTGTACACGTGCATCCGGTGACCTGCTCGCTGGGCGTGCCGACCCGGCACCTGGATCTGCAGTTCGTGGCGCATGCGTCCGCGAATGCACAGATCGGTATCAGTGACGAGTCGCTTGCGCTGCGCTGGTGGCCGGTGAACGGCCTACCTCCGGACGCCGACGACGCGCTGCGGCACCTGGTGGCGCGGGCCGTCAGATAACCCTGCCCGCGGGCTCACTGGGAGTCGGTGACCCGTGTCCAGGGCTGGCAATTCTGCGACTCGAAGGCCTTGACCGTGACGGGAATGCTCGCGTACATCGGACCAATAGACGTATTCGTTTGGACCACATGGTCCTTGGCCGCATCCGGTGTGCTGTAGGTGAACCACGAACACATCGACTCTTGCGTCGGCACGTTGTTGATCCACACGCCGAAGGCCGAACCCGACCCGCCGGTGTGATACAGGCCAGGCGCGATATCGGTGCCGACCGCAAAGACGCCGTTGCCGGGAATCGGGTCAAGCGGATCCGCGGCAGCCGGCGGCGCCATGGCCACTGCTGCCAGGCACGCGACGAAGACCTTGATGAACATGGCTACGACTATCCACCGTTGACACTGCGTGTACGGCGGAAAAGTGCGAGAAAGGTGCGCCCTGAGCGCAGAGTCAGCGGAAAACCGGCTCAGACGTCCGACGAGTAGCGGATTCCGCAGTCGGGGATCGACACCCCGGGCCACACCCGGGCCCCGCGCAGCAGCTCGCAGCGGGCACCGATGTCGGCGCCGTCGCCGATCACCCCGTCACGGATCAGCGCGCGCGGCCCGATCCGGGCGCCGAACCCGATGATCGAGCGTTCGATCACACTGCCGGCCTCGACTTTCACCCCGTCGAAGATCACCGCGCCATCGAGGCGGGCGCCCGGGCCGATCTCGGCGCCGCGGCCCACCACGGTTCCGCCGATCAGCACCGCCCCCGGCGCCACCGAGGCACCGTCGTGCACCAGCGCCTCGCCACGCCGGCCGCCCAGCGCCGGTGACGGCGCGATGCCGCGCACCAGGTCCGCCGACCCGCGCACGAAGTCCTCCGGGGTGCCCATGTCGCGCCAGTAGCTGGTGTCGACGTATCCGCAGACCTTCACACCGTCTGCCAGCAGCGCCGGAAACACCGAGCGCTCCACCGACACCGGGCGTCCGCGCGGGATGCGGTCGATGACGTCGCGGGACAGCACGTAGCAACCGGCATTGATCTGGTCGGTCGGCGGGTCCTCGGTCTTCTCCAGGAACGCGGTGACCCGTCCGTCGTCGGTGGGCACGCAGCCGAAGGCACGAGGGTCACCGACGCGGACCAGGTGCAGGGTCGCGTCGGCGCCCTGCTCGCGGTGGTACGCGTGCAGCTCGGTCAGATCAGCACCGGACAGCACGTCACCGTTGAACACCATCGCGGTGTCATGGCGCAGCTTGGGTGCGACGTTGGCGATACCGCCGCCGGTGCCCAGCGGCTCCTCCTCGGTCACGTAGTCGATCTGCAGGCCCAGCGCGGCGCCGTCGCCGAACTCCTCGGCGAACACCTCCGGCTTATACGACGTGCTGAGGATGACGTGCTCGATGCCGGCGGCGGCGATCCGCGACAGCAGGTGAGTCAGGAAGGGCAGACCCGCGGTCGGCAGCATCGGCTTGGGCGCCGACAGGGTCAGCGGCCGCAGCCGGGTCCCCTTGCCGCCGACGAGGACCACCGCGTCGACTTGGCTCAGTGTCACGGGTGTCCCTTCGTCAATGTGCGGCGGGCGTTGCGCACCGCCAAGTGTGAGCGCACCGCCAGCGCGCCCCGCATGCTCCAGCGCAGCGGGGCCCGCCACCAGCCGGTGTGCCGGTCGGCGAGGTAGGTATAGGTGCTGCGGTGGTGCGCGGCCAGGTTGCGCGCGGGGTCCTTGCCGGTGGCGTGGCCCTTCTGGTGCAACACCTCGGACGACGGCACATAAACGTTGAGCCATCCGGCCTTGGCCAGCCGGTCCCCCAGGTCGACGTCCTCCATATAGAGGAAGTAGCGCTCGTCGAAGCCGCCGATCGCGTCGAACGCGGCCCGGCGCACCAGCAGGCACGCGCCCGAGAGCCACCCGACCGCCCGCTCGCTGGGCTCCAGCCGTTCCTGCCGGTAAGCGCGGGTCCAGGGATTGTTGGGCCACACCGGGCCGACCACGGCGTGCATGCCGCCGCGGATCAGGCTGGGCAGGTGGCGCGCCGAGGGATACACCGAGCCGTCCGGCTCCCGGATCAGCGGACCCAGCGTCGCCGCCTGAGGCCAGCGGGCGGCCGCGTCCAGCAGGGCTTCGATACTGCCCGGACCCCACTGCACGTCGGGGTTGGCCACGATGAGAAATTCGCTGCGCTCGCCGCCCTCGGCGTCCAGCAGCGCCACCCCGGCATTGACCGCTCCGCCGTAGCCCAGGTTGGACCCGGTGTGCAGCAACTGGACGTTGGGATAGCGCTCCGCGGCTTCCTCCGGCGATCCGTCGGTGGATCCGTTGTCGGCCATCACCACCCGCACCGGACGATCGGTCGCCAGCGACAGCGATGCCAGGAAGCGGTCCAGATGCCACCCCGGCGAATAGGTCACCGTCACCACCGGTAGCGCCTCACTCACGGCGTAGAGGTTATCTGGCCAAGGCGGCGGACAGTGCATCGCTCCACCGGCGCAGCGGTGCCAGGCCTGCGCGCGCCGACTCGGCGCCCGACAACGCCGAGTAGCCGGGCCGGGCCGCCGGGCGCGGATGCGCGGCACTGCTGACCGGCCGGACCCGGTCCGGATCGGCGCCGACGGCGGCGAACACCGCGCGGGCCTGTTCGTACCGGCTGGCTGCCCCGGCATTGGCGGCATGCAACACCCGGGCCCTCGGCGGTGCGGCGGCCAATGCCAGCAGCGCATCGACAAGATCGCCGACATAGGTCGGGGAACCGATCTGATCGTCGACCACCTCCACCTCCCCATCGCCCGCGGCCCGTTTCCGCATCACCGCGGCGAAGTCGGAGCCGCCGGCGGCGCCGGTGTAGACCCACGCGGTGCGCACCACCAGAGCATCTGGAGAGGCCGCCAGCACCGCGTTCTCGCCGGCCAGTTTGGTGGCGCCGTAGACGGACAGCGGCCGGGTGGCATCACCCGGTTCGTACGGGCGCGGCGGGGCGCCGCCGAAGTCGCCGTCGAAGACGTAGTCGGTGGAGATGTGGATCAGCCGGGCTCCGGCCCGCGCGCAGGCGGCCGCCAGGTGGCCCGGCCCGGCGGCGTTGACGGCATGGGCACGCTCGGCGTCGGTCTCGGCGGCGTCGACTTGGGTGTAGGCCGCACAGTTGATCAGCACGTCCCCGGCCCGCAAGTCGACGGCGTCGACCGCGGCGGCATCAGTGATGTCGCACTGCGCTGAGGTCAGGGCCAGCACGTCATGGCCTGCCTCGGCGGCGCGGGACGCCAGAAAAGTGCCGACTTGGCCGCCGGCGCCGGTGATCACGATCCGCATGAGCTCGAGCTTATGCGGCGGCTCCAGCTTCACCCCTCCTCCGTCGAGGCTCGCTAAACCGCCAAGCCAATGCGGCGGCTCCAGCTTCACCTCTCCTCCGTCGAGGCTCGCTAAACCGCCGGTCTGCCACGCCGCGCTCGGCTACCGGCGATACAGCAGTTACGCAAGTAATCTGAAGTGATGCCTGCGCAACGTGTGGTTCGTGTGATTGCCACGGTGGCAGCCTTCGCCATCGTCCTGGGCACCGGAGTGGCCTGGAGCCAAGTCCGGTCGTTCGAGGACGGCATATTCCACGTCTCCTCGCTGGCGCTGGGCAATGGCGGATCCGATGGCGCGGTCGACATTCTGCTGGTCGGGATGGACAGCCGCACCGACGCTCACGGCAATCCGCTGACGCCGGAAGAGCTGACCGCACTGCGCGTCGGCGACGACGAGGCCACCAACACCGACACGATCATCCTGGTCCGGATCCCCAACAACGGGAAGTCGGCCACCGCGATCTCGATCCCCCGCGACTCCTACGTGGCGGCACCCGGACTGGACAAGACCAAGATCAATGGCGTGTACGGGGCCACCCGGCTGGAGACCGCCGACGCGCTCGTCGAATCCGGGATGGACCCGATCCAGGCGCAGGCGCGCGGTACCGAGGCGGGCCGCGAGGCCCTGATCAAGACGGTGGCCGATCTGACCGGCGTCACGGTCGACCACTACGCCGAAATCGGACTGCTCGGGTTCGCGCTGATCACCGATGCCCTCGGCGGCGTGGACGTCTGCCTCAAGGAGCCGGTGTACGAGGAGCTCTCCGGCGCGGACTTCCCGGCCGGCTGGCAGCGACTCGGCGGCGCCCAGGCCCTGAGCTTCGTGCGGCAGCGCCACGAACTCCCGCATGGCGACCTGGACCGGGTCCGGCGCCAGCAGACGGTGATGGCGTCGCTGGCCCACCAGGTCATCTCCGGCAAGACCCTGTCCAGCCCCGGCACCCTGTCGCGGCTGCAGGCCGCGGTACAGCGGTCGGTGGTGCTCTCGGCCGGCTGGGACGTGATCGACTTCGTCACCAAGGCCCAAGACCTGGCCGCGGGCAAGGTGGCCTTCGCCACCATCCCGGTGCTCGAGGAAGCCGGCTGGAGCGACGACGGTATGCAGAGCGTGGTGCGCGTTGACCCCGGTCAGGTGGCCGACTGGGTGGCCGGACTGCTGCACGATCAGGACGAGGGCAAGACCGAGCTGCTGGCCTACAACCCGGGAGAGACCACCGCCAGCGTGCTCAACGACACCGACATCAACGGCCTGGCCGCCGCGGTCTCCGGGGTGCTCAACGCCAAGGGATTCGGCACCGGATCGGTCGGCAACAACGAGACCGGGCACGTGCCCACCAGTCAGGTGCAGGCCGCCTCGGCCGACGATCCCGGCGCACACGCGGTGGCCCGGGACCTGGGCGGATTGCCGGTGGTGTCCAACGAGTCGGTCCCGACCGGCTCGGTGCGCGTCGTGCTGGCAGGCGACTACACCGGGCCCGGATCGGGCATGGGCTCCGGCGGCAGCAGCGCGCAGGCGGCCGGCATCTCCAGCTACGACGACGACGAGGCGCCCCAAATCCCCGTTGCGTCACCGATTCTGACCGCGGGTTCCAACGACCCGCAGTGCGTGAACTAACGTCGCTGAGGTGATCAACCTCAGCTCGGCGATCCTTGATCCGATCATGCGCGCCGACCCGGTGGGGCCACGGATCACCTACTACGACGACGCCTCCGCCGAGCGCATCGAACTGTCCGCGGCGACGCTGGCGAACTGGGCGGCCAAGACCGGCAACCTGCTGCGCGACGAGCTCGGTGCCGGCGCGGGCAGTCGCATCGCGGTGTTGTTGCCCGCGCACTGGCAGACGGCGGCGGTGCTGTTCGGCGCCTGGTGGATCGGGGCCGAGGTGCTGCTGAACGCGCCGGACAGCGATGCCGACGTCGCATTGTGCACCGCCGAGCGGCTCGACGAGGCCGACGCGGCGGTGGCCGAAACCGGCGGCGAAGTGGTGGTGCTGTCCCTGGACCCGTTCGGCAGGCAGGCGCCCGACCTGCCGGTGGGCGTCACCGACTATGCGACCGCGGTGCGGGTGCACGGCGACCAGATCGTCGCCGAACGCGCCCCCGGCCCAGCCCTGGCCGGATCGTCGGCCGACGACGTGCTGGCGGCGTGCGAAAAGTGCGCGGCAGCGGTGGGGCTGACATCGTCGGATCGGGTGTGGTCGACCAAGGGCTGGGACAGCCCGACCGAGCTGATCGAGAACATGCTGACGGTGTTCGCCGTGGGCGCGTCCCTTGTGCAGGTCGCCAACTCCGACCCCGACCTGCAGGAGCGCCGCCGGGCCAGCGAGAAGGTCACCCGAAACCTGGATTGACGCGATTTCGGCGTGATTGTTCCCGCTCAGCGGGCGCAACCGCGCCGAAATCGCCATACGGCGATACATGCATAAATGCTTATATGCTGATACCCTTACCCGCAAGAACCCGCCGTACGAAAGAGGAGATGACCCATGGCAGTGCAGGGATTGCTGGTGAAAGCGGCGTCGACGGTGTTCACCGGGCTGGTCGGCGTGAGCGCCTATGAGGTGGCCCGCCGGGCACTGGCGAAGGCTCCGCTGCACGAGGCGGCGGTGACGGCCACCGAGTGGAGTCTGCGCGGAACCCGGCGAGCCGAAGAGGTCGCCGAGTCGGCACGATTGAAGGTGGCCGACGTGGTTGCCGAGGCTCGCGAGCGGATCGGCGAGGAGGCCACCCCGCCGGCGGCGGCCGTCGAGCACGACCACGACCACTGACCGCCATGAGCATGCCCACCGACGAGTTGACGGTCATCTCCGATGCCGCCGGCCGGATGCGGGTGCAGGTCTCCTGGGTCCGTGGCGATTCACGGCGTGCGGTGGCCGCCGAAGAGGCCGCCGGCCGCGTCAACGGTGTACGCACGGTGCACGCCTATCCGCGGACCGGTTCGGTCGTGGTCTGGTACTCCCCCAAACGCAGTGACAGCGCGGAGATCCTCACGGCGATCGCGTCTGCGGCCACCGTCGCCGCCGAGCTGATCCCCGCCCGCACGCCTCGCTCGGCCGACGTCAGCAACACCGACGTGCTGCGCATGGTGATCGGCGGCGCGGCGCTGGCACTGCTGGGGATGCGCCGCTACGTCTTCGCCCGGCCGCCGCTGCTGGGACCCAGCGGCCAGCTCGTCGCGACCGGTGCCACCGTCTTCATGGGTTATCCCTTCCTGCGGGGCGCGCTGCGCTCGATCCGGTCCGGCAAGGCCGGCACCGACGCACTGGTGACCGCCGCGACCGTGGCCAGCCTGGTACTTCGGGAGAACGTGGTCGCGCTGACCGTGCTGTGGCTGCTCAACATCGGTGAGTACCTGCAGGATCTGACGCTGCGCCGCACCCGCCGTGCCATCTCGGATCTGTTGCGCGGCAACCAGGACACCGCGTGGGTCCGGTTGCCCGACGGCATTGAAGTGCAGGTGCCCATCGACACGGTGCAGATCGGCGATGAGGTGATCATCCACGACCACGTGGCGATCCCGGTCGACGGCGAGGTCATCGACGGCGAAGCAATCGTGGACCAATCGGCCATCACCGGCGAGACCCTGCCGGTCAGCGTGATCGCCGGGGCGCGAGTGCATGCCGGTTCGGTGGTGGTGCGCGGACGAGTGGTGGTCCGGGCCACCGCGGTGGGAAACCAGACCGTGATCGGCCGCATCATCAGCCGCGTCGAGGAGGCGCAGCACGACCGCGCACCGATCCAGACCGTCGGCGAGAACTTCTCGCGGCGCTTC
The DNA here is from genome assembly GCF_963378105.1 of Mycolicibacter sp. MU0102. Classification (NCBI taxonomy): domain Bacteria; kingdom Bacillati; phylum Actinomycetota; class Actinomycetes; order Mycobacteriales; family Mycobacteriaceae; genus Mycobacterium; species Mycobacterium holstebronense. Next base: position 3,355,020 of record NZ_OY726398.1, read on the forward strand.
GTGCCGGCCTCGTTCATCCTGTCGGCGATCACCTTGGTGCTCACCGGCGATGTCCGCCGCGCGATGACGATGCTGTTGATCGCCTGCCCGTGCGCGGTGGGGCTGGCCACGCCGACCGCGATCAGCGCGGCTATCGGCAACGGCGCCCGGCGCGGCATCCTGATCAAGGGCGGCTCGCATCTGGAGCAGGCCGGCCGGGTGGACGCGATCGTGTTCGACAAGACCGGCACGCTGACGGTGGGACGTCCGGTGGTGACCAATATCGTTGCCATCCACAAGGATTGGCAGCCCGAACAGGTACTCGCCTATGCCGCCAGCTCGGAGCTGCATTCCCGTCACCCGCTGGCCGAAGCGGTGATTCGGTCCACCGAAGAACGCCACATCAGCATCCCGCCGCACGAGGAGTGTGAGGTCCTGGTGGGGCTGGGCATCCGGACCTGGGCCGACGGCCGCACCCTGCTGCTGGGCAGCCCGAACCTGCTGCGCTCGGAGAAGGTCCGCATCTCCAAGAAGGCGGCGGACTGGGTCAACAAGCTGCGCGCGCAGGCCGAGACCCCGCTGCTGCTGGCGGTCGATGGCACCTTGGTCGGGTTGATCAGTCTGCGCGACGAGGTGCGCCCAGAATCACGCGAAGTGCTTGAGGCGTTACGCGCCAAAGGCATTCGTCGCATCATCATGCTCACCGGCGATCATCCGGAGACGGCGGCTGCGGTGGCCGCCGAACTCGGCATCGATGAATGGCGAGCCGAGGTGCTGCCGGAGGACAAGCTGCAGGTGGTGCGCGGACTGCAGGACGAGGGCTACGTGGTGGGCATGGTCGGTGACGGCGTCAACGACGCACCGGCCTTGGCCGCCGCTGACATCGGTATCGCGATGGGGCTGGCCGGTACCGATGTTGCGGTGGAGACCGCCGATGTCGCCCTGGCCAACGACGACTTGCGCCGGCTGCTCGACGTCAGAGACCTGGGCGGACGTGCTGTTGAGGTGATCCGGCAGAACTACGGCATGTCGATCGCGGTCAACGCCGCCGGTCTGTTGATCGGCGCCGGCGGTGCGCTGTCACCGGTGCTCGCGGCGATCCTGCACAACGCGTCGTCGGTGGCCGTCGTCGCCAACAGCTCGCGGTTGATTCGCTACCGGCTGGGCGCCGAGTCGGCCACGCCGATGGCGTCCGTGCCGTCCGTGCCGTAATCTGTCGACGTCCCGACTGTTCCTGTCGAGCACCACCACCAGCTCCAGGGCAGTCGGGACTTAGCGTCGGTAGGCGCAACAATCCGTTAGCAGCCTTTAACAGCCGCAGCCCTCACCGCGCCAGGACCGGAAACCCTGCCACACCGAAACGGCGGCAACCCCCAGACCGATCAGCGGGTCCAGCCACCAACCGCCGGACCACCCGGTGGTGAGAGTCAACCCGACCAGTACCGCGGCGGCCTGGATCGCACACAGATAGTTCTGCACTCCCTCACCGACTGTCGCCGCCGAGCCGAGCCGCGTGCCGAGCCGCCGCTGGGCCCGGCCCAGCATCGGCATCACCAGCACGGCCGCCGCGGTGACCGCGATGCCGATGGCGCTGCCCTCGCTGCGGTGGTCGCCGAAGAAGTGGCGTATCGATTCCGCGGCGATATAGGGGGCGTTGATCCAGAACGAGATCGCCACGCCGATCTGAGCGCGCCGCTCCGCCGTCTCGGACAGTGTGCGGGCTCCGGTGAACCGCCAGATCACCACGGCCCCGGCCATCGCCTCGGGAATGGCGCCCAGCGCCCAGCCGGTCAGGGCGATCGAACCGGCGGCCAGGCCCTGCCACAGGCCCACCACGCCTTCGATACCCACCAGGACCAGGCTTACCCAGGCAAGCCGCCGAGCCCAGGTCGCTGCGCGGTGCCAGCCCCCATCGCGAACAACGGAGACACCATGGGCGTGTCCAGCATGATCGTGATCGTGGTCGTGGTGCCCGATGGTCGTGACCGGGGCGTCGATCACCGAATCGGCGATGCCCGCTGCCGGGCCCACGACGCTGCTGTCCACGCAAAAAATGTTACCTGGCGTTTCGGTGAGGCAGCCGTCACAGCGCCGGCGCCTCAGGCGGCACTCAGCTGTTGGAGTCCACCTTGACGACGCGGTCGTTGCCACGGTCGGCGACGAAGACATTGCCGCGTTTGTCGACGGCGACGTCCAACGGGGCGTTGAGTCCGGTGAACGGCAGCACCACCGGGATCGCGGCCCCGGCGGCCAGCTTCACGACCTTGTTGCGGTTGTGCTCGGTGACATAGACGTCGCCGGCTTCGTCCACCGCGATGCCCCACGGTGCGACGATCCCCGCGAAAGGCAGCACCACCTGTTCGCCCGAGGCGGCCACCAGCTTGAGCACCCGGTTGTTGGCGGTGTCGGTGACGTAGACATTGCCGGCGGAGTCGACTGCCACCCCGTCGGGCTTGTTGAGGCCGACGAACGGCACCGTGGTCTGAGTGTTGGTGACGGTGTCCAGGCGCAGCACGACGTCGTTGCCGCGATCGGCAACATAGACGTTGCCGCCGTCGGAGTCCACCGCCACCCCGTCAGGGTCGTCCAGGCCGGCGAACGGCAGCACCGTGTGAGTCTCGGAGTCCGCGCTGAGCTTGACCACCCGATTGTTGACATCGGAGAAGTAGATGTTGCCGATGCCGTCGACCGCCACGCCGCGCGGCTGGTACTGGTCACTGAAGGGCACCACCGTCGAGGCGGCCGAGTCGGCGGCCAGGCGCACCACCCGGCCGTGGATGCCTTCACTGCTGACGTAAACGTTGCCGTCGCCGTCCAGCGCCACCCCACCCGGTGAGAGCCGGAAGTCCAGGTCGGTGAACGGCAGCACGTCCTGCGGGGGCGCCGCCACCGGCGTCGCCGACGAGGGCTCTGAGATCACGTGCCCGATGCCGGCGACGACGGTGACCGCGGCAACCGCCGCGGCCGCCACCAGCACCGGCTTGCGGGGCAGCCGCCACCGTCGAGACGGGGTGGGGATCACCGTGGTCGAAGTCTGCAGGTCGTTGCGCAGCAGGGGTGACATCGGGAACGGCGCCGGGGGCGGGCCGCCCAGACCGGCACCCAAGGCGGCACCGAATCCGATGTCGGTCGGCGCCCATCCGGCTCGGCTCACGCCGGCCGACGCTGCGCCGCCACCTCGGCCCTCGGCTCGGGGCTCGGGTTCCAGGCCGCCGTGCAGGTGCAGTGCGGGCTCGCCACGCCGCAGGATCCGGGACACCTGGTGCCGTTCGGGCTCGGTCAGCGCCTGGTAGGCCGCGGCGGCGAGCTCACCGGCGCTGCTGTAGCGCTCCTCGGGTTTGCGGGCCAGTCCACGGGCCAGCACCGCGTCGATGGCCGCCGGAACGCGCCCCGGGCGCAGCTTGCTCGGTTGCGGAGGCTCGGCGGTGCGGCGTTCTTCTATCGCCTCGTCGAGGGTGTCGGCGGAGAACGGGCACACCCCGCTGAGTGCCTCGGCCAACACAGCCGCCAGCGAGTAGATGTCGGCGAGGTGCGTGACCTGCTCGCCGGTCAGACGCTCGGGCGCCATATAGGTGAGGCTGCCGACCGCCGGCTTGGCCCGCACGCCCGGTTCGGCGATGGCCGCGGCCACCCCGAAGTCCATCAGATAAGCCAGGTCGTCCTCGGTGAGCAGGATGTTGTCGGGTTTGACGTCGCGGTGCACGACATAGGCGTTGTGGGCCGCGTCCAGGGCCGCGGCCACCTGCCGCACGATGGCCACCGCCCGCGGCGGGCTCAGTGGGCCTGCGTCGGCCAAAGCGGTGGCCAGGTCGGTGCCATCGATCAGGCCGGTCTCGAGATAGAGCACCTCGTCGATCTCGCCGTAGGCGCGGATCGGCACCACATGGGGCTCGGTCAACTGCCCGGCCGCTTCGGCCTCGTCCTCCAGCCGGCTGCGGAACGCCTCGTCGGCGGAGAGCGACTCGGAGATCAGCTTGAGCGCCACCGTCTCGTCGTTGCGGGTGTCCTCGGCCCGGTAGACCTCACCCACGACGCCGTGGCCGAGCAACCGCCCCAATTGATAGGGGCCGAATCGCGATCCGGTCCGCGAACCCGGCTCGGGATTGTTCACCGACGACGCTCCCTTCGACCACAGTGCCGCGCACTGCGGCGAAAGATTGGCTACCAGACTAACCGGCGCCGACGCCGCAAATGGTCACGAGATCGCGTTGACCGCCGTCTGGAGCCTGGTTTTGAAGGACGCCGGCAGAGGAATGAAGCCGTACTGGTCCAGCCGGTCCTGGCCTGGACCGATCGCAGCCTGCAGGAACGCCTTGACGGCCGTGCCGGTGGCCGCGTCGGGGTATTTCGAGCAGACCATCTGGTACGTCGCCGCCACGATCGGGTAGGCGCCGTGCTCGGCGGTCCGGTAGAGGGACGCCGTGTCCAGCACCAGGTCGTTGTCGGGGTTGGCGTCGGACACGAATTTCGCCCCAGCGATCGTCTTGCCGACCGATTCGGCGGAGATCGCCACCGGTGCCGCGCCGGCCGCGGTGACGATCTGAGCCATGGGCAGCTGTTTGCCGACCGCGAACGACCATTCGTTGTAGCTGATGGAGCCGTCGGTGGTCTGCAGCACCGCCGCGGCACCGTTGTTGCCGGTGGCACCTTCGCCGACGCCGCCGTTGAACATGTCGCCGCCGCCGGGGTACCACGCTCCGTCGGAGGCCACGTCGAGGTACCTCTGGAAACTGGCAGTGCTCGGTGACCGGTCGCTGCGGTACACCACATGGATGGGCAGTGCGGGCAGCGCGACACCGGCGTTGAGCGCCTTGATCGCGGGGTTGTCCCAGCTGCCGATGCTGCCGCTGAAGATCTTCGCCAGGGTGGGCCCGTCCAGGCTGAGGCTGGCCACCCCGTTGAGGTGGTAGGTGACGGCTATCGGACCGAACACCAGTGGCAGGTCCCAGGCCGGTGAGCCGCATCGCTCCGCGGCCCGTTCCGGCTGCGACTTGCCGGGGTCCATGGCCACCTCGGAGCCGGCCAGGTCGATCTCGTTGGCGATGAAGTCATCGACACCGGCGGCGGAGCCGTTGGCGTTGTAGACCAGCGCCTGCCCGGGACAGGCCCGGGAATAGGCGTAGGCGAACTGCTCGATCGCGTTGGCCTGGGCGGTCGAGCCGCCGGCATGCAGTTCCTGCTTGCCCCCGCAGTCCACGCCTGCCGCCGGGTCCTGGGCGGACACCAACTGAGCGGAGCCGCCGCCGCAGGCCGAAACCGTCAGTGCGCCAACAGCCAGCAGGGCCGGCAGCACGGTCGATCGGCCGAATTTCACAGGACGACACTGTACCGCGACCCGCCGCGAGCGGGCCTGGTACGGGCGGATGCGGTGCGACCGGCACTCCCCCGCCGCCGAGTCAGGACCGCGACGTGGTGTGCGATGACGGCGCGCCGGCCCCGGCGACCAGCAGCCGCGCACTGATCAGCGCGACCAGCATGACCGCGACGCAGATCAGCCCGTCGTCTTTGAGACCCCATTTGATCGCGACCAGCGTTGCCGTTCCGGCCATCATGAGCAGCAGGCCCGCGGTGGTGCCACGGCCCGGCGCCGCCGAGATCGGAGCGTCCCAGCCGGGCAGCGGGTTGTTCTCCAGCGGCCGCAGCACCACGAATGACAGCGCTACGGCGGCCGCCACGATGATCAACTGCGCGACGCTGATGGCGACGAAGTGCGGCTGACCCGGGTAGCGGGCCCAGCCCAGTTGGTCGAAGACCAGGTGCACACCCAGCAGCACCGGGATATGCCACAGGTACAGCGTCATGGCCCCGGAGTTTCCGACCGCGGTCAACCACCAGACCCGGGGCCGTTGCGCCCATCGGGTGATCGCCGGCGCGGCGCAGATCGCCAGCGCGCTCATGGCGATCGCGTGCCCGGCCAGCAGCAGGGACGGCGGGCTGGTGTTGGACAGCTGGTGGTCACCGGTGCCGACCATGCTCAGTTGGTAGGGCCCGAACCGCACCAGCGCGACGTCGATCGCCACCATGAACACCGCGATCGCCAGCGCCGCGCATCGCGGCAGCAGTGCTCGCCGGTAGGCGACACCGAACATGGCGGGGATGAGCCAGACGGCGAGGTTGAGATAGCCGAGTGGCGCCAGCGCCGGGTGCTGCAGTCGTAGTGCGTCGATCACGCCGATCGCTGCATAGACCGCGGTGACGCCGACGAAAAGCGTTCCGGCGGTGGTGATCCGGTATAGCAATGGCATCGCGGCCAGCACCAGCACGTAGGCGCCGAGGAACCACAGCAGTTGAATACTGACGCCGGCGACCGGTTCGTAGACGTGCTGCGGCAGCAGCGGGCGCAGCACCGCCAAGGCGGCAGCCCAGAACCCCAGGTAGTAAAAGACCGGCCGGAACAACCGGATGCAACGTTTCATCAGCCAAGGGCCCCATTCGCCCCCGGGCCGCCAGGTGGTCAGGCAGGCGGCGGCGCCGGCGAAGAAGAACAGCGGCATGACCTGGAAGGCCCACGTCAGCCACGCCAGCGCGGGTGTGGCCGTCAGGAGGTTGTCCCAGATCAGCACGCCGTCGCGGATCGTGCTGGTGGCCATCACGGTGTGGCCGACCACGACGCCGAGCAGCGCGGTGATGCGCATGACGTCCAGGGCGCGATCGCGTCCGGCCGGTGTGGCCGCGGCCAGCTCGTTGGGGTTGGGGAAGCCCAGCAGGATGGTCATCGCCGGTCACCTCTCGTCCTGCTGCGCCAGGCTGCGGGCGTAGCCGGTGCCCATCCCCAGCAGCAGCAGCCCCGCGACGATGAATGCCGCGACCCGGAACATGCCGTCGAGGGTGCCCAGATCGAACAGGAACAGCTTCGCGGTGGCGGCCGCCGTGAGCGCCAGGCCGGCGGTGATCGCCCAGGTACGGGCGCCGCGGTCGTCGAGGCGCAACGCATAGCGCAACAACACCGCTGCCATCACGATCCAGCAGAGCGTGGCCGCCATGTGGCCGGTCAGGAACCCGCCTCCGGTACCGCCGATCGCGACACCCGCGGTGACGGTGAACGCGGTGACGGCGTAGCCGATCAGCGCCCCGCCGGCCACGGCCAGGATCGGTGTATTCGCGGGGTTCGTGTTGGGGGCGGCGGCGTATGCGCGCGCCATGACGACCACCAGCGCGATCATCAGCAGGCTGGCGGTCAGCGTGGAGACCGTGTCCGCACTCGACATCGTCGTCGCGCTGATCAGATAGTCCGGCGCTGCGTAGCGCAGGTAGACGATCGCCCCGGCGAATCCGAATCCCGCTGCGACCCAACGGGCCACGCCACCGGTCCGGCCGGCTACCCCGACGACGACGGCCATCGCCAGCAGCACCGGGGCCAGCACCGAGCCGTGCAGGGCGGTGGTCACCGCGATCAGCGCGGCAACCGCGGACAGTGCCGAGAAGACCTGCACGACGACCGGCTGCAGTGCCCGGTGTACTCCGACGACCGCCAGCATGACGACCGAGAGCGTGGCCGTCAGCACCGTGGCCGGCACCTGATCCACCGCGGCTCCGGCCGCCAACACCGGCAGCGTTCCGGCGGCGGTCAGCAGCGCGATCGCCGCCGGCCTGGTGGTGGTCGGCAGCACCAACAGTCCGCTGACGACGGACAGCAGCCCGCCCACGGCGCAGGCGCCGCCGACCAGCCAGCCGTCGCCGCTGATGGCGCCCAGCGCCAACAGCAGGGGCAGCGTGGCGGCCGCGCTGCGGGCCGCGAAGATCCCGGTCCAGTCCTTGCCCAGCTGCACGGGCAGCGCCGCCGCCGACAGTGCCAGCAGGAATCCGATCAGCAGCAGGTCGACGTCGCCGGTGAGGATCGGGGCCAGACCGATCAGCGGGACCAGCACCAGCACCCCGAGGTGTTCGGAGTCCCAGCGTCGCGCCAGCGCCAGGCCGGCCCCGCCGACCGTGGCCGCGATCACCAGGCCCACGGCTGCCGGGATCCACTGGTAGTAGGCGGTGATCGCGATGATGTCCAGGTAGGCCGCGGCGATCCCGGTGGCGGCCAATGCAATGGCGCCGGTCCGTCCACCCGGCCGGCCGTGCAGCCGGCAGGCCGCGCCGACCAGCACGGCCGAGAGCGCGAAGCCGCCGGCCACCCGGATCTGCGGGCGCAGGATGCCGGCTTGGGCGGCCAGCACCAGCAGCAGCACCACCCCGACCAGGGTCACGGCGACTCCGGCGACGGCCAGTACTTTGCCGATCCAGCCCGAGTCGCCCGCCGCGGTAACAGGTTTCGGTTCCATGGCGATCGGCGGGGCCGGTCGAACCGGCACGGCAGGCGGGGCCACCGGCCCCATCGGGGCGGTTGGGACGAACTGGGGAACCGGGGTGTGCAGCGCCCGGTCCAGTTCGGCGAGTTCAGTCGAGACCCGGTAGAGCTGCCACGACAACGCGTGGCATTCCGCGGTAAGCCGGTGCAGCACGGCATGTGTTTCGGTCACGCGAGCAACGATGCCGCATTTCCGGTGGAAAGCGGATGAGTAGGACTACTCGACTTCGCTGGTCAGCTGTCCAGCCCGTGTTCGATGGCGTAGCGGGTCAACTCCACCCGGTTGGCGACCTGCAGCTTGCGGAATGTCGCCTGGACATGGTTTTCCACGGTGCGATGGCTCAGGCAGAGTCGTTCGGCAATCTGCTTGGCGGACAGGCCCTTGGCCACGTGACGCAGCACTTCGGTCTCCCGCTCGGTCAGTGCGGGGGTGGCGGGCCCGGCGTCCGGGCTGCGCTCCAGGCGCCGGTATTCGCCCAGCACCAACCCCGCCAGTCCCGGAGTGAACACCGCACGGCCGGCCGCGGTGGCGTGCACCGCATCGGTCAGCTCTTCGCGTGAGGCACTTTTGACCAGGTAACCGATCGCGCCGGCTTTGACCGCCTGCAGCACGTCTTCACGTTCGTCGGAGGCCGACAGCACCAGCACCCGAGATGCCGGGGAAACGTCGAGCACCGCGGTAGTCGCGGCCACCCCGTCGCCGTCTGCCAGGCGCATGTCCATCAGCACCACGTCGGGTTTCACGGCTGCGGCCCGGCGCCGCGCCGCGTCTACGCCTTCGGCGGTGGCGACCACGGTGAAGCCGGAATCGGCCAGGTCGCGGGCGACGGCGTCCCGCCAGATCGGATGGTCGTCGACCACCATCACCGTCGGATGGACAGTTCCCATTCGGTTCCCTCCCCGGCCTCGGTGTGCAACACGGCGCTGCCACCCAATGCCGCAAGCCGGCCGACGATCGACTTCGACACCCCGACATGACCTTGGCGCGCAGCCTCTTCCAGCCGCCCGGCGGCGATGCCGACACCGTCGTCGCGCACGCTGACGGTCACCGTCTCGCCCAGGTCTTCGCAGAGCACGAACGCTCGGGCGTGCGCACCGGCGTGGGCCCGCACGTTATCCAGAGCATTGCCGACGGCGGCGTCGAGCTCGGCGGCCGTGCGCTGTTCCAGTAGCACCGGGGTGCCGGGCAGGCTCAGCGTCACCCGGTCGTCCGCGCGACGGCCCAGCAGCGCCCGAAGATCAGTGGCTTCATCGTTCGGGGTCACGTTCGGGGAACTCACCAGCCGGCGCAGCGCACGTTCCTGCTCGCCGGCCAGTTCAGCCAACTCGGCTGCCGCTCCGCCGATTTCGCGCCCCTTTCGGGTGACCAGCGCCAACACCTGGATGACACCGTCGTGGACGTGCCGCGACAGCCGCTCGCGTTCCTCGGTGGCCGCGGCCAGCCGGGTCGCCCGCTGCAGGTCGTCGTGGGCCCGCCGCGCCGTCTGGGCAGCCATGCCGACCGCCAGGCCAAGCGCCAGCTCGACGATCATGGTGGCGTTGCGACCGAAGTTCAGGCTCACATAGCCCTTCACGAAAGCACTGGACGCGGTCACCACGGCGGCAGCGGCCATGCCGCCGGTCGAACCGAACTGCAAGGCAGCCGAGATGGTGGCGTTGCTGGCCCACAGTGTCGTCGGCCAGCTCTGGTTGTCCAGTTCCCACTGCCGGGAGGCGATCACCTCGGTGGAGAGCATCAGGGCTACGACCACAACGATCTCGGCGATCACCCATCCCGGCCGACGGGCGAACCCGCGCAGATAGCCGACCGCGCACAGGCCACTGAAACCGATCAGCACCGCGAACAGGGCCCAGGCCAGCGCGGGCCGGCGCAGGTCGTCGTTGATCGCGAGCTGGAACCCCAGCGCGTACAGGCAACTGAGCAGTCGAAACACCTGCGCGGCCCGCCACAGCGGAGCCACCGGGTCCCGGTCGCGGGTGGCGATCACACGAACAGCCACGCAGCCCGCGCGATCGCCAGCTCTTCATTGGTGGGAACCACCAAGACAATGGTGCGCGATCCGTCGGCGGAGATGATTCGGGCGCCCTTACCGGTGCGGTTGCGTTCGGGATCCACGACGATGCCCAGCCCGTCCAGGCCGGCCAGCGAGTCCTCGCGCACGCTGGGCGCGTTCTCCCCCACCCCAGCGGTGAAGGCGATGGCGTCGACGCGGCCCAGCACGGCCAGGTAGGCGCCGACGTATTTGCGCAGCCGGTGAATGTAGACGTCATAGGCCAGCCCGGCGGCCTCACCCAGCGCGCCGCCGGCCTCCCGCTGCTCCAGCAGCTCCCGAAAGTCGTTGACCCCGGACAGCCCCTTGAGCCCGGAGCGGCGGTTCAGCAGCTCGTCGAGCTCATCGACACCCATCGCAGCGGTGCGGTTGAGGTGGAACAGCACGCCCGGGTCGATGTCACCGCTGCGGGTCCCCATCACCAGACCCTCCAGCGGGGTCAGACCCATCGAGGTCTCGACGGCCACCCCTCCTTGCACCGCCGAAGCCGAGGCCCCATTGCCCAGGTGCAGCACGATGATGTTCAGGTCGCTGGGTTCACGGCCCAGCACGGCGGCGACCTCACCGGAGACGTATTCGTGTGAAGTGCCGTGGAATCCGTAGCGGCGGACGCCGTATCGGGTCGCGACGTCGTGGTCGACGGCATAGCTGGCCGCGGCCGCCGGCAGGGAGTGGAAGAACCCGGTGTCGAACACGGCCACGTGCGGGACGTCGGGAAAGTCACTGCGGGCCACTTCGATCCCGATCACGTTGGCCGGATTGTGCAGCGGGGCGAGCTCGGCGAGCCGCGCCACCTCGGCCACCACCGCGTCGGTGATCAGTGTGGGTGCGTGGAACAGATTGCCGCCGTGCACCACCCGATGTCCCACGGCGCGGACAGCGGCTAGGTCAATGCCGGAGTCGACGAGCTGCCGGTGGATCAGCCGAAGGCCGGCGGCGTGGTCGGGCACCGGACTGTCGTCCTCGCCGATCTGCTCGACCAGTCCGGACAGCACCGCGGTCCCGGCCACCGGGTCGACCAATTGGTATTTGATCGATGACGACCCGGAGTTGAGCACCAGCACCAGACCGGACGCGGTTTTAGTCACGGAGTCACTCCCTGCGCCTGGATCGCAGTGATGGCCACGGTGTAGACGATGTCGTCCACCAGCGCACCGCGGGACAGGTCGTTGACGGGCTTGGCCAGTCCCTGCAGCACCGGACCGATTGCGATCGCACCGGCACTGCGCTGCACCGCCTTATAGGTGTTGTTGCCCGTGTTGAGGTCGGGGAACACCAGCACGGTGGCCCGCCCCGCCACCGGCGAGTCCGGCATCTTGGCCGCTGCGACTCCCGCGTCGACCGCGGCGTCGTATTGGATCGGACCATCGGCGAGCAGATCGGGGCGACGCTCGTGCACCAATTGTGTTGCGGCACGGACCTTGTCCACGCCGGCGCCGGAGCCGGATTCGCCAGTCGAGTAGGACAGCAGCGCGACTCGGGGGTCGATGCCGAACGCGGCCGCGGTGGCCGCCGAGGAGATGGCGATGTCGGCGAGTTGCTCGACGGTCGGATCGGGCACCACCGCGCAGTCGCCGTAGGCCAGCACCCGGTCGGACAGGCACATCAGGAACACACTGGACACCGTGGACACTCCGGGCGCGGTGCGGATGATCTCGAACGCCGGCCGGATGGTGTGGGCCGTGGTGTGCACTGCACCCGACACCATTCCGTCGGCGATCCCGGAGTGCACCATCATGGTGCCGAAATAGGAGATGTCGCGCATGATCTCGCGGGCGCGGTCCTCGGTGACGCCCTTGTGCGCGCGCAGCCGGGCGTATTCGGCGCCGAACGTATCCCGCAGGTCACTGGTCTCGGGGTCGATCACCCGCGCGGCATCCAGGTCCACGCCCAGCTCGGCTCCGCGCTGACGCACCGCGCCTTCCACACCGAGCAGGGTCAGGTCGACGATCCCACGTGACAGTAGCCGCCCGGCCGCCAACAAGATCCGGTCGTCGGTTGCTTCCGGCAGCACGATGTGGCGACGGTCGGCTCGGGCCCGTTCCAGCAGCCGGTACTCGAACATCTGCGGGGTGATCACGGTCGACGCCGGCACCCGGATCCGCTCGGCCAGCTCGGCGCCGTCGATGTGCTCGGCGACCAGGGCAAGCGCGGTGTCGATCTTGCGCAACGCACCGACGGTGATCCTCGAGCCGGTGCGCGACACCCTTTCGGCGGTGTCGTAGGTGCGGTGGCTGGTGGCGATCAGCGGCAGCGTAGGCCGCAGGCCCTTCACCAATTTGTCGATCGCCGGGTGCGGCAACAGACCGCCGTTGAGGATGACTCCGGCCAGGGACGGGAAGCCCTGTGCCTCATGGGCATTCACCAGTGCCAGCAGCACGTCGGAGCGGTCGGCCGGCACGATCACCACCTGCCCCTCGGACAGCCGATCGAGAATGTTCTCGGCGGTCATGCCACCGACCATGACGCTGAGCGCTTCGCGGCGCAGCAACTCCGGGTCGCCGCTGTAGACGGTGCCCTGAAGCGCGGCGCAGAGTTCGGCCATGGTCGGGGCAGACAGCAGCGCCACCTCCGGAATCGCGAACACCGGAATGTCAGCGCCGGCCAGGCGTACCGAGATCTCCTGGGTGACATCGGCAAGCCGGTCCGGGTCGCAACGGTTGGCGATCACCGCTGCCGGATGGGCGTGTACCGCAGCCACTTCGGCCAGCCAACGCTCGGTGATCTCGGCGATGGCCTGCGCGTCGCGGTTGTGGCCGTTGATCGCCAGCACCAGTGGCGCCCCCAGGTTCACCGCGACGCGGGCGTTGAAGGTCAACTCGCTCGGGTTGACGACGTCGGTGTAGTCGCTGCCGACCACTAATACGGTGTCGCAGTGCCGGGCGACCTCGTGGAATCGCGCGACGATCTCGCCCAGCGCCGCCTCTCGGTCGGCGAAGACCTCTTGGTAGGTCACGCCACGGCAGGCACTGTGGTCGTCGATGGTGGCGGTGGCATGGGCGAGCAGCAGTTCGAGTTGCCCGTCGGGCTCGTCCAGCGATCGCACGACCGGCCTGAAGACGCCGACCCGGGTCGACGAGGCGGCCAGAAGGTGCAGCAGGCCCAGCGCGAGCACGGACTTACCGGAGCCGCCCTCGGCGGCGGCGAGGTAGATGCTCGACGTGCCGGCGTTACCTTCTGACATCGGATCAGGCCAAGGCGATCCGGTCGATCGCGGAGCTCAGTCGCGCCACCGTTCCCTCGATATCGGCCAACTTGTCCAGGCCGAACAGTCCAATTCGGAAGGTGCTGAACGTCGCCGGCTCATCGCATTGCAGCGGCACTCCCGCTGCGGTCTGCAGACCCTGGGCCAAAAACTTTCGCCCGGTGCGGATGTCTGGGTCGGTGGTGTAGCTGACCACCACGCCGGGCGCTTCGAAGCCGGGTGCGGCCACGCTGGGGAAGCCGCGTTCGGCCAGCAGCGCACGGACCTTGCGTCCCAGCGCGAACTGCTGTTCGCGCACGGCATCGAAGCCGCGGTCGCGGGTCTCGGCCATGGCATCGCGAAGCCTGCTGATCACACCGGTCGGCATCGTTGCGTGGTAGGCGTGGCCACCGTTCTCGTAGGCCACCATGATCTCGCGCCACTTCTTCAGGTCCAGCGCGAAGCTGGTGCTCTGGGTGCGCTCCATGACCTCCACGGCGCGGTTGGACAGGCCGACCATGGCACAGCCCGGCTCGCTACTCCAGTCCTTCTGTGGCGCGGTCACCAGGACGTCCACCCCGAGGGCCGCCATGTCCGCCCAGACCACGCCGGAGGCGATGCAGTCCAGGACGAATAGGCCGCCGACCGCGGCCGTCGCCGTGCCGATGCGCGTCAGGTAGTCGTCGGGCAGCAGGATTCCGCTGGCGGTCTCCACGTGCGGAACGCACACCACCGCCGGCCGGATCCGCGCGATCGCCTCCTCGACCTCGTCGATGGGCGCGGGAGCGAAGGGCGCCTGGTCGCCGTCGCCGGTCGGACGGGCCTTGAGCACGGTGACACGGTCGGTGATGCGGCCGGTCGCAAGGATCTGACTCCACCGGTAGCTGAAGAACCCGTTCCGGACGACGAGCACGTCTGCGTCGTTGGCGAACTGGCGTGCGACCGCTTCCATGCCGCACGTTCCGTTGCCGGGCACGACGACCGCCTCGTCGGCGTGGTACACCTCGCGCAGCATCGCCGAGACGTCGTTCATGACGTCCTGGAAGCGCGCGGACATGTGGTTGATGGCCCGGTCGGTGTAGACGACGGAGTACTCGAGCAATCCGTCGGGGTCGACCGCGGGAAGAAGTCCTGGCATGAAGCCTCTCCTAGGTGGGGCGGACAGCGCCGATTGCCAATCTTAGGGCTGTCGCATTCGTGCGTTCACCGATGCGCGCGAACGGCTTCAGCCGATCTCGACATCGGATATGTTGCGGCCGCCGAGCCACAGGCCCAGCGCTTCTGCGGTGCCGCGGACAACGGTGCCGCGGCCGCGGGGCCGGCCGATCCCGTTGGTGGGCTCGACCCGATACCGGAGCAGGGTCGCCTGCAGCTTCTGCGCGGTCAGGCTCACGCCTTCGGAAAGGATCGCGGCCTCTTCAACGGGCGGGATTTCCCGGCTACGCCCTAGCCCGCGCAGCACATCCTGGTGGTGCATCGCCAAGTCGCCCAGCAGCAGCCCGGCCACCGCGCGATCGGGTACCTGCGCCCAGCACCGGGCGGCGGCGATCAGTTCGGCCCGGTCGCGGCCACGTCCCGCCGTGACGACTTCGGCGTTGATCTTGTGCAATCGCCACGGGGCACGCAGGTATCTGCCGATCTCGGAGGTACCCATCAGATGGGCCAGCACGTCACGCGGCGACCATTGGGCGCACAGGGTGGTGCCGTGGTCGAATTCAGCGTCCGGGAGCCCGTCGACCGTGTCGACGAACGCATGCCGTGCCGCGCGGACGATGTCGATCCGGTTTGTCATCACTTGGGGTCAGCGCAGTAGGTGTCGGCTCATGACGACGCGCTGGATCTGGTTGGTGCCCTCATAGATCTGGGTGATCTTGGCGTCACGCATCATCCGCTCCACCGGGAAGTCCGTGGTGTAACCCGCCCCACCGAACAACTGCACCGCATCGGTGGTGACCTCCATGGCGACATCGGAGGCGAAGCACTTGCTGGCCGCGGAGATGAAACCCAAACCGGTCTCACCGCGCTCGGCGCGCGCCGCGGCGGAGTAGACCATCAGCCGCGCCGCCTCCAGCTTCATCGCCATATCGGCGAGCATGAACTGCACGCCCTGGAAGGTGCTGATGTTCTTGCCGAACTGCTTGCGGTCCTTGGTGTATTCGATTGCCGCATCCAACGCGCCCTGCGCGATGCCGACGGCCTGGGCGCCGATGGTCGGGCGGGTGTGGTCCAGGGTGCGCAACGCGGTCTTAAACCCGGTCCCGGGCTCACCGATGATCCGATCACCCGGAATACGGCAGTTCTCGAAGTACAGCTCGGTGGTCGGCGAGCCCTTGATGCCCAGCTTGTGCTCCTTGGGCCCGATCGAAAAGCCCTCATCGTCGATGTGGACCATGAACGCCGAAATCCCATTGGCGTCCAAGTCGGGGTCAGTGACCGCCATCACCGTGTACCAACTCGACTTACCACCATTGGTGATCCAGCACTTGGAGCCATTGAGGATCCAGTCATCACCATCGGCCTTGGCCCGAGTGCGCATCGCCGCGGCATCACTGCCAGCCTCACGCTCACTCAACGCGTAGGAGGCCATCACCTCACCGGCCGCCAAGCCCGGCAACACCTGCGCCTTGAGCTCGTCAGAACCCGACAGGATCAAACCCATCGTGCCCAGCTTGTTCACCGCCGGAATCAACGACGACGACGCACACACCCGGGCGACCTCTTCGATCACAATGCACGCCGCCACCGAATCAGCACCCTGCCCGCCGTACTCCTCCGGGACGTGCACGGCGTTGAAACCCGACGCATTCAGCGCCGCCAGAGCCTCTTCGGGGAACCGGGCCTTCTCATCGACATCCTTGGCGTACGGAGCGATCTCCTTCTCCGCCAACGCCCGAATCGCCGCCCGCAACTCATCGTGCTCCTCGGGCAACTTGAACAGATCAAACGAGGGATTCCCGGCCCACCCAGCCATCACAGCCTCCTAAGCTACTCGCCGGTAACTTTACCTTGAAGCATCGCGTCCTTCGCAAGCACGCTCTGGGCCAGCTGGTCTTGAAAAGCCGCCATGCGGGCCCGTAGCGCGGCGTCGGATGAGCCCAGAATACGCACAGCGAGCAAACCTGCATTGCGTGCGCCGCCGATAGAAACAGTGGCCACGGGCACGCCAGCTGGCATCTGCACGATCGACAGCAAAGAATCCATGCCGTCCAGGCGGGCCAGCGGCACCGGCACCCCGATCACCGGCAGCGGTGTGGCCGAAGCCACCATCCCGGGCAGGTGCGCGGCACCGCCCGCCCCGGCGATGATCACCTCGATACCGCGGCCGGCGGCGTCGCGGGCGTAGTCGAACATCCGCTGCGGGGTGCGGTGCGCCGAGACCACCCCGACCTCGAACGGGATCTCGAACTCAGCCAGCGCCAGGGCCGCTTCTTCCATCACCGACCAGTCGCTGTCACTGCCCATGATCACGCCGACCCGGGGACCGGGCTTGTGCTCACTCATGCGGATCCCATCCATCGCTCCATTCCCCGTGCGACAACCAGTGTGCCGCGCTTTCGGCCCGCTCGCGCAGGTTCGCCGAGTCCTTGGTCTCCTCACCCAGCAGGTTGATGTGGCCGATCTTGCGGCCGGGTCGTTCGTCCTTGCCGTAGAGGTGGACTCGGGCGTCGGGATAGCGCGCGAACAGGTGGTGCAGCCGCTCGTCCATCGTCATCGCCGGCGTTTGCGGGGCGCCCAGGACGTTGGCCATCACAGTCACCGCCGCAACCGGTGTGGTGGCACCGAGCGGATAGTCCAGCACTGCACGTAGATGCTGTTCGAACTGACTGGTGGCCGCACCGTCCATCGTCCAGTGCCCCGAGTTGTGCGGTCGCATCGCCAGCTCGTTGACCAGCACCTGCCCGTCGACGGTTTCGAAAAGCTCGACCGCAAGCACTCCGACCACACCCAGCTCGTCGGCCAACCGCAGCGCCAATTGTTGTGCAGCAGCAGCTGATTCGTCTGACAGATCGGGAGCGGGCGCGATCACCGTCACGCAGATTCCGTCTTCCTGCACGGTCTCGACCACCGGCCATGCCGCACCCTGGCCGAACGGTGACCGAGCCACCAGCGCCGACAGTTCCCGGCGCATCGCAACCCGCTCTTCGGCCAGCACCGGCACGCCTGCGGCCAGATACTCGGTGACGACGGCCCGGGCCTGGGCCACGTCATCGACGATGGACACGCCGCGTCCGTCGTAGCCGCCGCGGGCCGCCTTCACCACCATCGGCCCACCGGTCAGGGCGGCGAAGTCATCGAGGTCCTCGGGCGTCTCGATCGCGGCGAACCGCGGCACCGGCGCCCCCAGCTCCGACAGCTTGCGGCGCATCACCAGCTTGTCCTGGGCGTGCAGCAACGCCGCCGGCGGAGGCGCGACGTTGACGCCCTCGGCGATCAGCTGATGCAGCAGCTCGCCCGGGACGTGCTCATGGTCGAAGGTGAGCACGGTGGCGCCGGCCGCGGCCCGGCGCAGGTCATCGAGGTCAGTGTGCGATCCGATCACCACGTCCGGGGTGACCTGGGCGGCCGGCTCGTCGGCCGCCGCGGCCAGCACCCGCAGCCGCTGCCCCAGCGCGATCGCAGCCTGATGAGTCATCCGCGCCAGCTGGCCGCCGCCCACCATGGCGACGAGGGGGCTGCGTCCGCCCGTGGGCGGCGTAGTGGTTGGAGGGTTCGACACGGGCAATATCGTTTCACGTCGGCGCCGCGGCGATCGCAAGTGCGGCGCCCGAGGTCGTTATGCAGTCGTTAGGCGCAGATGGGGCCGAGTCCGTACACTGGCAACTTGTGTCTTTTACCGAC
The DNA here is from genome assembly GCF_963378105.1 of Mycolicibacter sp. MU0102. NCBI lineage: Bacteria > Bacillati > Actinomycetota > Actinomycetes > Mycobacteriales > Mycobacteriaceae > Mycobacterium > Mycobacterium holstebronense. Next base: position 3,373,366 of record NZ_OY726398.1, read on the forward strand.
GCCACGATTGCCCGTCTGCCGCGGGTCATCCGTCCGCTGGCCGAACGCCATCATGAGCTGATCAAGTTCGCCATCGTCGGCGCGACCACATTCCTCATCGACTCCGCGCTGTTCTACACCCTCAAGCTCACGATTCTGTCGCCCAAGCCCGTCACAGCCAAGGTGATCTCGGGGATCGTCGCGGTGATCGCCTCCTACATCCTCAATCGGGAGTGGAGCTTCAAGGACCGGGGCGGTCGTGAGCGCCACCACGAGGCCCTGCTGTTCTTCGGGGTCAGCGGCGTCGGCGTGGTGCTGTCCATGGCCCCGTTGTGGTTCTCCAGCTACGTGCTCGGGCTGCGAGCACCCATGGTGTCGTTGACCATCGAGAACCTCTCGGACTTCGTCTCGGCCTACATCATCGGCAACCTGCTGCAAATGGCGTTCCGGTTCTGGGCGTTCCGCCGCTGGGTCTTTCCCGACGAGTTCGCCCGCAGCACCGACGCCGCACTCGACGCGACGATCGAGACCGGCGCGCTCGCCGAGGCGATCGAAGACGCCCTGGAGGGCGGCCCGGACACCGGCGTGGTGACGCTCTTCCGGCGTCCGCCCCGTCATCAACCGCCGGCGGACGGTCTGTCGAAAACCTCGTGATAGAGGAGTGTGTGGACCTGCTCCACGCGCGGAATGTCGTAGAACTCCAACGGTTCCTGTGACGCCGACTCAATGATCAGCGTCCCGGTTCGCAAGATCCGGTCGATGAACCCATGCACGAACTCCACACTGTTGATCCGCGCCAGGCCGATGTCGATTCCGCTGCGGGTCAACAACCCGTGCCGAAACATCACGCGTCGGTCAGTGACCACAAAATGCGTGGTCAACCAACTCAGGAACGGCCAGAGTGTCAGCCAGCCGAAAACGACCAGCCAGATCGCCCAGATCACCCCGAAGACCACGTTCTTGGCAGTCGGATCCCAGGCCCGCGTGTTGACGAACCCAGCGGCGAAGGAGGCGCAGGCGGTGACCAGCAACAGCGCCAGCACCGGCAGAATCAGGCGTTTGACGTGGGGGTGCCGGTGCAACACCACCTGCTCGTCTTCGGCCAGCACGTTCTCCGGGTAACCCACGGCCGGACCTAGCCGGTGGGCCGGAGTCGGGTGACGTCGCCGGCCGACACCGTCACGGTGCCATCCCCGGTGTTGATCACCAGGCGGCCGGTGTCGTCGATGGCCTCGGCGACTCCCTCCACCCGTTGGCCGCCGGGTATGTCGGCGCGCACCTGGGCCCCCAGGGTGCAGCTGTGCCGCCGGTAGTCCGACACCAGCGCGTCGTCGGCTCCGCCCGCCGCCCGCCAGGCCGCGACCCTCATTGCGAGGTGACGAAGAACCTTGTCGGCCCAGAGGTTTCGGTCAACTACCGCAGCTCCGAGCATGGCCAGTGAGACCGCCGCCGGATCCGGGGCCTCCTCGGCGGTCATGGTCACGTTGAGCCCGAGCCCAACTACGATCACCTGCTTGGGAGCGGCCACCTCGGCCAGAATGCCCGCCAGCTTGCCTTGCTTGTCTGGGCCCGCGTTGACATCGTTGGGCCATTTCAGGCCGACCTGCAGACCCGAAACTTCGGCGATCGCATCGGCGACCGCGACACCGGTGGCCAGAGTCAGCCAGCCCCAACCCGATGTCGGGACGGTGTCTGCGGCTATCCCCACCGACAGTGAGAGCTGACTGCGCGCCGGGGCGCTCCAGTGTCGACCGTGACGCCCGCGGCCGGCGGTCTGATGTTCGGCCAGCAGCACGGCGCCGGCGATGTCTTCGCCCGCCGCGGCGCGGGCCAGCAGATCGGCGTTGGTGGAACCGGTGTCCTCGACGACATCTACGGCGCGCCATGGCCCGTTCGGCCCGGTCAGTCCGTCCCGCAGAGCGGTCACATCCAGCGGCGGCCGTGGCACAAGACTCATTTCGCCAGCTTACTCACCAGCGCTGCAGCCACGCCGGTTGAAACGCCCGAGGCGCGGGTAATCGAACGGGTAGAGGAGGTGATCGGCATGGTCACCAGGGGTTTGTTGACGAGGCGAATTCACCGCCGCCACAGCGCACAATCAGTCGCCGTGTCGTTGGCCAGCCGATTCGTGGTGAAGAACCTGGTGCGCGCGTGGGCAGTCCGACCAGACTTGGCGTGGCCGCTCGCATCGGTCGACCGACTGGCCGGCATGGTGCCGCGCCGGCAGACAGCGCGCGTCGAGCGCTTCCGCCTGGGCTACTGTGTCGCCGAACGGATTCAGCCGGCAGGCGTCTCGACGGAGCGGGCCATCCTTTATCTGCACGGCGGGGCTTTTCTCACCTGCGGACTTAATACCCACCGCTCGCTGGTAACTCGATTGTCCCGGGCAGCCGATGCCAGCGTCCTCAACATCGACTACCGAATGTTGCCCGCACACCGGATCGCTGACGCCGTCGAAGACGGCCTGAGCGGCCTGCGCTGGCTGCTTCGCCGTGGCTACGACCCGGAGCAGATCGTGATCGCCGGCGATTCCGCTGGCGGATACCTGGCTTTCATGACCGCCCTGGCAGCCGCGCAGTCCGATCTGGCGAAACCTGCTGGAATAGCAACGGTTTCACCGTTCACCGATGCAGACCCCACCGCAAAGCTTCAGCACCGCAACGCCCGACGTTGTGCGATGTTCCCGTGCGAGGCACTGATGGCCTTCACCCGATACCTGCTCCGCGCCCGCGCCGCGTCGCCGATGGATGCCGATCTGTCGCTGCTGCCGCCGGTCGCCATCCACGCGAGCACCGACGAGCTGCTGCTGCCCGACGCCGAAGCCATGGCGCAGCGGCTGGACGCCGCCGGCGTGCGTTGCGATCTACATCTCTGGGAGGGCCAGGTTCACGACTTCCCATTGGCGGCCGATGTGCTGCCCGAGGGGCGACGGGCGATCCGCTACCTGGGCGATTTCGTCAAGGAAGTCACCGCGCCACCAGAGCCCGGAACCGCCGCCGCCTGATCCGACGCCTGAATTCTGAGGTTGTGTCACTGCATTCACTTGCGTCACAGCGATTTTGGCTGTGGATGATTTCTGCGCCCTGTCGGACCCCGGAGCTACCATTAGCACATGCGTTCGAATAGCCGGGAAGAGGTCGTCGAAGCCTTCGACGCTCTCTCCGCCGATCTGGACCGGGCGCTGGAACTGGACTTCGACGCACTGACCCCGCGGGAATGCCTGGCCCTGCTGCAGCGCTGCGAACGGCTGCGACGGCGACTCCCCGCAGTGGAACACCCCCTGGTCAATCGGATCGCCACCACCGACCCCGCCGAACTCGGCGACAAACCCCGCTGGGTACTCGCCGACGAACTGCACATCACCCGCGGTGAATCCGCCCGCCGCATCACCGAAGCCGCCGAACTAGGGCCCCGCCGCACCCTGACCGGCGAACCGTTAGAACCCGTGCTGCCGGAGGTTGCCACCGCCCAACGACAGGGCCAGATCGGGGCCGCCCACATCGGCGTCATCCGCTCGTTCTTCCACTACCTGCCCGACGGCATTGACGCGGGCACCCTGGTCCAGGCCGAGCACCAGCTGGCCGAATTGGCCGGGCAGTGCCGCCCCGACGAACTGAGCAAAATTGCCCAACGCCTCGCCGACTACCTGCACCCCGACGGCAACTACACCGACGAAGACCGCGCCAAACGCCGCGGCCTGACCCTCGGCCCCCAGGACCGCGATGGCATGACCCCCATCAAGGGCTACCTGGACCCGCAAGCCCGCGCCACCTGGGATGCGGTGCTGGCCCGCTGGGCCGCCCCCGGAATGTGCAACCCCAACGACGACATCGCCTGCACCGCCGGCACGCCGACTCAAACCCAGATCGATGCCGACACCCGCAGTGCCTCCCAACGCAACCACGACGCACTCACCGCAATGGGCCGCGCCCTGCTCGCCTCCGGAGAATTAGGCCAGCACAACGGATTACCGGCCACCATCATCGTCTCCACCACCCTGGCCGACCTGGAAACCGGCACCGGAAAAGCCCACACCGGCGGCGGCACCTGGCTCCCCATGTCCGCCGTCATCGCCATCGCCAGCCACGCACACCACTACCTGCGGATCTACGACGGCGCCAAAGAACTCGCCCTGTTTCACACCAAACGCCTGGCCTCACCGGCCCAACGCATCGTGCTCTACGCCAAAGAACGAGGATGCAGCCACCCCAACTGCCCCATATCCGGCTACTACTGCGAAGTCCACCACGACGACGACTACGCCAAAACACGACGCACCGACATCAACGGACTCACCCTGCGCTGCGGCCTCCACCATGAGCTCATCACCTCAGGCGGCTGGAAAACCCGCAAGCGCCACGACGGCACCACCCAAACCCTGCCCCCACCCCACCTGAACCGAGGCCAACCCCGAACCAACCACTACCACCACCGGAGAAAAACTGCTTCGGGACGGTCCAGACGGCGACGACGTTCCCTAGCCGGTCCGGTCGGGCGATCCGATGGCCCACACTTTAAGATCGTTTCTTATGACCAGTGTTACTGAGCACTCCGGTGAGGCCCACGTAGAGGCGCAAGCCGAGCATGTCGTCGACATCCACACCACTGCGGGCAAGCTCGCCGACCTCAAGCGTCGGACCGAGGAGACCCTGCACCCGGTCGGTGAGGCCGCTGTGGAGAAGGTGCATGCCAAGGGCAAGCTGACCGCTCGCGAGCGGGTCTACGCCCTGCTTGACGAGGGCTCTTTCGTCGAGCTCGACGCGCTGGCCAAGCACCGCAGCACCAACTTCGGCCTGGCCGACAAGCGTCCGCTCGGCGACGGTGTGGTGACCGGCTACGGCACCATCGACGGCCGCGAGGTCTGCATCTTCAGCCAGGACGCCACCGTGTTCGGCGGCAGCCTCGGCGAGGTCTACGGCGAGAAGATCGTCAAGGTCCAGGAGCTGGCCATGAAGACCGGCCGGCCGCTGATCGGGATCAACGACGGCGCCGGCGCCCGCATCCAAGAGGGTGTGGTCTCGCTGGGCCTCTACAGCAAGATCTTCCACAACAACATCCTGGCCTCGGGCGTGATCCCGCAGATCTCGCTGATCATGGGTGCGGCGGCCGGCGGTCACGTGTACTCCCCCGCCCTGACCGATTTCATCGTGATGGTCGATCAGACCTCCCAGATGTTCATTACCGGCCCGGACGTGATCAAGACCGTCACCGGCGAAGAGGTCACCCAGGAGGAGTTGGGCGGGGCGCACACCCACATGGGTAAGTCCGGCACCGCGCACTACGTCGCCTCCGGCGAGCAGGACGCGCTGGACTACGTCCGCGACCTGCTGAGCTACCTGCCCCCGAACAACTACGCCGACCCGCCGCACTTCCCGGTGCCAGCCGCCGAGGGTGCCATCGAGGACAACCTCACCGCCGAGGACCTCGAACTGGACACGCTGATCCCGGACTCGCCGAACCAGCCGTACGACATGCACGAGGTCATCACCCGGATCCTCGACGACGACGAGTTCTTGGAAGTCCAGGCCGGTTACGCGCAGAACATCATCGTCGGCTTCGGCCGCGTGGAGGGCCGCACCGTCGGCATCGTGGCCAACCAGCCGACCCAGTTCGCCGGCTGCCTGGACATCAACGCTTCGGAGAAGGCCGCCCGGTTCATCCGGACCTGCGACTGCTTCAACATCCCGATCGTGCTGCTGGTCGACGTGCCCGGCTTCCTGCCCGGCACCGAGCAGGAATACAACGGCATCATCCGGCGCGGCGCCAAGCTGCTCTACGCCTACGGCGAGGCCACCGTCGCCAAGATCACCGTCATCACCCGCAAGGCCTACGGCGGCGCGTACTGCGTCATGGGTTCCAAGGAGATGGGCGCTGACGTCAACGTGGCCTGGCCGACGGCCCAGATCGCGGTGATGGGCGCCTCCGGTGCGGTCGGCTTCGTCTACCGCCAGCAGCTCACCGAGGCCTCGAAGAACGGCGACGACGTCGACGCGCTGCGCCTGCAGCTCCAGCAGGAGTACGAGGACACGCTGGTGAACCCCTATGTTGCCGCCGAGCGGGGCTACGTCGACGCGGTGATCCCGCCGTCGCACACCCGCGGTTACATCGCGACGTCGCTGCGGCTGCTGGAACGCAAGATCGTCCAGCCGCTGCCGAAGAAGCACGGAAACATTCCCCTGTGAGCGGAACGAGTGGAGTGAGCTTGTGAGCGACGAGAACGAAGCCACCACTGCGGTCGAGGAGACTCCTGCGGTCGCCGAACCGCACATCAAGGTGCTGCGGGGCAACCCCACCGACGCCGAGATCGCGGCGCTGGTCGCGGTGCTCGGCACGGCAGGCGGCGCTGGAGCCGAATCCGGTGCACGGGACCGTAATCTCTGGGGCCACCCGGTCGACAAGCTGCGGATTCCACTGTTCAGCTGGCAGCGGATCACTCTGCTGGAGCGCACCCACATGCGCCGGTGACCAGCCGGTGACGCGGCTGGTCCTCGGCTCGGCCTCGTCAGGTCGGCTGGCCGTTCTGCGCGGCGCCGGAATCGACCCGTTGGTGGTGGTCTCCGGTGTCGACGAGGACGCCGTGATGGCCGGTCTGCCCGCTACTGCGTCCCCGGATGCTGTGACCGGCGCCCTGGCCGCCGCTAAAGCGGAGCAGGTCGCCTCCACACTGCAGCCTCCGGTGAGCACCGATTGCGTTGTGATCGGCTGCGATTCAATGCTCTATTTCGACGGCAAGCTGTGCGGCAAACCCCCAACGGTCGATGAGGCCCGCATCCGCTGGCGCGCGATGGCCGGAAATTCCGGGCAGCTCCACACCGGCCACAGCCTGATCCGGTTGCGCGACAACGAGATCACCCATCAGATCACCGAAACCGCCGTGACCACAGTGCGTTTCGGCCGCCCGGATGACGACGATCTGGAGGCCTATCTGGCCAGCGGCGAGCCGCTGCGGGTCGCCGGCGGATTCACCCTGGATGGCTTGGGGGGCTGGTTCGTCGACGGCGTCGACGGCGATCCCTCCAGCGTCATCGGTATCAGCCTGCCCATGCTGCGTCGGCTGCTGCGCCCAGCCGGGCTCTCGGTCGCTGCACTGTGGGCGGCCAACCCGGTCACCTGAGCCAGGTAACGCGCACCTGAAGTCAGCGAATTTCCGGCCATGGGAGTGGCACAACGGTTACCGACCGGTAGGCTCGGTTTTGTGCCAGTGCCTGCCGACCCCGCCCCCGCCCTGCAGTCCTACGCTCACCCGGAACGGTTGGTGACAGCCGACTGGCTGGCGGGCAATCTGGGCACACCCGGCCTCGTCGTGGTGGAGTCCGACGAGGATGTCTTGCTCTACGACATCGGCCACATTCCCACCGCGGTCAAGATCGACTGGGTCACCGATCTCAACGATTCCCCGGTCCGCGACTACATCACCGGCGAGCAGTTCGCCGACCTGATGAACCGCAAGGGCATCTCGCGCGACGACACCGTGGTGATCTACGGCGACAAGTCCAACTGGTGGGCCGCGTACGCGCTGTGGGTGTTCACCCTGTTCGGACACGAAGACGTGCGGCTACTCGACGGCGGGCGCGACCTCTGGGTGTCCTCGGGCCGCGAGACCACCCTGGACGTGCCGTCGAAGACCACGACCGGCTACCCCGTCGTCAAGCGCAACGACGCCCCCATCCGGGCCTACAAGGACGACGTGCTGGCCAACATCGGCCAGGTGCCGCTGATCGACGTTCGCTCGCCGCAGGAGTACACCGGCGAGCGCACCCACATGCCGGAATACCCGGAGGAGGGTGTGCTGCGCGGCGGCCACATCCCCACTGCGGTCTCCGTGCCGTGGAGCAAGGCGGCCGACGACGCCGGCCGGTTCCGCAAGCGCGAGGAATTGGAACGGCTCTACGATTTCCTCAAGCCCGAGGACAAGCCGATCGCCTACTGCCGCATCGGAGAACGCTCCAGCCACACCTGGTTCGTTCTGACCCACCTGCTCGGTCTCGACGATGTCCGCAACTACGACGGGTCCTGGACCGAGTGGGGCAACACCGTGCGGGTGCCCATCGTCGACGGCCCCGAACCCGGACAGCTGTCCGGAGCCCCGGGGAGCCCCGCCAGCTGATGAGCCTGCCGGAGGGACTGGCGCAGGTGGTTTCCGACTTCGCCGAGGTCGAAGGCCAGGACAAGCTCAGGCTGCTGATCGAATTCGCAGACGAACTGCCCGATCTGCCCGCTGAGCTGACCGAATCCGCCATGGAACCGGTACCGGAGTGCCAGTCGCCGTTGTTCATGCATGTCGATGCCGCCGACCCGCAGCGGGTGCGGCTGTATTTCAGCGCGCCAGTAGAGGCGCCGACCACGCGCGGCTTCGCATCGATCTGGGCGGCCGGCCTCGACGGCGAACCGGCCGACGTCATCCTCGGCGTGCCGGAGGATTTCGCGTCTCGGCTTGGGTTGGCCACCCTGATCAGCCCGCTGCGGCTGCGCGGTATGTCGGCCATGTTGACCCGCATCAAGCGGCATTTACGCGCCGCGTAAGGGGCACTGGAACAGGTTCAGCGGTCGCGCTTTACACTGCCTGAAGCTAGATTCTTAAAGACATTTCTTATACATGCCATCAGGAGGGCCAGTGGCGAACCATGCCAGCTCGAAGATCTCCAAGGTGCTCGTCGCCAACCGCGGGGAGATCGCCGTTCGAGTGATCCGCGCCGCGCGCGACGCCGGATTGGCCAGCGTGGCCGTGTACGCCGAGCCCGACGCCGACGCTCCGCACGTCCGCCTTGCCGATGAGGCGTTCGCCCTGGGCGGGCAGACCTCGGCCGAGTCCTACTTGGTGTTCGAGAAGATCCTCGACGCCGCGGCCCAGTCGGGCGCCAACGCGATTCACCCCGGGTATGGCTTCCTCTCCGAGAACGCCGACTTCGCCCAGGCCGTGATCGACGCCGGGCTGATCTGGATCGGGCCGAGCCCGCAGTCGATCCGCGACCTCGGCGACAAGGTCACCGCGCGCCACATCGCTGCCCGCGCCAAGGCTCCCCTGGTGCCCGGCACCCCGGACCCGGTCAAGGACGCCGACGAGGTCGTGGCGTTCGCCAAGGAGTACGGCGTACCGGTGGCGATCAAGGCCGCGTTCGGTGGCGGCGGTCGCGGCATGAAGGTGGCGCGCACCCTCGAAGAGATTCCCGAGCTGTTCGAGTCGGCCACCCGTGAGGCGATTGCGGCCTTCGGTCGCGGCGAGTGCTTCGTGGAGCGCTACCTGGACAAGCCGCGCCACGTCGAGGCCCAGGTCATCGCCGACCAGCACGGCAACGTCGTCGTCGCGGGAACCCGCGACTGCTCGCTGCAGCGCCGCTTCCAGAAGCTGGTCGAGGAGGCCCCGGCGCCGTTCCTGACCGACGCACAGCGCAAGGAGATCCACGAGTCCGCCAAGCGGATCTGCAAGGAGGCCGGCTACTACGGCGCCGGGACCGTGGAGTACCTGGTCGGCCAGGACGGCCTGATCAGCTTCCTGGAGGTCAACACCCGTCTGCAGGTGGAACACCCGGTCACCGAGGAGACCTCGGGCATCGACCTGGTGCGTGAGCAGTTCCGGATCGCCAACGGCGAGACGCTCGACCTCACCGAGGACCCCGAGCCGCGCGGCCACTCGATCGAGTTCCGCATCAACGGCGAGGACGCCGGTCGCGGCTTCCTGCCCGCCCCCGGCCCGGTCACCCGCTTCGACCCGCCGACCGGCCCCGGCATCCGGATGGACTCCGGCGTGGAGACCGGTTCGGTGATCGGCGGCCAGTTCGACTCGATGCTGGCCAAGCTGATCGTCACCGGCGCGACCCGCACCGAAGCCCTCGAGCGTGCCCGGCGCGCCCTGGACGAGTTCCACGTCGAGGGTCTGGCCACGGTCATCCCGTTCGACCGTGTGGTGGTTCGCGACCCGGCGTTCGTCGGCGACGAGAACGGCTTCACGGTTCACACCCGCTGGATCGAGACCGAGTTCGAGAACAACATCGAGCCCTTCACCGGCGGTGAGCCCCTCGACGACGAGGACGTGCAGCCGCGGCAGAAGGTGGTCGTCGAGGTCGGCGGCCGGCGCCTGGAGGTGTCGCTGCCGGGTGACCTGGCGCTGGGCGGCGGCGGAGCCGGCGGCGCCGCTGGAGCCATCCGGAAGAAGCCCAAGGCCCGCAAGCGTGGCGCGCACGGCGGCGCGGCGGCGTCCGGTGACGCTGTCACCGCACCGATGCAGGGCACCGTGGTGAAGGTGGCCGTCGAGGAGGGCCAGGAGGTCGCCGCCGGTGACCTGGTCGTCGTCCTGGAGGCCATGAAGATGGAGAACCCGGTCACCGCGCACAAGGACGGTGTCATCACCGGTCTGTCGGCCGAGGCCGGATCGGCCATCACGCAGGGCACCGTGCTCTGCGAGATCAAGTAACCGACATAGAGCCCGTCGAGATCAACGCCGGCCCGTGGTATCTGCGGATACCACGGGCCGACGATCGTATAGACGACCGTGTGACCCTGGCCGATCTCGGTGAGACCGACCCGGACTACGTCGTGAAGGCGGAATCCGGCTGGGCCGACGACTCGCGCTATCGCTGGGCGGTCTGCGAGCCGACGACGGGCGAACTGTTGGCCGAGGTGACGCTGAATCCCGCCTCGGGCGAGATCGCCAGTCGCCACCGGCCAGGTTATGGACAGGCAGCAGTGACCGGGGCACAGGCGGTGTCCCGGTTCGCCGCGGGGGCGTTAGGTCTGACGCCGGTGGTGACCGGCGTGGGTGGTCCGGCTTCGCCCGACGAAAACCCAGGTCAGACCGCCGATCGCCAACGCTAGGACCGCGATCCCGAAGCCCAGCGTCCACCCGGCGTCGTGCTGCGCGGCGGCGCTCATGAAGCCCACCAATGCCAGTGCCGCCATCAGCAGCATGGCCAAGCCCGGCAACTCACGGCGGTCCTTGAACACCAGTCCGGCCCGCGGCTGGGTCGTACGCCTCTGATCGATTCCCTCATCGGTGTCGCTGATGTCGCCCATGAGGCCCCTTGTACCCTCGGCGCTGCGACCCGAAACTCTTACGGTGCGTCGCGCAGTGCCGCCAGCAGCGGCTCTGCGGCCTCCTTGAGGAAAGCCTCCTGGTCCTCCCCACCGATCTGGATCAGCGCGATGTCGGTGAAGCCAGCGTCTCGGTAGGCGCCGACCGCATCGACGATCGGATCCAGTTCCGGCCCGCAGGGTATGGCCCCGGCGACGTCGCGCGGCTGCACGTAGCGGGTGGCGGCCGCGAACGCCGCCGGTGTCGGCAGCTCAGAGTTGACCGACCAGCCGCCGCCGAACCAGCGGAACTGTCGGTGGGCGCGCTGTATTGCCTTATCCCGGTCGGGATCCCAGCACACCGGTAGCTGCCCGATGATGCGGCCACCCGCCAATCCGGCCGCCTGCCGTGCGGCGTGCCAGGACTGGACCAGATCGCGGTCGGGCTGCACCGCGATCAGGTGATCGGCGGCCGCGGCGAATCTGTCCACGCCCTTGGGCCCCGACATGGCCACGGCCAACGCGACCGGGATGTCCGGCAGGTCCCATAGCCGCGCCTGGTCGACTTGGAAATAGTCGCCGTGGTGGTCGACCGTCTCCCCCATCAGCAGCTCGCGGATGATCTTGATGGCTTCACCGAGCATGGCCTGCCTGCGCACTACGTTGGGCCACCCCGCTCCCGTCACGATGTGCTCGTTGAGGTTCTCCCCGCTGCCCAGCCCCAAGGTGAACCGGCCCTCGGCCAAAATCTGCACGGTGGCAGCCTGCTGGGCCACGATCGCTGGGTGGTAGCGCATCGTCGGGCAGGTCACGTAGCTGTAGAGACCTATGTCCTGCGTGGCGTGCGCGACCGCGCCCAGCAGCGCCCACGCGTTGGGAGCGTGGCCCTGCGACACCAGCCACGGCGAGAAATGATCGCTGCACACCGCGAAGTCGAAACCGCGTTCCTCGGCGGCAACGGCGTAGCCGACCAGCTCTGCGGGCCCGCTCTGCTCGGTCATCAGGGTGTAGCCGAAGCGTGTCATGCTGCCGGAATACCCAACGGCCGACCACCGAAACGGGGCGCCGTTTGGCGCGGTCCGGGTGGCGGGTACCCGCAAGCGTGTCCACCGCAACGATCCACACCGAACCCCGCCTGCCCGCCGCGTGCGGGCCGTTGTCCGCGACGGTGTGCAGCCTCTTGCGTCGGCCTGCCGGCACGGTCCCCGAGCTCATCCCCCCGACCACCGGCGCCGACCCGTACGGCCGCGACCTGCAACTGGCGCTCTACGTCTGCTACGAGTTGCATTACCGCGGATTCGCCGATGTTGACCCCGGTTGGGAGTGGGACGTCACGCTGTTGGGACTACGCACGCAACTCGAATGCGCGTTCCTCGACCGCGTGCGTCGCGATGTCGGGGTGATACCGCCACATGCGACGGCCGATGCGGAAATGGAGGCCGCGGCATCCGAGCCCGTGCACGGCGCCGGACCGTCGTGGTTCCTGCGTGATCACGGCACCTGGGAGCAGGCCCGGGAGTACTTCGTCCACCGATCGCTCTATCACCTCAAGGAGGGCGATCCGCACGCCTGGATCATCCCGCGCCTGACCGGCCAGGCCAAGGCGTCGTTTGTCGCGGTCGAGTTCGACGAGTACGGCGCGGGGCGGGGTCCGCGGGTGCATCAGCAGCTCTTCGCCGACCTGCTCACCGCGGCTGGGCTGGATGCCGGTTACCTCGCCTACCTCGATGTTGTCCCTGCCGAGTCGCTGGCGGTGGTGAATCTGATGTCGCTGTTCGGGTTGCATCGCCGGTGGCGGGGTGCGGCCGCCGGGCACTTCGCGGCGACCGAGATCACTTCACCTCCGGGCTCGAGCCGGCTGGTCGCGGCGCTGCGGCGGATGGGTGCGCCGGAGCCGTGCGTGGTGTTCTACGCCGAGCACGTCGAGGCCGACGCGGTACACGAACAGGTGGTCCGCAATGACGTGATCGGCAACCTGCTGGAAGGCAATCCGCATTTGGAGACGGATGTCGTATTCGGTATCCGAGCTCTCGCCGCTGTGGAAAATCGGCTCTCCGATGTCATGCTCTCGGCCTGGTCTGCGGGGCGTTCGTCGCTGCTCACAACGTGAAAATTAAGGTTTCACTGGGATTTTCCAGAAATTGTCGGGCACCTCTTTGCCAATCCCGGCGGAGCTGGGTAACGTCTGGTTCCTCCGGTTGAGTTCACAGCCGCAGTGAAACGTCACCGCGTAAACGCAGCCCCGGAAGTGATTACGTTGACGTGATCCAACAGCACGATTCGTCGACTGATGGAGCCACAACATGACGATCAGCAAGGTTACTCAGAACGCATTCGCCACTCCTGCAACGGAAGCCACCCAAGTTTGGCGCAATCACGCCGCCAAGTTCACGGTTCATTGGGGTCGCACCGGAGCCGTCGTTGCCGTCAATGGCGAGATCGACGCGGCGAACGCCAGCCCATTCGCGGACTACGCCAAACGCTGCGCCGAGTGCTGCGAGTGGCTGGTGGTGGATCTCTCTGAACTGACATTCATTGGGACCACCGGGTTTTCAGCTCTTCAGTCGATCAGCGCGCAGTGTTCCAGCGCGCAGACCAACCTGAAGGTGGTGCCGAGTCCCGCGCTGACCACCTTGTTGCGGATCTGCGATCCGCACTCGCGACTTCCGCTGGTGGACTCGCTGACAGACGCGTTGGCCGAGGTGCAGCGGTCTGGTCGGCCGCTGCGCCTAGTGCCGTGAGCTAGGAATCTAGGCAGGAACCGCGTCGGCAGCGCGACTCCAAGCGCGGTGCTCGGCGAGTGCAGCGGCGAATGCGTCGAAGAACTCGTCATCCAAGTCATCAGCCGCGGCCGTCGTCGTCACCACACCGGTGGCGACGACGACCCCGGTGTCTTCGGCCGGTTGCTCGGCGATACCGGCCTTGGGCAACAGTTTGACGCCGGCACCGAACGCCCCGATGACCTTGAGGTGCTTGTAGGCCTCCGTGACGAAGTGCACCGCATACCCGTCGCCCGACAATGCCTGCACGGCGTCCGGCCCGCACGGCACCACCACTGCGTCGTAGAGCACCGAGGCCATCGTCGTGAAGGCCCGGTCGACACTCAACCGGCCGCCGGAGCCACCGTCCAATTCGCCGCCGGCGATAGGCGCCAGCACTTCGGCGATCGCGCCGCGTTCCCGCATCGCCGCGACGAACCGTTCCACGCCCACCACGTCCACACCGTCGGCGGCCAGCACAGCGATCTTGCGGCTTTCGATGCCGGGCGCATCTTCGCCAGCGGGGGTACCGGCATCGCTCAACTGCGAGAGCGCCGGTGAGAGCACCACCTCGTCGAGGGACTGCTCGTCGGGGGTGGCCAGGCCCAGTTTCTCGGCCACGCGGCGCGCCAGATCGTGGTCCACCATGTTCAGCTGTTCGAGGGCGCGCTGCCGAATCTCGACGTGTTCGCATTTCCCCAGTTCAAAGGCGTAGGCGGCGACGATGTGCTTCGCCTCGGGCTCGGTCATGCTGCGGTAGAACATCCGCGCCTGGCCGTAGTGGTTCTCGAAGCTCGCGGCACGCTTGCGGATCTTGGCCCCGTCCAGCTTCTCGGTGTAGTGCCGGAACACGCCCTCGTCCGCCAAAGCTGGGCAGCCACCACCCAACGAGTTCTTGAAGTAGCTGGACTTCCCCTGCGGAATCGCATGTTGGCTGTAGCCGTCGTGCTGGTTGTTGCGCACCTGCGCCACCGGCCGGTTGACCGGCAGCTGAGCGAAGTTCGGGCCGCCGAGCCGGATCAACTGCGTGTCCAGGTAGGAGAAGTTGCGGAACTGCAGCAGCGGGTCGTTGGTGAAGTCGATTCCCGGCACGACGTTGGCCGTGTGGAACGCCACCTGCTCGGTTTCGGCGAAGAAGTTCTCCGGGTTGCGATTGAGCACCATCTTGCCGACCGGGCGTACCGGAACCTGTTCTTCGGGAATGATTTTGGTGGCGTCCAGCAGGTCGAAGTCGAACTTGAACTCGTCGGCTTCGGCGACCAGCTGGACTCCAAGTTCCCATTCCGGGAATTGACCGGCCTCGATGGCGTCCCACAGATCGCGCCGGTTGAAGTCGGGGTCTTTACCGGCGATCTTCTGGCATTCGTCCCAGATCAGCGAATGCACGCCCAGCTTCGGCTTCCAGTGGAATTTCACGAACGTTCCCTCGCCGCTTGTGTTCACCAAGCGGAAGGTGTGCACGCCGAAGCCCTGCATCATCCGGTAGCTGCGCGGCAGAGCGCGGTCCGACATCAGCCACATGATGGCGTGCAGCGTCTCGGGCTGCAGCGACACGAAGTCCCACAGTGTGTCGTGAGCGGACTGGGCCTGGGGAATCTCGTTGTCCGGCTCGGGTTTGACCGCATGCACGAAGTCAGGGAACTTGATGCCGTCCTGAATGAAGAACACCGGAAAGTTGTTGCCCACCAGGTCATAGTTGCCCGCCTCGGTGTAGAACTTGGTGGCGAATCCGCGTACGTCACGCACGGTGTCGGCCGAACCGCGCGAGCCGGCCACGGTGGAGAACCGCACGAACACCGGCGTCCTGGTGCCCGGTGTGGTCAGAAAGCGTGCCGCGGTGTACTGCGCAAGCGAGTCGTCATAGGGCTCGAAGTAGCCGTAGGCGCCCGCCCCGCGGGCATGCACCACGCGTTCGGGAATCCGCTCGTGATCGAAGTGGGTGATCTTCTCCCGGGCGTGGAAGTCCTCCAGCAGCGTCGGCCCACGCTCACCGACAGTCAGCGCGTCGTCGGTGTGGTCGACGCGCACCCCCTGCTGAGTCGTGAGGTATCCGGACTGCCGGTCGACCCGGTAATCGTCGAGTTGTCGCTGCTTGCCGTCACGGTCCTCGGTAGCCACCGCTTTTCCTCTCGTCGGTATTTGGGAAATCCCTGGATGGGTATCCCAGCCAGGTCATCCGCAAACGACCGGGACCATCCGCGAACGAGAGGGGAAGATCGTGAGCACCCAATCGGCCGTGTTGTTCGACGTCGACGGCACCCTGGTCGATTCCAACTATCTGCACGTGCACGCCTGGCGGCGCGCGTTCGCCGAGCTACACCACGAGGTGGAGTCGTGGCGGATCCACCGCGCCATCGGAATGGACGGATCGGAGTTGGTGCGCCTGCTGTCCGACGACGCACCCGACGACGTCCGCCGGCGCCTGGAAGACCTGCACTCGCAGTACTACCTGCAGTCATCGGACTTGCTGGCGCCGCTACCGGGCGCACGCAAGCTGTTGGAACACATAGTCGCTCTTGATCTTCCGGTGGTGCTGGCCACCTCGGCACCCGAGAACGAGTTGGCGGTGCTGCGCAAGGTGCTCGGCTGCGACGACCTTGTCGCGGCGGTCACCTCCTCGGCCGACGTCGATGTCGCGAAGCCGAATCCGGACATCATCGGGATAGCACTCGACCGGGTCGGCGCAACGGCGGAGCGCGCCGTCTTCGTGGGCGACGCGGTCTGGGATGCCCAGGCGTGCGTGCGCGCCGGGGTGCCCAGCATCGGCCTGCTCAGCGGCGGCGTCTCGCGCGCCGAATTGGAAACGGCCGGTGCAGCGTTAGTTTTCGACAACGCCGAGGATCTGCTGGCGCACCTGGATCAGACGCCGATCGCTGGTCTGGCCGACGGGCGGGGCTAGAACGGCCGCCAGCCGGCTATTTGCCGCGGACTCGGCGATTGTGTTTCTTGATCGCCGTGACCAGTTCGGATTTCCGCATCGTCGATCGTCCGTGAATGTCCAGCCGGCGGGCGACGCCCAGAAGATGCTGCTTGCTGGCGTTGGCGTCGACGCCCTCTGCGGACGGCCCGGAGTTGTTCGGGCCGCCGCCGGTCGCGCGCTTGTCCGACGGGCCAGGCTTCTTCTTGGGTTCCCAGTGATCCCCGACCTTTTCGAAACTGTGCTTGAGCGCGGCATATGCGACCCGGTGCGCACGCTGCTCGCTGCCGTACTCCTTGGCGGCGGCGTCGTGCGCCTTGGCGAAAGTGCGCTGCGCCTTCGCTCCTGAGCGCTGCAGCGTACTGGGCAGCTCGCCGCGTTTGACGGTGCCGCTCTTCGTCGTCTTGGGCATGAGACCTCCAATCAGCGAATGCAATCGGGGTTGGTTACCCCATGAACTGGCCCAGCAACCATTTCGGGAGCGTGCGCGATTATCGGCACGCCGATCGGCCATCAGCTCTGGCCTGGGCGTTCACCAGCCCGTCGGGTCGATTTTTGCCGCGGCGTCCGAGGCGTCTGAGGGCTGCCGCATGGCCAGGTCGTCGTCGTTCAGGACGGCCAGTGGGCAGTGGCAGCGCGGCGTCAGCTCCGAGCCCACCGAGCCGAACAAGAGATGCCGCAACCGCCAACGGCCGCTCGACCCGACGACAACCAGCTCGGCTTGCCGGGACAAATCCTCCAGCGCGTCAACCGGATCTGTGAACTCCACTTTGGTGTTCAGCTGCGCGGGCGCGCCATCTGAAGAGCTGTCGGTTGCGACTCCGACGGCGTCATCGACAATCCGTTGGACGCGCCGGTGCGGCAACTCATGTTGACCGAACACGACCCATCGGGCCATCAGCGGGG
The DNA here is from genome assembly GCF_963378105.1 of Mycolicibacter sp. MU0102. Lineage (NCBI taxonomy): Bacteria > Bacillati > Actinomycetota > Actinomycetes > Mycobacteriales > Mycobacteriaceae > Mycobacterium > Mycobacterium holstebronense. The sequence continues at coordinate 3,390,934 of NZ_OY726398.1, forward strand.
ACAACCGGGTTGAGGCCGCGTGTACCAGGGTCAGCGGTAGGGCACGGCGTTCGGCCTCCTGGGCTCCCCACCGCACCGCAGCCCGCGATGCCGACGACCCATCGACACCGACAACGATTCCGGCACTTGCAGTATTCGAAGGCATAGTGCCGGAGGTTAACCATCGCGGGTTGCTGTCAAACCCCGCCGCTCAACGCGGGCGGCGTGCGGCCAGAACGCCGGCTCCGGCCATCCCCAGCGCGGTCGCGGCCCCGGCGACCAATCCGGCGTGACGGGCCGCCCAGATCTGCGGGCTGTGCGCGTGCGAGGAGTCGTCGAACGCCCCGCGCGCACCGTGGTCGCTGCCCGGCCGTTCGTCGAGCGGTTCCCAGAGGTTGTACGGCTTGTCGCCGTCGACGCGCTCGCCAGTCTGCTGCGAGTCGTAGCCGGTGCGGGCCAAATAGCGATCGAGCAATGGCGCGGCGAATCGCTGAGCCAGCAAGGTGGCTACGGTGCTTTCGCCCACCCAGTACTGCTTGCGCCGGGGATGGTCGGCGGCCCGCAGCACCGCCTTGGCCACCAGCTGCGGCTGGTAGATCGGCGGCACCGGCTGCGGGTGGCGGGGAAGCCGCGACAGCACCCAGGAGAACTGTGGGGTATTGACCGCCGGCATCTGAACGAGCGTGATGTTGACCTTCGAACCGTCGTGCAGCAGCTCGCAACGCACCGATTCGGTGAAGCCGTTGACGGCGTGCTTGGCACCGCAGTAGGCCGACTGCAACGGGATCGACCGCTCCCCCAGGGCTGAGCCCACCTGTACAACAGTGCCGTGGTCGCGGGGCTTCATCCGGTCCAACGCCGCCATGGTGCCGTAGACGAAGCCGAGATAGCAGACCTCGGTCACACGTTTGAACTCCGCGGGCCCGATCTCGGTGAACGGCGCGAAGACCGATGCGAAGGCGACGTTGATCCAGGTGTCGATCGGCCCGAACTCGGCCTCGATACGATCGGCGGCGGCCGCCACCGCGTCGGGGTCGGCGACGTCGGTGGGAATGGGCAGCGCGGTGCCCCCGGCCTCTTCGACATCACGCGCCGCGCCGCGCAGGCCTGCCTCACCGCGCGCGAGCAGGGCGACATTGGCGCCGCGTTTGCCGTACAACTGTGCAACGGCCCGGCCGATCCCGGCGCTGGCTCCGGTGACGACGACGGTCTGTGTCATGGCTGGACTCCCTTCTTCGAGATGCGCTTTCCGGCAAGGCGTTCGGCGAGCCGAGAAGCCAGCGCCATGATGGTCAGCGCCGGATTGGCCGACCCCTGCGTCGGGCAGACCGAGCCGTCGGCGATGAACAGGTTGGGCACCCCCCACACCCGGTGGTCGGCATCGACGACCGAGTTCTCCGGCGCAGTGCCCATCCGGGCGCCGCCGATCAGGTGGGCGTAACGCTGGATGGTCAATACGTCCTGGGCGCCGGCCGCGTGCAGGATCTCCGTGATCACCCGGGTCGAGTAGGCCATGTTCGCCTTGTCGTTGTCGCAGCGGGTGTAGTCCATTCGGGCCACCGGGATCCCGTAGCCATCGACTTCGTCGGCCAGGGTGATCCTGTTTTCCGGCAGGGGCAGCAGTTCGTTGAGTACGCCGATCGTGCTCCAGTGGTTGTAGTCGCGCATGTACTCACGCAGCGCTCTGCCCCAGTGTCCGTCGGCGAGCACGTGCTCCGACCAGCCGATCGGCAGCGGCGACACGGTCTGGATGGAGAATCCGCGGGCGAATCCCCGGCCGGTGTCGGTTTCGTAGAACTGTTCGCTGGTCACCTGCGGCGGCGGGGCTTTGTACATTCGCAACTCCTCCGGCCATCGGCCTGCGGTCTGCGCCGCGCCTTGGACCATGACGTAGCGGCCGACTTGATCGGAGTTGTTTCCCAGCCCATGGGGGAACCGCTGGCTGGTCGAATTGAGCAGCAGCCGTGGGGTTTCGATTGAGTAACCGGCGACCGCCACCAGCTTGGCGCGCTGCAGATGCTCGGCACCGGTGTTGTCGTAGTAGACGACGCCACGTGCCGCTCCGGTGTCGTCGAGTTCGATGCGGGAGGCCATGCAGTCGGCACGGATCTCCACACCGTGTGCCAGCGCGTCGGGCAGGTGGGTGACGTACGGGCTGGCTTTGGCGTTGACCTTGCAGCCCTGCAGGCAGTAGCCACGGTAGATACAGTGCGGGCGGTTTCCAAAGGTGCCGTTGACGATTCCGACCGGACCCACCCGCATCTCGATACCCAGATTGCGGGCGCCCTCCCACAGCTTGGACGCGGCGCCGGAGATCGGGTGCGGCGACGACGGATAGCGGTGCGGATATCCCCATGGCCAGTTCTGTCCGGCGACCGGCAGTTCGGCCTCGAGCACTTCGTAGTGACGACGGATGTCCTCATAGTCGATCGGCCAGTCCGCCCCGACACCGTCAAGGCTGAATGTGCGTAGATCGCTGGGGTGAAAGCGTGGACAGTAACCGGCGTAGTGCACCATCGAGCCACCGACGCCCCGGCCGGAATTGTTCTTGCCCAACTCGATCGGATCGTCCCCGCCGATGATGCGCTTCTGCGTCCAGTACAGGGGATGCGATCCGGCTTCGTCGGAGACCCAGTCGGTGTCGGGATGCCAGAATGGTCCCGCCTCAATGATCACGGCGCGCCAGCCGGCCCGCGCCAGGCGCTGCGCCAACACTGATCCCCCGGCACCGGCGCCGATGACCACGAGGTCGACCTCGTCATTGAGTGCATACCGGCGCATCGTCTTCTCTCCGGGCAGTTCCCGCGACTGCACGTCCAGCAGGAACCGCGAGTCGTTGTCGGGTGGGCCCAACGATCCCTTGAGCAGGCCGCGCCAGAAGTCGCCCACTACGAATCCTCTTCTTGCACCAGTTCGACCGGGTCTTTGTCGATGGCACCACGCGTTTCGAACGGCTCACGCGCCGCTGCCGGACCGCTCGGGCCGCCGAGCCGCATGTATCCGCGCGGGTAGGCCGGGCCGCCGAAGCCGATCTCGTTCCACGCCCAGGGATGGGAGTAGAACGCCGACAGGGTCATCCGCATACACACCGACCACGCTCGGGTCGCGTTCAGCTGCGACCAGGAGCCGCCCTGCAATCGGCCGCGGGAGAACTGATCGACCAGAGCCAGTTGGGTGGGAATCTCGGCCTGGGCGAACGACGCCTTGCCGTATCGCTGTCCGGCGGCCTCGTCCAAGCCGCGCAACACCAGACGCCAGGTGTCCCGGTCGTCGGGCATGTCGGCGTACTGGTAGCCGTCGAGCTGGCCGTCGGCCAGTTTGGCGTCGACGAATTCGGCGACCGGAACCCGCGGTTCGGCGTCTTGTGCCAGCACGATGTCGCAGAACGACCGCAGGGTGGGTTCCTCGGCAGGGGTGAAGAACCGTAGCGGCCCCGGCGGTTCCAGCCGGGCCAGCACCACCTGTCTGGTGGCCTCGTCCCAGCGGTCCTTGGAAGCGAGTACATCGAAGTCCGGATAGCGCCCGATCATCTGCGGTGTGACGCCGCGGCGTTGCCGGGGCAGCCAGGACGGATGCGGTGGTTGACGATCGGCACGTAGGTTCGGCAGGTGGTCGGGACGGGAGGTGTCGGCCATGGCTGCCGGCCCCTCAGCGTTCGCGGCGCAGCACCGCAGCCAGCAAGCCCATCCCACCGACCATTGCCATCAGACCGGGCGCTGCGATCGGCGGCCCCATCGGAACGTTGTAGGACGCCATCTTCCAGCCGCCGGGCTTGCGAGCGACCCCGCGAGCGTGCAGGTACTCCCCCAGCAGGCCGTTAGCGGCGTACACCCCTGCGGTCAATGGCAGCCAGCGCTTGGCCCAGCGGCGGGAGAACACCCCTGCGACCCCGGCGACCACCACCGGCGGCGTGACCAGGACCGGGCTCCACATCCACTTGTTGCCGAAGCCGGCCTTGTAATGCTCGAGATAGATCTCGGCGGTCGTGACAATCGCCGCGAACGCCGTCAGCGCCGACAATGATCTTTCGAAGCGGCCGTGAGCGACGTTGCGGAGCATCCGGTCGACAATGTCACCGGCTTCACCGATCCACTCCGCGTGACTGCCCACCCGCACACCGGATTCGGCTGTCTCCAGCAACGTCATCTGCGCACCCCCGTTCGTTCGCCGATGTTCCACCGAATCCCCGCAGTACCCCGGCGCCGCGGCGGCCAAACATCGCCCGGCTCCCGTGAGGATTGCCAGGTTTCGAGCGCGTTCGAATGGGGAACTGATCGGGGTACAGATGAATGGAGGACGGATGCGATTCGGTGGATTGGCCGGGACTATTGTGCTGATCTGGCTGCTGATCGGCGTCTTTGCGGCATGGCAGCGCGACTATTTTCACGGCAGCCAAACGAGCTGTGCAACTGCCGGAACCATCGCTGTCACAACATTGGCGGGTCCGTTGAACTACCTCGGGTTCAACCCGGTTGTGTCCGATTGTCATTTACCGCAACCCTCTTCGTTGGGTGCGGTCGGTTTGATTGTCTGAGAAAGGATTGGCGATGATTGCCCTCGGAGTGGTCCTGCTTATTCTGGCGCTCATTTTCAAGATCAATATCCTCTGGACGATCGGCGTCATTCTGCTGGTCGTCGGTGCTGCCCTGTGGATTCTGGGCGCGGTCGGTCGTCCGGTCGCGGGTCGGCGTTACTGGTACTGATGCCAACCGCGGGATAGCGCAAACAGTCGGATCGTGCCTCGCACAGTTGGGGTTGGCGTAGCTGTGCGGCCGATTCGCGTTGGATGACAGGGGCACTCTCGATGACTGTCGCCGCCGGCGCTGATCGCGGCTCCTTCAGTCATATCGCGCTGTTCTACCGCTCACCGCAGGAATATCTCGACTACCTGGTGCCGTATATCGCCGACGCGGTGGCCGCCGAATTTCCGATCTTGGTGGCGGTGCCAGAACCAAACCTCTCGCTGCTCCGCAATGCCCTTCCTGCGGGCGCACCCAAGACGGCGAGCCTGTCCGATATGAGCCAGGTCGGACGCAACCCGACTCATATTCTGGGCGGTGTACTGGGGGCTTTCGCGGCCCGACACCCGTCGGGTCCGGTACGGATGGTGGCCGAGCCGGTCTGGAGCGGCCGGTCAAAGCTGGAATATCCGGCCTGCGTGCAGCATGAGGCTCTGGTCAACGAGGCGTTCACCGGACGAGATCTCACCATGCTTTGTCCTTACGATGCAACGCATCTGGACTCCGACATTCTCGTCGATGCCGAGATCACCCACCCGAGCCTCGGGCATTCCGGCCACCCGGAGCAACCCAGCTCCGGCTTCGCTCCCGACGCCGCGTGGGAGCGCTACAACGAACCACTGCCGGGCAGTGCTACCGCCGCAAACTACACCTTGCACCGACTGTCCGATCTGGCCGGGGCGCGCCAGTTCTCCGCCAAGTACGCCCGGTGGTTCGGTTTCGCTGCCGCCGAGGTCGCGGATCTGCAGTTGATCGTCAACGAGCTGGCATCCAACAGCCTGCAGCATGGCCGGGGCCCGTGCACTTTGCTGCTGTGGGCGGAGAGCGACCAATTGATCTGTCAGGTACGCGATTCCGGCCTCCTGACCGATCGGCTGGCCGGGCGGCGGCCCCTTATCAGCGACTACGACCACGGATGCGGACTGTTCGTGGTCAACGCGACAGCGGACCTGGTACGCATCCACACCGCGGCGAGCGGAACCACGGTGCAGGCGCATCTGCGGATGAGGAAGTCGGCGTGATGAGGGCGTATCGAGCAGATCGGTCCGGCGAATTCGGCCACGTCGGTTGGGAATACCAAGATCCCGGGGAGTTCCTGCTCCGTGCGGCGGAGTACGTCGCGGATGGATTGAACCTCGACCAACGCGTCGGCTATGTCGGCGCGGACGATCCCGCCACGATGCGGGCAGCCTTGGCCGCGGCCGGCCTCGGAAAGGACGCCCGCGAGGTACACGTTAAGACCGTGCCGGAGCACTTCTTGTTCCAAGGCGAGGTCGTCGACGCCGAGCGTATGACCGAGCGCTATGCGGCGGCTGCGGTCGCTGCGGTCGCCGACGGCTACAGCGGATTACGAATCGTCATCGATGTCACGCCGGTAGTGCGCACACCCGCACAGCGCGACGCGCAGGCGGCTCTGGAATTCCTCGGTGACCGGCGAATCTCCACCCTGCCGGTCGCGGTGATGTGCGGCTACAACGTCGCCGAGCTCGGCGACGCCGCGGCCGGGTTGTTGTGCCTGCACCCGGCGGCCGGACCCAGTTCGGTACCGTTTCAGCTGTATGCCCAGCCCGCCGGGCGCAATGCCATCGCCCTAGCCGGCACGCTCGACGCCGCCAGCGAGCCGTTGTTCCTGACCACCCTGCAGCGGGTCCTGCCACTCTTGTCGCACGACACCCTCGAGATCGACGCGCGGGAACTGGAATTCGTCGGTCACCGGCAACTCTGCCTGCTCGACCGCTACTGCGCCGCCCACGGCAGAACGGCCCTACTGCGCAGCGATCGCGCAGTCGTGCACCGGCTGGTCAATTTACTGGGCTTCGCCAACGTCCGCCTCGAGACGACGGTGTGACGGCTGCTGTTCGGATTCGGTCAGGGCGGCGGGGCCCGCTGCCGCGGAGAGCACTGCGGCAGCGTGACCCCGTCAGCCCATACGGTGATATCACGCGCGGCTAAGCGTATTTCGCTGCCACATCGGTGGCGATGCGCACGCAGTCCCCGGTCTGCGTCGAACGCTCACAATGGTCGAATAGCTGCGAGCGACACACGACTCACCGCCCGGCGGCGTCACGGAGGGGACCGCTGCGTCGGCCACACCCTCCTGGTACGCCGCCGCGTGGCCGACCGGTGTCGGCGCCCAGACGGCAGCGACACGTCGCGCCGTCCACTAGGGAGGCCGCACAGGACGAGCTTCGGGGGACGAGGCCGGGCGACGGGCATGTCGGTGGAGACCGCGGTCCAATACCCGGGCACTGCGGCGGTCAACAGGCGCAGCCATTCGGCGCGCACAATGCTCTCCGCCTCGTCGAGCACCTCCGCGGTCAAAGTGTCGGTGGTCATCGCGCACACCTCCTTCACCGGTTAGCAGGCCGCCGCCCGGCCTCTTGCAATCAGGCGTTAATGGCCCGTTCGCCGTGGCTACTGGCGATCTTGATCCGCCGGGGCTTCGCCTTCTCGGCGACCGGGATTGTCAGCCTCAGCACGCCGTCTTGATAGCTGGCCTGGATCTGGCCGGCATCCAGATTGTCACCGAGGAACAGCTGGCGGCTGAACACACCGCGTGGCCGTTCCGCGGACACCATCTCGCGGCTTTGATCCAGACCCGGGCGTTCGGCGTGCACCGTCAGCACATTGCGTTCGACATCGAGATCCAGGGAATCCTCTGCCACCCCGGGCAGGTCGAACTCGACGATGAACTGGTCGCCGTCGCGCCAAGCATCCATCGGCATGACCGCCGGCCGCGCCGCGGTGCCCAACACCTGCTGGGTCCAGCGGTCGAGATCACGGAACGGGTCGGTACGCATCAACATCATCTCCACCTCCTCTGTCTGCGGCAGATCATCTATGTCTGCCGACATAGATTTTTATATAGCACCGGTGGTAGGTTCATGCAAGGGGTGTACGAGAAAATTTCGACGAGTGGAAGCGACGCGCGGTGGACGACGAGATGAATGCCCGATCCGGGCTTGGGGTATACGGCATCTCGGTGGCAGCTGAGTTGTCCGGTATCGGTCCGCAGACCTTGCGGCTCTACGAGAGCCGCGGCCTGCTCACCCCGGCGCGCACCGCGGGCGGCACACGCCGCTACAGCGATGACGATCTTGCGCGGCTTCGACGGATCACAGAGCTGGTAGAGATCGGCATCAACGTGGCAGGTATCGGACAGATCCTCGGCCTGGAAGCACGTAACGCCCGATTGGAGTCCGACAACAGCCGACTGGAATCCGACAACACCCAGCTGAGGTCGGACAACTCCCAACTGAGAACGGACTATGCGCTGCTCGCCACCCAACGCGCCGACCCGGCCCGAACGCGGAAACGAAAGGGGTCATGATGACCAACCCTGATGTTCCAGAGGCAGATCTCGCCGAACAGCAGATCCCCGCCGACGGGAGCGACGACGACGGGCTCGATCCCGCCGTTCTGGAGAATGCCGACGACACCGATGCCAATCCGGCCGATCTCATTGATCAGGCCATCAGTGTTCCACTGCCCGACGACGACTACGACGCCGACCGATGAGCCAACCGCCCGGTAGTTACTCGGCTTTGACACCGTCTGCATCGGTACGACGGCGTGATGTTTTCCGGCAACGGTGACTGGTGTCGCACAGTGGATAGTTGCGGCTGCGCCCACATGCGCAGACAGCCACCATGAAGCGATCGGATTCGACGACGCCCTCGGGCGTCTCGATCCGGACCGGACCCGCGATCAGAACCGGGCCGTTGCGGACCGGTTGTACCACTCTTTTCTCCGGCGTCGTCATAGCTTGTCCGCCCGGATCACCACCAGTTGTTCCACGCGGCAACCGTGCGACACCCGGCCCGTGGATTCCAGCCAGCTCGCGTGCGCCGAGAGCACCGGCCCGAACGGAATATTCCTGACTGCGTCAATCTCGGCTGACAATCCCGAGTCCCGCAACATCTCCAGTGAATGCGTGACGTCGGCGAGGGCGGACTGCACCAGCAGCAGGGAACCGCCGCGGCGCAACAGCGCCGCCGCCGACCGGCAGAGCGGATCCAACACAACCCGCCCGTCCACGCCACCGTTCCACGACCGTTCCGGGCCGCCCGCTGACGGAATGGGTCCGCCGTCACGCGGCGACGGCACATAGGGCGGGTTGGTCACCACGAGGTCGAAAGGGGCGCAACGCAACGCGTCACTCCATGGCCCCCGCCGCACCGCCACGTTTACGCCGGCGGCACGCGCGTTATCCCGAGCACACCGAACGGCACGCGAGCAGATATCGAACGCGGTGACACTGTCCGCGCCCAGCTCCGCCGCCGCGATGGCCGCCACCCCACTGCCGGTGCACAGGTCCAACACCCTGGCCCGGCGGGCCAGCCCAGTGCTTTCCATGGTCTCAATGAGAAGATGCGAATCCTCTTGCGGCACATAGACACCATCTAGATTCGGCGGCCGACGCCGCAGGGCTCCGGGCACCCCCAACGTAGTCATCGACGATTACCCGCCGTTCTTGCTGCGGATATCGCGCACCGACTGCTTGGCCGATTCGGTGAACTCGTGCATCTTCTGCTTCGCACCCTTGGTGACCACGCTTACTCGGTCGGGATCCTTGATGATCGCTTTGGCGGTGTTCTTGGCGATCATCTTCTCGATGTGCGGCGGCACCGGCGGTATGTCGGGGTCCACCACGACTTCCAGCACCACCGGCCCGGGCGCAGAGAGCGCTTGATCCCAGGCCTGCCCGATCGTGTCCGGGCTGTCACATCGAATTCCGGTCAGTCCCAGAAGTTTGGCGAACTCGGCATAAGGCACATCCGGGATCATCTGCGAGTCTTCGAACTTGGGCTCACCGCCCATCGCCCGCTGCTCCCAGGTCACCTGATTGAGGTCCTGGTTGTTGAAGACGCAGAAGATCAGCGGACCATCGGACAACCGGTCCAGATAGCGCTTCACAGTGATCATCTCGGCCATCCCATTCATCTGGAACACGCCATCGCCCACGACGGCGATCACCGGCCGGTCCGGGTGAGCGAGCTTGGCGCTGATCGCATAGGGGGTCCCGGGACCCATGGTCGCGAGATTCCCAGCCAGCGAGGCCGCCATGCCGCGCCGCAGCCGCAAATGCCGCGCCCACCAGTTGGCGACCGACCCCGCGTCGGTGGTGACGACGGCGTTGTCAGGCAGGCGCTTGGAGAGCTCGTGGACCACCAGTTCGGGATTGAGCGGGTTGGCCTTGTCGTGCGCCCGGTCGTCGAGAACCCGCCACCAGGTCTCCACTTCGCTTTCGATCTTGCGACGCCAGGACCGATCCTCCTTGCGGTTCAGCAACGGAATCAGTTCGGCCAGAGTGTCTTTGGAGTCGCCGATTAGGTTGGCCTGTACCGGGTAGCGCACCCCGATCATCCGGCCATCGTGGTTGATCTCCACCCCGCGGGCCTGCCCTTCCTTGGGCAACCACTCGGCGTAGGGAAAGCTGGTCCCGATCATCAGCAAGGTGTCGGCACCCGACATCATGGCCTCGCTGGCCGTGGAGCCCAGCAGACCGATCGGCCCGGTCACATACGGCAGTTCATCAGGGAGCGCGGCGCGCCCCAACGACGTCTTGGCGACACCGGCGCCCAGCAGGTCGGCGGCCTCCACCACTTCGTCGGCGGCATCAGCAGCTCCCGCACCCACCAGGATCGCCACCTTCTCACCCTCGTTGAGGATCTCGGCGGCTTTGCGCAGCTCGTTCTGCGGCGGGATCATTCGCGATTTGGTCCACCCGACACTGCTGAAGACGGCCCCATGCTGGCGCGGTGGCGAGGGGACCGCCTCCTCCTCGGCAACGTCCTCGGGAAGGATGATGGTTGCCACAGTTCGATTGGTCAGCGCCACCTTGCAGGCCCGGTCCACCAGGTGGCGTGCCTGTACCGGCGCCATGCAGGTCTGGACGAAGTCCGACGAGACGTCTTTGTAGAGCGAGTTCGGGTCGATCTCCTGCTGGAAGGCCGCGCCCAGCGACATCCGCTTCTGCTGACCGATGATCGCAACCACCGGTTGGTGGTCAAGTTTGGCATCGTAGAGACCGTTCAGCAGGTGTATCGCTCCGCCGCCGGATGTGGCCAGGCAACATCCGAGTTCCCCGGTGAATTTGGCGTGGCCAGTGGCCATGAAGGCCGCCATCTCTTCATGGCGCGGCTGGATGAGTTCTGGGTCTCCGCCGGCGCGGTCCAGGGCGCCGACCATCGAAAGAATGCCGTCACCGGGGTAACCGAAGATCCGGTGCACCCCCCACTGACGGAGCCTATCGAGGATGAAGTCCGCGGTTTTCGGCATTGATTGCTCCCTTCAACAGGCACACGGTTACCCGCCACCGGCTTTGTCAAACGGTGGAGTGCACCAGCGGTGCACCACCTCCGGTCACGGCGTTACGGGCCTTCCGCAGGTCGTCGACGAATGCTTCGTAGGCCTGCGCACGCTGGTCGCTGCGGTCACGCAGCACCGCCGAAGGATGAACGGTGGCCAGGACCCTCGGCCGGCCGTTGGACCCCGCTAGGCCAGGCAGGCACAGCAGCTCACCGCGCCCGGTGGAGATACGGAACGAGGGCCCGAGCAGCGACTGCGCGGCCGTGGCGCCCAGGCAGATCACCACTTCCGGCCGCACCGAGTCGATCTCGGCGATCAGCCACGGCCGGCACGCCACCACCTCGGTGCGGCCTGGCTTCTGGTGGATCCGGCGTTTGCCCTCGCGGCGGGTGAACTTGAAATGCTTGACCGCGTTTGTGACATACGCCTGCGCCGGATCGATGCCGGCGTCGCGCACCGCACGGTCCAACAACCGCCCGGCCGGGCCCACAAACGGGTGGCCCTCAAGATCCTCGTGATCCCCGGGTTGCTCACCGACCAGCATCAGCGGCGCACCCCGCCGCCCCTCGCCGAACACGGTCTGTGTCGCGTCCCGGTACAGGGTGCAACCTCGGCACTGCGCAGCCGCCTCACGCAGGGCTCCCAGCGTCCGCCGCTCCGGTAGGTAGCGCTGCGCCCCAGGCTCTTTCGCCGATGCCATGACACTTACGCCGCCAACTCGCGCGAAGTCGCCCGGATCTCCGGGCGAGCCAGTTCCGTGGGACGAAACTTCTCCCCCCACAACGAGCAATTCAGGGACGTCATGAGTCAGACATACCCGTCGTGGCCGTGGCTAACCGTGGCTACCGGCAGGGCCGGTGGGCAAGCCAAGCGAAACTGGGCCCGATCCGAAGATCGGGCCCAGCTCAACGCCGGCGTCAGGCCTTGCTGGTCCAGACCAGTACGTCCTGGACACCGTCGTTGTATACGACTCCATCCGGCGCCGGACCGGTGACATCGAAGTAGATCTTGCCGTTCGCCGCAGCGCCCTGCGCGATCGGTCCGGGATTGATACCGCCCGGAGTGGGCACCGTGTTGATCACCCGGTAGGTGTCGCTGTTCGCCGCTCTCGCGTTGAAGTCGGCGACCACCGGGGTCACCGTGCCCCGGTCGGCACGAGCCGTCACGTCGGCTTGATACAGCTTGCCGTGAGGCTGGTACCCGGGAATGGTGACGTTGGCGGGCCCCAGGTTGCTGACTGTGTAGGACGTGGCCATCGCACCGTCATTGAGCTGTTCGGGCGTGCCGAACGGTTGGATCGCCGGCTCGGCCGTGGCGGTGGTCGCGGAGAAAACACTCAGCGCGGCAATTCCGGCCGCGCCGGCGGCGGTCTTGGCCGCAGTCTTGGAGAGCTTCACTTCTGACTCCTTCCATCGAGTCGATATTTCGTGGCGGTCCGCTTTGCTGGAACACACCTGTCACAGCGCTTACCCGGCTCGTCCGACGGGGAAACACAGTGGTAGTTGCGCAGCGCGACGAAATTGTGGATAGTTACGTCGCTCGGGCGTTCAGGAGGCAGCGCCAGTCTGGATCGTCCGTGCGTTCATTCCTGCGATTCCAGGCTGCGGTTTGCCCCGCCGGCCATTGGAATCAGCTCATACTGTTGGGGTACGAGAAGGCGGGTATGCGGTGGTCGGGGATGTCAACGCTTCGTTCGCGATGCCAATGGGCGACGACTCTGAGGTCCAGAGTGATCTCGATCTGGTAGTCGGCCACGGTGAGCCGCAGCGGGTCGGCCGGTTCCGTTACTGGCTCGGCGAGCAGCGCTGGGAGTGGTCGGATACGGTAGCCCGCATGCACGGCTACGAGCCGGGCACGGTGACACCGAGCACCGAGTTGCTGCTGCAGCACAAGCATCCCGAGGACCGCGCGCAAGTGGCTGAGGTGCTGGAACGCGTGGTGGAGGGCGAGCCCTTCAGCAGCCGGCACCGGATCATCGACACCGGCGGGCAAGAGCACTGGGTGATCGTGGTCGGCGACCGCATGCTCGACGACGCCGGCACGGTGACCGGCACGGCCGGCTTCTATGTCGACGTCACCAATGTGCTGCAGGCCGATGTCAGCGCCGCGGTCTCCGAGGTCGCCGAGTCCCGTGCGGTGATCGAGCAGGCCAAGGGCGTGCTGATGGTGGCCTACGGCATCTCCGCCGAACGCGCGTTCGACATCCTGGTGTGGCGCTCGCAGGAGACCAACGTCAAAGTGCGAGACCTGGCAGCTCGCTTCCTGGCCGCTTTCACCGGCAAGCTGCCGTCTGAGGTGCTCTCCGATCTGGACCACACCCTGTTGACTGTGAGCTGAAATTGCGACGGCACGACAGGTGAACTTGTCGCCACGGGCGGGTAATTAGCCCCTCAGTGGTGTACGAGTGCGATGACGGACTGCAGACCGGGTGCGGCCATGACTAGGGCGCCAGGTCAACTCACTGTGTCGGCAAGTGACGTGGGCGGGGTGTGCCTGCTGACCGCTGTCGGAACCCTGGACAGCAGCAACTACCTCCAACTGCGCGACAGCGTGATCAAGGCAGCGCTCACCGAACCGCCCGCGGTGCTGGTTGACGTCGGCGAACTGCACGTCCCGGCGCTCTCAGCGTGGGCCGTGTTCACCAGCGCCCGTTGGCATGTGAGGGTCTGGCCCGATATCCCAATCCTGTTGGTCTGCGACCGCCTCGAAACAATGGCGCGGCTCGCCGAAACCGGCGTGACGCGCTACGTCCCGGCACACCCGGACCTTGAGACTGCGTTGGGCTCGGTGCCACGCTCCAACCGCACCCGCTGCAGGGCCAGCACAGAATTGCCACGCCGCTTGAGCAGCCTGCGCCGCGCCCGTGACTTCGTCGCGGAATGGCTGGCTAGCTGGTCGCAGGATCAGTTGATACCAACGACCAAGGTGATCGTGGACGTGCTGGTGGAGAATGTATTGCGCCACACAGAAAGCTCACCGACGGTGCTGCTGGAAAGCGCCGGCTCCACGGTCACCATCGCGGTCCAAGACGCAGAGGCCGCCCCGGCGGTGCTCCACGAAGCGACTGACGGCTTCCCGGCCCGGGCCTCGGGCCTAGCGGTTGTCTGCGCGCTGAGTCGCGCATGGGGCAGTATCCCCACCCCTCGCGGCAAGACCGTCTGGGCGGCGATCAGGGCGGAAAGCCGACCTTAACGCGCTGCCTAGCTCCTCCGTGCCTGCGCGACCCACCAGTTGCTGTGCCACCTCAGCCAGCGGCGTGTTGGAGGTCTGCGATAGTCGCTTGAGCAGCTCGAAGGCTTGTAACGCGTCGATGTCGAACCGCTCCATGAGCATGCCCTTGGCCTGGCCGATAACGTCACGGGAGGCCAGCGCGCTGCGGAACTGTTCGTCGCGGCGAACCATATGCCAAGCCAGGGCGGCGTGGGTAGCCAAAACCAAACCCAACTCCACCGAGTCGTCGTCGAAAACGTTCGCGGACTGGGAGTAGAAGTTCAGGGCACCTGTGGTGCCGTCACCGGTGAATATTTCGAATGCCAGAACGGAACGGATCGGAGTCGTGGCTGCGACCTCCCGGCAATACAACTGCCAGCGCTCCTCGCTGCAGATGTCATCCAGGCGAATGACGTGATGCTTCCATGCCGCGGCCAGACAGGGCCCCTCCCGCTGCCGGCGCTGGATGTCGTCCAGCACCGCCGGGTACCGGTCAGTCGCGGCCAGAGTTCGCACCTCGCCACCCGATGTCGTGAGCGTGACACCAGCGTGTTGCGCACAAGACATGTGCCCCAACAGATTCGCCACCAGTTCATCGAGCGCACCGTCGGCGTCGACACGTGCTCGCTGATTCAACGTCTGCACCAGCTCCGCCACGTCGCGCATCATGTCACTGCGGCTCGCCACCGCCATGTCTCGGCTCCGCCCAGGTCCCCCGTTAGATGCCACCATATTCCTCCGATCATCCGGCGGCGACAAGCACTTCAGCGTCGCGGAAGGTAAACCGTGTTCCAGAACCAAGGGTTAGCCAAATAACGCTCAGGCCCTACATATTTGGCGCGCCGGCCATCACCCAGAGCCCGAGACCCGAGCAGCCATCCGGACCGTGGATACGGCCATGACGTTGACGGCTTCGCACATGCCGGCGTCGACTCCGCCCAGCGCTGCCAGCCGGCTGGCATGTTCGGAAATCATTGCGACCTTCACGGCAGTACTCCCCCGCTACTCCTGGCGCTGCATTGCGCTTCGATGACCTGGTCCCACTGACGCAGGAATCGGTCGAGTCCAAAGTGCTCCATGGCGTAATTACGGGCCGCCTTGCCGACCACCTCGGCCAGATAGCGGTCGGCGACCAGACCGCTGAGCGCAGTCCGCAAGGTGTCGAGGTCCGCGCTGACGACGCCCGCCTCGGGGGGCACCACGATCGGGGCCATCGTGGCGGCCACCGACACCACCGGCATTCCCAGGAACATGGCTTCCAGCAGCGACAGGCCCAGCGACGTCCAGCGCGCGGTGTGCAGGTAGACCCGCCGGTGCGCCAGTTCCTTCATCAACTGGTCGGTGCGCAGGTCGCCATGGCCGACGACGCCTGCGCACCGATGCGCCGGATCGTTGAGATCTTCGGTGCCGATCCCCCAAACGTCGACCGGCACCGATTGCCCCAACGCGCCCAGCAGGTCCGCGCCGACGGTGCGCCACCGCCGCAGCGGCTCGTTGATCAGGGCTCCGGCGGCCGCGATGTCCCCGGTGTACAGATGGCCTGGGTCGGCGATGCCATGATCGATCACCATGGTCGGCGCCCGGCCGTTGTCCCACATCAGCTGGTTGAACGCGGTGACGTGGATCAGCGGGATGTCGCCGCGATCCGCGATCGGGTGCAGGCTCTCCACCACGAACGGCCGCGGGGTGTTGTGCTCGACGTACACCGCGGGAACATCGATTCCGGGCCGCCGGCCCAGCAGGCGTGCGGTGAGCTCAAGCTCGTGTGGTCGCTGCAGTACCACCAGGTCGATGTCGTGTTCACGCAGTTCGGCCAGGGGAATTTCTTGCGCATGGGGCCAGTCGCGACCGCACAAACCGCGACCGTCGGGATCATGCGGAACGTTGACCGGAATGAGGTAGCGGTGTTCGCCGGCGACGAAGGAGTCCATCCACGACCCGTGCACATGCCAGACGAGCAGCGAACGCTGGGTGGTCTGCGGAAATGCCATAATCGGTTGTTACCCGCGACACCGACGCCTAAACGTGGAAATGGTCCCCGAAGCGGTTTGCTGCAAGGCCATTCGGAGGCGATCAAAATAGGTACCGTTACCGAATCGTTGCAGTGCGCCGAAGACCGGCGTAGGTTCGTTAGCAGGTTGAGTTCACAGCCACCCGGAAAGACGCGTCACCCACGCTAGCCAGGGAGGCTTCCTCCCTGCATCTCATCCGTGAAGGTGTAACTCGCATCGACGCGATCCACAGTACGAGTTTCGACTGATGGAGTAATTCAATGCCCGCTTTGAAAGCCGCCGGATCGGTGTTCCCGGCGAACCGAATACATTCCCTTCCCCCGTCCGATACCTGGGCGAGCCGCACCGCCCGTTCCGTCACCCGCTGGGGACGCTCCGGCGCGGTGATCAGCGTGGGCGGCGAACTCGACGCCTCCAATGCCGGCCAGTTGGCCGACTACGTGCAACGATGCGCGAGCTACTGCGAGTGGTTGGTACTGGACCTCAATGATCTGGAATTTATTGGCACCGCTGGCTTTTCAGCCCTGAAGACCATCACCGACCGATGCGCCGACGCCATGGTCTACTGCACGACGGTGCCCGGCGTCGCCGTGTCACGACTGCTGCGGATCTGCGACCCGGGCAACGCCGTGCCGACGATGTCGTCGGTGGCCGACGCGCTGGCCGGCGTGCAGGGGTTTCGGCACGTCCGCTAACCCTCACGTCCCGCGGCGAGTTCGCGTGCACGTGCTTCGCTCTCTACCGCCGACCCCGAGCCGGGTAACCGCCTGCCAGCGACCTCGGGGGTGAATACCAGCGCGAGCGCACCGATGGCCCCGGCTACGACCAAAAGGTAGGTCGGGGTCATCGGATTGCAGGTGGCCGAGACCAATGTCTCGGCTATCAACGGTGTGGTACCTCCGAACACCCAGACCGACAGGTTGAAGCCGATCCCAGCGCTCCGTAGCGCACCGGGGCGGGAAACAGTGCGGGCAGGGTCGCCGGCAAGGTCGCATCGAAGCACAGCAGCATCAGCCCGATCAACAGAACTCCGGCGCATGCCGCCGGATAGTTGCGGGCGGCGCGTATCAGACCGAACGGCCGAAACCGAAAAGGCCAGCAACATAGCGCATCCCGTACCACGCCACGAAGTTGTCGACGGCGGTTCCGTGGATGGAGCGGCGGACCTGGTCAGGATCGGTGACCCGGATCCGCTCGCCGCCACCGTCGGCGGCGATGTCTGCGCCCGACCAGCGGACTATCCCACGCGGCCCTGGAGCTGGCGGGCGGCGAAGTCGGCCCCCTGTTGGACCATCGTTGCGTCGTCGCCGGCGTAGCTGTCGTGCGCCGCGAAGTTCATGCCGTCGGAGCACACCGCGTCCTCGACGGCGCACACCTGCAGGGTCTTGGCCTGGTACAGGGGTCCGATCGCGATCGTGGGCTCTTTGAGGAAGTTCATCGCCCGTTCATTGGGCATAGCGAACAACACGACCGCGGCGACATGTTCGGCGACGTCGGGGTCCAGCGGCTTGGGAACTATCGCCGGATCGACCCCGTCGGGCACCTGAGCCGACGTGACGAAACCCATCACCGCCGCGCCCTGGGAGTAGCCGCCCAGCACCATCTTGGTTCTGGGACAGCTGGTCGCCCGGGAGACGACGTGAGCACCCGCGTCCCGAATGCCGTCGACGCCGGTGTCCCAGTGGTCGTTGGCCGGGTAATTGACCGCGTAAACGGTTGGGCTTGTTCCCAGGCGTGCGTTCAGCGCATTGAGGAACGCTTGACCGGTCGGGCCCACGCCCGGCGGCTCACCGGTTCCCCGCGCGAAGACAACCTCGGTGTCGGGGCACGGCGCAGCCCTAGCGGTGGGAGCGCCGGAAGCCAGAAGCATCGCGGTACCGGCTACCGATACCGCGATTGTCAGCGGGCCAATGGAATCGAGGATGGTACGCGCGGACATGTCGGTGTAGGTGCCCACCGCGCACTCGACTCAAACCGCTTGCGCGGAATTTTTTATCGCGGCAGTGCTTTGACGAACACTCTGGACAACGGTGCCCCACTTTGTTAAGACAAGTAGGTCAGATATCTGTCTTCAGACTGCAGGGCAGCCATCCGCGGATTTTCGCAATGCCGACGGGTGGACCCAAAGCCTTCGGGACCTGTGTCGATCTCTCCCCTCTCGCACACCCGGCCGACGGGCCTTGGCGCTCGGGTCTGCGCGAAAGGGGAGAACGATGTGGAACAACGCAACGCACCGGCCGCGCCGGGTCAGCGCGGTCGCAGCGGCGGCAGCGTTGCTGCCGGCATTGATCGGCCTGGGCGCATCGGCCCCGCCCGCCGGCGCCGCCGGGCCCGAATTCCTGTCGGTGCCCTCGCCGAGCATGGGCCACAACATCACCGTTGAATTCCAGGGCGGCGGCGCGCCGGCCGTTTACCTATTGGACGGCTTGCGGGCTCGCGACGATCGCAGCGGCTGGGACATCGAGACGCCGGCGTTCAGTGAGTACGCCGGTTCCGGGATGTCGGTGGTGGCACCGGTTGGTGGGCGTTCCAGCTTCTACACCGACTGGTATGGGTCGGCCAATGGGCAGACCTACAAATGGGAGACGTTTCTGACCAGTGAGCTGCCGAACTTCCTTGCCGGGAAAGGCGTGCGCTCCACCCGCAACGCGGTGGTGGGCATCTCCATGTCCGGGTCGTCTGCACTGATCCTAGCGGCCTACCACCCGCAGCAATTCGCCTATGCGGCCTCACTTTCGGCGCTGCTGACCCCGTCCAGCGGCAACGGACCCACGTTGATCGGGATGGCGATGGGCGACGAGGGTGGGTTCAACCCCCAGGACATGTGGGGACCGTCGGGCAGCGCGGGATGGCAGCGCGACGACCCGACCGTCCAAGCCGGGCGCCTGGCCGGCAACGGCACTCGACTGTGGATCTACAGCGGCAACGGCACTCCGTCTGAGATCGGCGAGGGCAGCCTGCCCGGCCAGGTGATCGAGCAGGTCGTCATGCAGAGCAACGTCGCCTTCCGCGACGCCTACACCGGGGCGGGTGGTCACAACGCGACGTTCAACATCGACGCTGCAGGGGTGCACAGCTGGGGCTACTGGAACGCCCAACTGGTGGCCATGAAGGCGGATATGCAGGGCACGCTGGGCGCGGGGGGCCGCGTCTGACAGGCGGTTCTGAATGAGGAAGTTGAACACCAAACGGTGACGCCACGCAAGCGATCAATACCAGTAGCGTCTACCGCCGACCGGCCGCCCCACTGCCCCCAACAGCCAGAACACCGCACCGACGACCAGTAGGACGATCCCGACCGCCCACAGGACGTAGACGTTGAAAACCAGACCCAGGATCAGCAGCAGCAACCCGAGGCCGATCATGAGTCATACCCCAGGATCGCGTCCCGTGCCCGGTCCATCATCGAGGCAAAGGGCCCGACCAACGCATTGGCCAGTGCACCCTCCACCCCGGCGTGCGGCCTGGTCGGGGCGATCGCCTCGGCGAGCGTGACCGCGCGCTCCAACAGCTTCAGTTCGGATTCGCTGAGTTCGTCACGCAGCTGGGCGAATTCGTCACGTTCTTCGTGGCCGGCATGTTCGAGGACGTCGTCGCGAAGTTCCCGGAGCTTTTCGGTGAAGAACTCCGAATCGACATTGACGTTCTCCAGCTCGCCCAGGACCTCTTTGGCCTTCTTCTCCTCGGCCAGCCGTGCGTCAATCATCGCGCGGCCGTTGTCGAGCTCGTGGGCAGCCCGCGGATGCACGATCTCCTCTTCTGCCGTCTCGTGAACGGCCAGCAGCCTGCGCAGCCGGACGAACGACTCGTCGCGCTCGCCGCCAGCGGCCAGCAGCGTCTCGTCAAACAGCGTTTTGATGCGCTGGTGCTGTTCGGTGAGGAAATCGACCACGTCTGTCCGGCTGTGCAATGTCGTCTGTGCCATGGCTATGGGCTACCCCGACGCAGTTGGGGCAAAACCCGCGCCTAGGCCACCACTCGGATCTGCTCGAGTGACGAGTCGGCGGCGTCGGGCAACGCCATCCCGGCGGCCAGCCCGGACCGCAGATAGTCAATGACGGCGGTGTCGAGGCGCTCGCCGGGCACCACTGCCGGCACGCCCGGCGGATACGGCGTGATCTGCTCTGCAGCGATACGTCCGGAAGCCCGCTCTGCGTCGATCATCTCGGTAGGGCCGAAGAATGCATCCCGGGGCAACTGCACGGTCTCCAGCTGCAGTTCCTGCGGCGAGGGCAAACGGATCTCGGGCGGTCGCTGGAAGGACGTTGCGGCGTCACGCCACCCTCGCAGCGCGTCCAGCAGCCGGTCAGCCGTGCCGGGGTCATCGGCGAAGGACATGGTGATCAGGATGCGCCGGTGATCGGCCAACCCCACGTCGAGGCAGCGCTGCTCGCGGAGCCAGTCCCTGGCCTGATAGCCCGACGTCCCGGTCCCCGACACATCGACCAGCACCTGCAGCCGGTCCAGATCGTGGGAGGCCTCCGCACCGAGCAACGCATGCTCGAGCACTTCGACCTCCGGAATCTCATCGATGCGCCCGCGCACATCGCGCGCCAGTTTCAGTGCGGCGTCCAGCAGTTCATGCCCGTGGTACACCATCTGGCGGCGCCAGCCGTCCAGCGCTGCGTAGATCGGCACGCTGGGGCTGGTGGTCATCAACAGATCGGCGCACGCCGTCAGTCGCTCCCGGTCGATGAGGTCGCCCTGGATGTGGTAAACCGAGCCCTGCTCGAATCCCGCTCCCATCTTGTGCACGCTGACCACGCAGACATCGGCGCCGGCGTCCATCGCCCAGGTCGGCAGGTCTTCATGGAAGGGCAGGTGCGCACCCCACGCCTCGTCGACGATCAGCGGCTTGCCGCGTTCATGGCAGATTTCGGCGATGGCGGCCAGGTCCGCGCAGGTGCCGTACGGCGACGGGCTGACCACCAGCGCGCCCGCTGCGTCGGGGTTCTCCTCCCACGCACCGGCAACCCGTTCGGGTGACGGCGGATGGCACAGATGCCGTTCGGCGTCCCAGCGCGGAACGATCCAGCGCGGTCGGATGCCGGAGAAGATCAGTCCACCCACCACGGACTTGTGGCTGTCGCGGGGCAGCAGCAGTCCGCCGTCCGCACCGCCGGCCACCGCCATCATCGCGGCACGAACGGAAAGCGAACTGCCACAGGTGGAGAAGAATGCCGACGAGGCACCGACGGCGTCGGCCATCAGCTGCTCGGCGTCGGTCAGGAACTTCCCGCGTGCTTCCCAGTCATCCAAGCCACCGCGGGGCGCGCACATCGGCGCGGAACAGATCGGCCCCCAACACCTCGAGGACTGATGTGTCTGCGCCACGTCCCCGGCGGTGTCCGGGCGGGCTGAACCCGTACCGGTTCTGGCGTTGGTAATCGGCCAGGGCTTCCAGCACAGGTGCTCGGCGCTGATCCATATCGACGAGCCGCCTGTCTCTTTAGCGCCGAAAGGCGATCACCAGCGCCAACAGATCGACCCCCAGCAGCGCCCAACCCGCCAGCGGGACCAGGAATCCACGCCGGCGCCCCGCTGTGAAGAACGAGACAAGGATGGTCAATGCGGCGATGGCCGGCGCACCGTAATAGAGCATTCCGAAGACCACTCCACTGGGCCCGAGGTCGGGGCACTCGGCGGTGCTGCAGGCGGCGGTGCTCATCACTGCACCCGTCGCCACCACCATCACCAGGGCGGCGCCGGCGGCGGTCAGCAGAGCAGCGGCCCAGTTGACCCAGAGTCGGGCGCGGCGGTTGTCGGTCTCGACCGGTACCGGCATCGGCTCTGCCATCACAACGTCGCCCCGCGTGCCGCGAACTCTTCCACGAGCGCATTGCAGAAGGCCGGGAGGTCGTCGGGTTTACGGCTCGACAACAGGATCGATGGCCCGCAGTCGCAGCGCACCAACTCCTCGTCGACCCAATCGCCGCCCGCGTTGACGATATCGGTACGCAAGCTCGGCCACGACGTAATCCGCCGTCCCGCAACGACTCCGGCTTCGACCAATGTCCACGGGCCATGGCAGATGACGGCGACCGGTTTACCGACGTCGAAGAACTCCCGCACAAAGGACACCGCGCGCTCATCGGTGCGCAACTGGTCGGGGTTGGCCACCCCGCCGGGCAGCACCAGCGCATCGAAGTCATCCCCCGACACATCCTTGACCTGGCGGTCCACGTCGAATTTGTCGGCACGGTCCAGATGGTTGAAGGCCTGAACCTGGCCATCGGCGGTGGACACCAGCGTCGGACGCGCACCGGCCTCGGTGACCGCGCGCCACGGTTCGGTCAGCTCGACCTGTTCGACACCCTCCGGCGCCACCAGAAACGCGACCCGTCGTCCTTCCAGCGATCCGGACATGACCTCTCCTTTCTGTGCTGCGGTCAGCTCCTCGATAGCGACCCGCATACCTGACCGCCCGATCCCACAAACGAAGCGTGTAGCCGTGCACCTGCGGGGGTACCCCGCCGTCATGAATTTGAGGGCCGGGTTCGGGGCGACAGCCCTCGGTTTGCTGGCCAGTGTCGGCTGCTCGGCGCCGGTCTCGCGGAGCACACCGGAAGCCGTATCGGTACCGGTGCGAATGCCGCTGCACTCCCCCGTATGGTCGTATGCCACCGGGGCGCTGCTCGCGCTGACCGACGACGGGCGATTGGCGGCGATCGATCACCCGGCCCGCCCCGACACGGTGGCCACCCGGCTGTCGGAGCCACTGGGCGCCGGGCGCAATGTTCAGATCAGCCGCGCCGATGAGCGGATCGTGTTCGTGCCGCAGCCGGCGCGCGACCGAGTAGCAGCGGTCGAGTTGAGCGGCCTGCGGCAACTCGGTGACGTCGATGCCGGGCCGGCGCCGACCACGCTGGCCGAAGACTCGGGGATGCGGGTGCTGCTCGCGTTGTCCGCCGACGGCGCGACGGTCACCCCGGTCGAGGAGTTCGGCCTGCGGAAACTGCCCGGCGCTCAAGTGTCCGCCGGCCCCACCGGTGCCATCGACGGCGCCAACCGCGGGCGCACCATCGAATACCACGTCTACGGGCCGGGTGGGCTGTCGCATTACAAGGGCTCATCGTCACCGCCGGAGCAACGCGGTCACTACGACGCAAGAGTTTTCGTGGCGGCGGGCGACGGAACCGCGGGAGACCGGGTCTATCTGGCCGACGCTCGCGGCGACACGCTCTACGCCGTCGAGTCCGCGCGCGGCGGGCACGGTTTGCAGGTCGTCGGCAGCTCGTCGGTCTCCTCGCCGATCCGCTACCTGGGCTCCGACGACACCCGCGTGTACGCCGGCACCGATACCGGCGTGACCGTCTTCGAGTCGGCGACTTTCACCGGCTATCCACACGCCAGCATTCCGGTGCTGGGTGTCCTTGACTACCGGGCCGGTCTACCGTCCGGGCCGGCCCGGTCCGCCCCCTTGTCCGGCATGGCGATCGGCCCCGACCGGATATACCTGACCCTGCGGGGCCAGCCGATCGTGGTCAGCGTCGCCAAACCGCGGCTATGAGGATCAGCATCGACGACGATATTGCGGTGCTCACCGAGCAGCTGCGCGCGCTACGGGATCTCGGTCGGCGCAGCGAAGTCGACGAGGAACAGGTCTACGACCTGAGCATCCGGTGGGGTACTGCGCTGGCCGGGCGGCTGCGCCGACTGGTGTACTACCACGACCGTGGTCTGCTCGACGACGACGCCGAGCGCCGCTTTGCCGCGATCTGCGACGAGATGCGCGACGTGGCGGATCTAGTCAAGCGATTCGATCTCGCCGGCCCCGACCTTCCTGACTAATTAGCCAGGAATTCCTTGTATCGCAGCCGGATCGCGGTTCGTGGCTGCGGGCACGAGGGATTACGGCAGGTCAGTGCGACGAGATAGGCGTCGTCGTCTTCATCGAGGAACAAGAACCCCAGGTACAGCGCCTGCCCCACCGTGAAATCGGTTCCACCGCAGGCCGCGCAGTATCCGCCGCGCACCGTGACCAGGTCCGACACCCGACGGCTGGCGACCTGGCTCAGATCGATCAGTTCCGGGCGCGCATCGACGGTTGCGGTCACGTCAGATCTCTCCGTCCATGCCGTAGTAGACGTTGTCCTCGCGCCAGCCACCCCGGCCCTTTCCGATGTGGGCGTAGTCGTCGACGAACTCGATCTGGTTGATCCACTTGGCCATTTTGAAACCGACCTGCGTCTCGGCGCGAAGCCGCAGGGGCGCCCCGTGTTTGATGGGCAGTGGCTGGCCATTCATCGCATAGGCCAACAGCATCTGCGGTTTATGGGCCAGCTTGAGATCGAGTACCTCGTAGAACTGCCCCCCGCCTTCCGAGCTCGGCTCGTCGGTGCTGTTGTCCTGCATGCTCATAAAGCAGACGTAGCGGGCCTGCGGCAGCGGCTTCACCAGGTCCACCAGGGTTCCCAGCGGGACGCCGGTCCACTCGCCGATCGACGTCCAGCCCTGCACGCAGTTGTGCAGTACCCGCTGAGTCTGTGGCTCGGCCAGCGCCCGCACCCCGGCCAGGTCCAGCGTCGTCGGTTGTTCCACCAGCCCGCCGACCCGCAGGTGCCAATCGACGAAGTTATGCACCGCCATCACCTTGTAGTACTCGGCGGTCGGCGGCTTGCCATTGACACGGTGCTCGGTCGACAGCATGCGCACCGGGTAGTTCTGCCGAGAGTCCAACCGGCGCAGCAGACCTTTGCGCGGCACGCTGATCAGCGCGCCGAGTACCCGCCGCACCGAGGAGGGGCTGCGCTGGCTCCACACGGTGGCCGCAATGTGGACCGCGACGATAGCCGCGATGATGAGCAATGACAGCCCGGTCGCCCAGTAAGCGTTGCGGACCGACCCGAAGATCATCAACGCCGTGAGCCGGCCCCACCCCCAGAAGAAGACCATCGCCAGGTGGATCCCGATGAACACCACGAACGCGACCAGGCCGAGGAAGTGCAGGCTGCGGGCAGCCTGTCGGCCGCCGAACATCCGCACATACCAGGGGAACCGGGCCTCGATCGCCGGTGACTGCGCGGCCCCGGTGAGGATCTGGAATGGTGCCAGCCCGAAGATCACCGCGGCGTAGGTCAGCTTCTGAATGGCGTCCAGCGGTTCGCCCGGCAGCAGCGGGGGCAGGTTGAAGCTGGCGTAGGTGACGATATCGTTCCAGGCGTCGGTGAAGATCGACCAGGAGTACGGCCAGTACCGGTGCCATTGTCCGGTCACGAAAAGCAGTACGTAGTAAGACAATCCGACGAGAATCCAGCCGATGACGGCGGCGAAGTGCCAATGCCGGCCCATGCCCAGTGCTTTGTGTCCAGGCAGCGCGATCAGCGGAGAGTAGTCCTCCTCCTCATCCAGGGTGTCGTAGAGCTTGTTGGTGGGCATCACCTTGCGGGTGAAGCGAGCCCACTCCGTTCCGGGTGCACTGTCTGCGTGCCAGTACAGCTTGGGATGGGTGGAGAGGATCTCGAAGCCGCTGCGCAGCAACAGGGTTAGGAATAAGACGTTGAGCCAGTGGTCGATCCGCAGCCAAGCTGGATAGTCGAGCAACATCAGTCATACCAGCCCCTGCGCTGCCCGAATGCCACATTGACCCCGGTCAGCACCGTCAGATGCAGCACCAAGAAGGCCGCCGCGCAGGCCAGCGCCAGGTTTCCCGGGGCCAGGTCCCATCTCCCGGTCAGCGCCGACAGGCCCGGCAGACTCACCATCCGGCTGATCGGATAGCCGATCAGGAAAGCCGTGCTCAGGATGCCGCCCGCCACCCACCCCGCGGCCGGCACAATATCGTCGACGTCGACCCAGGTGATGCCGGCGGCGACCACACAGCCGATGATCATCGCGGCGCAGTACACCGCGAAATAGCCGGGACGGTGCGCTGCGGTCGCCAGCATGTAGGCATGCATGCCCGCCAAGCCCAGCAGTGCGGCGTCCGCCGCCAGGGTCACTGTCCGCGGCAAGTTGAACGCGATGCTCGTCATTGGGGTGCGTGGGCCGGCCACGGGCGGTCAACCGGCACTGCGGTGTCGCGAGGTCGGCGGTCGCATCGAAGTGCGCGGGTTAGACGCCGCGGTATCCGCATCGGTCGTGGATGCGCATATCCAGACAAAACGGTCATGTCAACAGCTCCCCCAGGCTGTGACACAGCGCGCTGGAGCGCCTGGTCTCCTCCATCACCTCGGCGGGGCCGCCGGTACCCGCGTAGTGGGCAAAGGGCGCGCGCAGCGGGCTGGTCACCGCGTCCTTGGCCAATGTTCTGGACAGCTTGTGGGTCCCGAGAGTCACCGTCAGCAAGTCTGCGGTCGCCCAGCCCTGGCGGCAGGCGGCGCCCGGCGGCCACGGTTACCACCGCGACCAACCCGCCGTAGACCAGCAGCACCATCGCGTACCCCCCAGCGGGCGCGGGTTGTCGCCGCGGTATGCGTCGGCTTCCCGCTTGGCCGCGTCCACGATGGTGCTGCCGGCCCCGGGCGATTGAGCCATCACTCAGTACTTGTCACAGGTCTTGGCGATGGGTCCGACCATGTTGACGAAGGGCGCTGCCTCCGGCACCCCCTGCGCCTGCTCGAGCATCTGCTCACGCTGCGGCGCCGGCGAGGCCAGGAAGTTCTGCAGGAACGACTGCGCCATAGGCGTGGCGTTGAATTGTGCTGCCGTGTCCGGCGATTGCGCGTTCATTGC
Organism: Mycolicibacter sp. MU0102; assembly: GCF_963378105.1. NCBI lineage: Bacteria > Bacillati > Actinomycetota > Actinomycetes > Mycobacteriales > Mycobacteriaceae > Mycobacterium > Mycobacterium holstebronense. Next base: position 3,417,860 of record NZ_OY726398.1, read on the forward strand.
CGCTACGACCTGCGAGTAACTGCAAGTCGTGTTCACCGCGGGGTTCTGCGACCATTGGCCCGGTTGCACCGGCTGCCCCGGTTGGGCAGGCTGCCCGGGTTGGGCCGGTTGTCCGGGTTGAGCAGGTTGGGCCGGCTGGCCCGGTTGAGCTGGCTGGGTCGGCGGGGCCGGTACGGCGTTTGCCAGTCCGGTGCCGCTCGCCAACGCCAGCGCCATGCCGCCGGCCGCGGCAAGCCTGGTCAAAGACGTTGTGATCATGGACTTCTCCCCTTCAATCCTTCAATTCATGTTTGTCACATGTTCCGTCGACGACGGCACCGAACTAGGCTTGCCGTTTTCGCCCGCGCTAAACCACGGTTTGCCCGCCGGTTGTAGTGGGTATCGGACGAAGTGCTGTGATTACTCGGATCCTCACCGCGGTGACCCTGTCTGGGTGGACGCTGCTGTGTTCGCCCGCCGGCGGCGACGCGGGCGCCACCGGCTGCCCCGACGTTCAGGTGGTATTCGCCCGCGGCACCGGCGAGGCGCCCGGCGTCGGATGGATCGGACAGCAGTTCATCGACGCACTACGGTGGCGCACCTGGGGTCGCAACGTGGACGTCTACCCGGTGAACTTTCCGGCAGTACCCGAATTCGGCCCGTCCGCCGCCGGTGTCACCGATGCGGCCGGCCACATCCGCGATATGGCAGCCGGATGTCCGAGCACCCAGATGGTCCTCGGCGGATACTCCCGCGGCGCCGCGCTGATGGGGTATGTCACCGAGCCGACGGCCGGCGGGCTCGGGGCGGCGCTACCGCCCGAGGCGGCCGGGCACGTCGCCGCCGTGGCGCTGCTGGGGAAGCCGTCGGCGGCGTTCCTGAACTCCATCGGCGCGCCGCCGGTGACGGTCGGGCCGGGCTATGCAGCCAAGACGATCGACCTGTGCGCGCCCGGCGATCCGGTCTGCTCGGTGGGCGGCGACGGCGCCGCGCACGCCGCGTACGCGGCAAACGGCATGACCGCGCAAGCGGCGGACTTCGCCGTCGAACACCTCAGGCCACCCGAAAGTGTTCCAGGTCAGTCGCTTTGACCGTCAACCCGTGACCGGCACAGCTGCGGTCGGGACGCAGCACGCCGCCCGGTTGCGGGAGCAGAACACCGTCGAAGGCCATGTGCTCGATCCGCACATGATCGTGGAAATACTCCAGATGACGCAGATGCCACAGTGCGGTACCGACGTGCGCGCTGATCTGCGGCGCACAGTGCAATGACAGATCCAAACCCCGGGCATCGCACAACGCACCCACTTTGAGCACTCCGGTGATGCCCAAGCAGCGGGTGACGTCGGCCTGCAGACAGTCGACGGCACCAGCATCGAGCATGCGCTGGTAATAGGGAACGTCATAGCCGTATTCCCCAGCGGCGATATCCATGCCCGCCGGGCTGCGGTCGCGCAGCAGGCGCAAGCCTTCGAGGTCGTCGGAGCTGACTGGTTCCTCGAACCAGCTCACCTGCTGCTCAGCGAAGCGCCCAGCCCAGCCCAGCGCCTGCTTGCGCTGGTAGGCGCCGTTGGCGTCGACGAACAACTCGGTGTGAGTGCCGATCGCGCGGCGGGCCGCCGCCACACGTGCGGCATCGACGGCGGGGTCTCGGCCGACTTTCATCTTGACCCGGCCGATGCCCTCCTCGACCCATCCGCCGAGCTGGCGGCACAAGCTGTTGTCGTCATACGAGGTGAAGCCCCCGCTGCCGTAGATCGGGGCGACCTCGTGCACCGCTCCCAACGCGACCGCCAACGGTTCGTCGAGCAGCCGGGCCCGCAGGTCCCATATCGCGACGTCGACGGCGGCGATCGCCTCGGCCACCACTCCGGGCCGGCCCAGGTTACGCACCGCATGCACCATGTCGGCCCAGCGTGCCGGCGGCACCGTGGCGTCGCCACCGGTGACGACTTCGGTCAGCTCGTCACGCACCACCGTGGCCGCCGCGGTGCCGGCGTAGGTGTAGCCGGTGCCGATATGTCCGGCGGCGTGCACCCTTACCAGCACTATCGTGGCGGAATCCCACATTGCGGTGCCGTCGGATTCCGGCGAATCCGTGGGAATCGAGTAGGCGGCGACCTCGACCGAGTCGACGGGGACCGGCATGCCGCAGGGCAGGCTCATGGATCGGTGACTACCCGCGCGCGGCGGCGGGTATGCATCTGCCATGGACGAGGGACCTCCGCTGCTTGAACGCTTCCCGCCTCAGGTGCTGCGCCAGTATGCGTTGATCGCCGATGGCGAACGCGGGATCGTGGTCGGGCCGCGCGGCGATTTCGGCTGGATGTGTTTGCCCCGCTGGGACAGTCCGGCGGTCTTCAGTTCGCTGCTCGGGGGCTCCGGGGTCTATGCCGTCACCCCGGAGCTGCGCTACGTGTGGGGCGGCCGATACGAGGACCGATCGCTGATCTGGCGTTCCCGCTGGGTCACTACCGATGGGATCGTGGAGTGCCGCGAGGCGCTGGCCTTCCCCGGGGACATGCACACCGCAGTGGTGCTACGTCGCATCCGCGCACTCGATCGGCCGATGCGCTTGCAGGTTGCACTGGACGTTCGCGCCGACTTCGGCGCCACCGCCATGTCGGGGCTCTCTTGCGAAGATGGCGTCTGGACCGGACGGTCGGGGCCGCACCGATTCCGGTGGGCGGGCGGGGCCACGGCCCGCCCCGCCGCCGACGGATCGCTACGCATGGTGCTCGACGTCGCGCCGGGAAGCGACCACGATCTGGTGTTGGAGTTGTCCGATCGCGAGCTGCCGGACCAGCCTGTGGGCGCGGAAACGGCCTGGGATGGAACCGAAAATGCTTGGAAGCAAGCTGTTCCCGAGGTCACCGGCACGCTGGCCGATATCGATGCACAACTGGCCTATGCGGTACTGCGCGGCCTGACCAGCACCGGCGGTGGCATGGTCGCGGCGGCGACGATGTCGCTGCCGGAACGGGCCAAAGAAGGGCGCAACTACGACTATCGCTACTGCTGGATTCGCGACCAGTGCTACACCGGACAGGCGATCGCCGCTGCCGGCCCGCATCCGCTGCTCGATGACGCCGTCCGGTTCGTCACCGAACGGGTGCTGGCCGACGGACCTGACCTGCGGCCGGCGTACTGCGTCGACGCGACGATGCCGCCGCCCGAACACGACCTGTCGCTGCCCGGGTACCCGGGCGCGTCGGCCAAAACCGGAAACTGGGTGGGCGGGCAGTTCCAACTCGACACCTTCGGGGAGGCGCTGTTGTTGCTGGCCGCCGCCGGCCGGCTTGACCGGTTGGACGGCACCCATTGGGGCGCGGTGCACACCCTGGTGGATGCGATCGAAAAACGTTGCGCCGAACCAGATGCCGGCATTTGGGAACTCGACAACCAACGCTGGGCCCATTCCCGGCTGATGTGCGCGGCCGGGCTGCGCCGAATCGCCGGCGTGGCGTCGCTGGCCGAAGGTGCCCAGTGGCAGCGGCTGGCCGACAAACTGGTCAGCGACACCAGCAGCGATTGTCTGCACCGAGACGGCAGATGGCAACGCGCACCCGATGACTCCGGGATCGACGCCGCGCTGTTGCTGCCCGGCCTGCGCGGAGCCGTCGCGGCCGATGATGCCCGCACCCTGGCGACCCTGGCCGCCGTGCGCCGGGACCTCACCCAAGACGGATTCGTCTACCGCTACCGGCCCGACCAGCGCGGCCTCGGCGAGGCCGAGGGGGCCTTTCTGCTGTGCAACTTCGTCATGGCGCTGGCCGATCACCAACAGGGCAATGACCTTGCTGCGCTTCAATGGTTCGAGCGGGGCCGCACCGCATGCGGACCTCCGGGCCTGCTCGCCGAGGAGTATGACGTGAGCCAACGTCAGTTGCGCGGCAACCTGCCGCAGGCCTTCGCGCACGCGCTGCTGTTCGAGGCCGCACACCAGTTGGCCGGTCTTAACACGACTTGAGTCACGGCTTGAGCGTGATCTTCACCGCGCCGTCGCGCTTCTCCTGAAACATCGCGTAGGCCTCTGGCGCTTGTTCCAGCGGCAGTTCGTGCGTGGCAAAGGTTTCGACGCCCAGCGGGTCGTCGTCGGTCAGCAGCGGCATCAACGAGTCGATCCGCGGCTTGACGTTGGCCTGGCCCATCCGCAGCGTGATCTGCTTGTCGAACAAGGTGAACATCGGCAACGGGTCGAGCTTTCCACCGTAGACACCGACGATCGACAGGGTGCCGCCGCGGCGCACGATATCGATCGCGGCGTACAGCGCGGCAAGCCGGTCGATGCCGGCCTTGCTGATCAACGGTCCAGCCACGGCGTCCGGCAGCAGCGAGCTGAGCTGCTGGACGGCCTTGGCGCCGCCGGAGCCGTGCGCCTCCATGCCGACGGCATCGATCACCGCATCGGTCCCGCGGCCGTCGGTGCGGTCGCGTATCACCTCACCAAGGTCGGACACCTCACGCAGATCGACGATTTCGATCCCGCGTCTGGCCAGCCGGCCCAGCCGCTCGGGCACCAGATCCACGCCGATCACCCGGGCCCCCTGATGCGTGGCGATCCGGGCCGCCATGTCACCGATCCGCCCGAGTCCCAGCACCGTCACCGACCCGCCGTCGGGTATCGCCGCGTAGTCAACCGCCTGCATTGCGGTCGGCAGCACATCGGACAGATAGACGAAGCGCGAATCCGGCGGGCCCTCAGGAACTTTGATGTGGGTGTATTGCGCCTGGGGAACCCGCAGGTATTGCGCCTGCGCCCCCGGAACCTGGCCGTAGAGCTTGGAGTAACCGAACAGTGCGGCTCCGGTGTCCTGCTCGCGGACCCGGGTGGTGTCGCACTGGGTCGGCAGGCCGTGTTGACACATACAGCAATGACCGCAAGCGATCTGGAACGGGATGACCACTCGATCACCGGGTTTGAGGTTGCTGACCTCGCGTCCGACCTCGGCCACGATGCCGATCGGCTCGTGCCCCAGGATGTCACCGGGGTCCATGAACGCACCGAGCACCTCGTAGAGATGCAGATCGGATCCACAGATATTGGTGGTCGTCACTTCGATGACCGCGTCGGTCGGCTTCTCGATCACCGGGTCGGGGACGGTGTCGACCTGGACTTTGCGCTTGCCCTGCCATGTGACTGCCCGCATCGGGTCGCCTCCATCGTGTCGCGCGAACACCGCCGGGCTACCCGCCCACTCCGCAGCGCAAACACGTTGTCCATGCCGGCGAATCCCGCACGTTTCACCACCGCCCCGCGGGGTACTGATCGACCATGACCTCGTTGTGGCTCGCCGACCGGATCGCAACATCGCCTGCTTCGGGCACCGCCGAAGATCTGCCCGGTGTCGCCGACGTGGTGGTGGCCGGCGCCGGTATCACCGGTCTGATGACCGCGGTGCTGCTGGCCCGCGCAGGCCGCCAAGTGCTGGTGCTGGAGGCGCGGACGGTCGGAGCCTGCGCGACCGGGAACACCACCGCCAAGATCAGCTTGCTGCAGGCCACCCAGCTGTCGACAATCGCGGCGAAGCAGGGCAAAAGCCTGGCCGCTGCGTACCTGGACGGCAACCGCGCCGGACAGGACTGGCTGCTGTCGTTCTGTGCGGCCGCCGGGGTGCCGGTCCAGCGCGAGGACGCCTACAGTTTCGCCCAGTCCGAGCGTGGGGTGGCGGCGGCACGCGCCGAGTTCGAGGCCTGCCGCGCGCTGGGACTGCCGGCGACATGGGAGGCGCACGCCGACGTGCCGTTCGACTACCACGGCGGTGTCCGACTGGCCGAACAGGCGCAGTTCGACCCGATGCCGTTCCTGGACGCACTGCGCGCCGAGCTGCTCGCCGCCGGCGGACAGCTGCTGGAACACACCCGGGTACAGCGGGTTTCCAGCATCCGTCGCGGACTTCGACTGGAAGTCGACGGCCCGCACCGGCACGCCGAACTACAGGCCACCCAATTGGTGCTGGCCACCGGGATCCCGATCTTGGACCGCGGCGGATACTTTGCCCGCGTCAAACCCAGCCGGTCATACTGCATGGCGTTCGACGTGCCCGGCGAGGTCACCCGTCCCATGATGATCTCCACCGATTCGCCGACGCGGTCGCTGCGCTACGCCCCGGTCAACGGCTCCGAACTGCTCCTGGTCGGCGGGGCCGGCCACACCGTCGGCCGCGAAAAGCACCCGATCGATGCGCTGGCCGAACTCGAGTCATGGACGGTCAGACATTACCCGGGCGCCATCCGCACGCACCTGTGGTCGGCGCAGGACTACGCGCCCGTCGACGAGCTGCCCTATGTCGGTCCCATCCTTCCGGAGAACGAAACCATCTACGTGGCAACCGGGTTCAACAAGTGGGGCATGACCAACGGGGCGGCCGCCGCACTGGCGTTGTCGGGCCGGCTGCTCGGCGAGCGACCGGAGTGGGACCGGGCGTTCGCCAGCTGGAGAACCAGCGAGCTACGCGGCCTGCCGACGGCCCTGGCGGCCAATCTTGCGGTCGGCGTCAACCTGGCGAAGGGCTGGATCACTCCGACCGCCCACATCGGCCAGCAATGCCTGGGCACCGATGTCGGCGTGGTCAGCGGACCCCCGTGGCGCCTGCAGGCCCAGTGCCGGGTGGACGGCGTCGAACACCGCCTCTCCCCGGTCTGCCCCCACCTGGGCGGCATCGTGAACTGGAACGACGCCGACCGGGCCTGGGAGTGCCCGCTGCACGGGTCGCGCTTCGCCCCCGACGGGACCCTTCTGGAAGGCCCCGCCACCCGCGGTCTGGCCGCCGGCAGCTGAGCAGCCGCCGACGTCGTTTACCGTGCGCCGGGACGGGTAACCGACCGCTGGGCGGTGAATGACGGCTGCGAAGCGACGAGGTGAGCGGTGTGCATCATCGACCATGACATGCGCCAGATCGTCGAGAGCGCAAAGCTGGCGTTCGTGGCCACCGTCTGCGACGACGGTTCGCCGAACCTGTCACCCAAGGAGTCCCTGCTGGTCTACGGGGACGAGCACCTGGCATTCATGCACATGGCGTCGCCGACGACGGCGGCCGATCTGCGCCGGGACCCGCGCATCGAGATCAACGTGGTGGACTTCCTCAAACGGCGCGGCTACCGCTTCAAAGGCACCGCACAGTTGCGACCGCCCGGTGACGAGGTCTACGAGTGGCTGCGGCAGTGGGTCGTCGACACCCAGGGACCCCAGTTTCCGTGTCGCGAAGCCGTACTGGTCCGGGTCGAGCGCGCGCTGCCGATCGCCTCACCGGCCTACATGTTCGGCGATGCCCACGAAGCCGAACTCATCCGGTGGTGGTCGCAGATCTACGGGTTGCGATGAGCAAGGCTACTGCAGCTGATCGCGCAGCTTCGCCAGCGATTTGGCCAGCAAGCGCGACACATGCATCTGCGAGATACCGACCCGCTCGGCGATCTGGGTCTGGGTCATCGAGTCGAAGAACCGCAACACCAGCACCGTGCGTTCGCGTTCTGGAAGGGCATCCAGCAAGGGCCGCAACGCCTCTCGATCCTCGATGCGGTCCATCCGGGCGTCGACCTCACCAAGGGTGTCCGCGATCGAGCGGACGTCGTCCTCGTCCGAGCTGCCGCCGCCGTCAATCGACAGCGTGTTGTACGAGCTGCCCGCGACCAGTCCTTCGACCACCTCGTCGCGGCTCAACTCAAGCTCGGCCGCGAGCTCGGAGGCCGTCGGTGCCCGGCCCAGGCGTTGCGACAGTTCGGCTGTGGCCACACCCAATCGAAGATGCAGCTCTTTGAGCCGGCGGGGAACCTTGACCGACCAGCTGTTGTCACGGAAATGGCGGCGGACCTCGCCCATGATCGTCGGCACCGCGAACGAAACGAAATCCGAGCCGGTCTCGACGTCGAAGCGGGTCACGGCGTTGACCAGACCCACCCGAGCTACCTGTACCAGGTCGTCTCGCAACTCCCCGCGGCCTTCAAACCGGCGGGCGATGTGGTCGGCCAGCGGCAGACACCGCTCGACGATCTTGTCCTTGCGGTTGCGGAAGTCGGGTGAGTCGGCATCGTATTGGGCGAGCTCACGAAACATGTCGCCGACGTCGGCGTACTCCGATCCGGACTGTGAGCCGCTGCCGGCGGCACGCGGAGTCACCTCCCGGAATCCGCCCGGCGGGTCGTCAGCGTGACCCCGAACACCTCACCCGCGCCGTTGGATTCGTGCCCGTCGCGGAACGTCTCGACGTCGTCGACCAGCGAAGTGAGCACGTGCCAGCTGAAACTTCCCGGGGTCAGCACGCCGGCCCCGTCACCGGCCGCCGACGCCTGGATCGTCACGTGATCGTCGTGCGGGTCGATGACGACAGTCAGCATCGCGCCGGGTGCGGCGCTACGGATCAGCTGGGTGCACAACTCATCGATCGCCAGCCGCAGATCAGCGACGGTGTCGACATCAAGGTCCTCGTAGGTCGCGATCGCACCGACCAACATGCGCACCACCGCCAGGCTTTCCAGCCGGGGCGCAACCCGTAGTTCGACGGCGCGTTCGCTGCACGATCGCTGAGCCCGGTCACTGTCAATGTCGGTCATGAGGCCTCCCGGCGAAATCGGACCGAGACTACTGCTGCGTGTCAATCGACTGCTCACCACCCTCGCTTGCAGGCACCCTCGCGCATTTCGCGTTCAGCCGACACCGTCAACATCGCACGCCGGCTGCCCGGAGATCAGTCATGGGAAGTCTGTACCCCATCGCCGGGGAACTCAATCATCGATTTCGCCGCCCAGACATAGAGCGGCCCGGCCGGAACACCGGCCGGGCCGACTTGACCCCCTCGGGTTAACTCGTGGAGGGCTGCTGGTGCATCTCGGCGTGCGCCAGGTGCCACTCGTGGTTCACCTTGCCGATCCGGCGATGCTCGAACAGCAGCCACACCGTGCCCAGGACGGCGGCGAGCACCGCGATAACCGCGACCTCCACGCCCTGACGATCGTGACCGGTCCCAAATGCGGCGAGACAACCGATACCGGCCACCATGCCCACCACCAGCAATGAATAGCCCGGCCAACCCATGACGTCGATCATGGCGCGGCCCGCGTGGGGCCGAGTCGTCCGGACATGGTCGACCGGGTCATGAAACGTGTCGCCCATTGCAATTCCTCCTCCTGAACAGCAATCTGGAGCCGCTCCAGAAGTCGACCGATATGAGGTGAACCCGTCCGCGACCCAAAACTATCGTATGCCGATACGTTGATCCCGGCGTCTCGTTTACAGGATGTTCACAGACATGCAACAGCGAAGCCAATGCCGGTCTCGTCATCGGTCCACGCCCATGATCGGCACCGCGCTGACCAGCAATACGACCAGCATCAACGTCAGCAAGAACCATCCGGCGCCCTGCCACCCCCACCAGGTTCCCCGCCCACGCCAGACCCGGTAAGTGCGTGCAAACGCCCGCAACCCACCAGCGGCCAAGATCACCGGAGCACCAACGGCAAGAACGGTTCGGTACTGCCTTCCGCAGCCCGCGGTGGCCGACCCTGGATTGCACGTGCTCACCCACAAGACCGCTATCACGACAAACGCCAGCGCGATAGCGGTCACCAGCCCGGCGAATCGAGCAGCCGCTCGGACCTCCCGGTCCTCCTGGCCCAGCCGATCGCCACCGGGAACAGAGCGCGACGGTGTGCGCGGTCCCACATCTCCCACCGTCCGCGCTGATGAGCTCTGCGTCAAGGCGATTCATTCGTTTGGGTCAACGTTTGGACGCCGGGCCGCCCGGGAAGCCTTGCCGTTGTGGCGGGCTCTACACCGCGTGGAGTTGCCACAGAACACGAAGGGAGGACCTATGTCGGACGACAAGAGCAGCGCTACCGAAGACGGCATCCGCGGCGCCGTGGAAGGCGTCAAGGGCAAGGCCAAGGAGGCGTTGGGGGCCGTGACCGGCAACGACGAGATGGCCCGCGAAGGCCGGGCGCAGCAGGACAAGGGCGAAGCCCAGCGCGACGCCGCCAAGCACCAAGCCGAGGCCGAATCGGCCCGCGCGGGCGCTAAGGCAGCCGAGGCGCGCGAGCAGTCTCACCAGTAGCCCGAGGGGAGGGCAGGCCCGGTTCGCCTGGCGGGCCGGGCCTGTCGCTATCCGCTGGGGGTTACTTCCTGGGTGCAACGGGTAGTAAAACCCTTGAAAGCCTTGAGGCGGCATAGCATCCATGGGTTGGAGCCTGGCGATGGAAATCGTGTTACTGACCGACCGCGACGAATTCGCGCAGCCGCTGCTGGGGTTGGGCGTCTTCGGACATTCGATCGTGCGCGGTCCGCTCGCCGTCAACGCTCGGGCCGACTACCGCGGCGCAAACGCCGCTCTGGTGGACGGTTGCGCCGATCTTCCGGTAGCGCGGGAGAGCTGTCGCAAACTCGGAGCCTGGGAGCCATCCGCTGCCGTACTGGCCGTCGTCGCCGCCGAAGACTTCGCCGCGGTCGGCCTCGACTGGCACGTCGACGACGTCCTGAGCGCGACCGCAGGGCCCGCCGAGGCGAACGCGCGGCTGCGACTGGCCTTGGCCCGTCGGCGCGAATCCACCCACAACACGCTGGAATTCGGCGCCTTGGTCATCCACCCGGACAGCTTCACCGCCTCGCTGTCGAATCGCGATCTCGACCTCACACTCACCGAATTCAAACTGCTCAACTATCTGGTTCAGCATGCCGGGCAAGCATTCACCCGGGCCCGGCTGCTGCGTGAGATATGGGGCGGCGAGGGCGGGCGTCGCAAAGTCGATGTCCACGTACAGCGATTACGCGCCAAGCTCGGTGCCGACCACGAGTCGATCGTCGATACGGTCCGCGGTGTCGGTTACATGACGCCGGAGTTGCCCCAGTCGCAATGGGCCATCGCCAACTGAGAGAGCCAAATGCCATGACCGAACAACCTGATTCCGATTCCGCGGCGACCGACACCACACAGGACGACACGTTGCCGCCGAGTGAGGCCACCGATTCCGACGAACTGCGCAATGACGACGGCGACGCAGCCGTCAGTCCACCGGACGAATGGCAAGCCGCTGACAGCGAGACCGCACATGAGTCGTTGGACGCCAAGCTGGCGGCTGAGCAGCCCGATGCGGCCGGCCCTGACCACGATCCAGACGAAGCTGTGCCAGGCGGTCGACACCGCGCGCAGATGTCCGGAAGTCCCGAAGACGGCGACTCGTTCTTCACCGTCGAGGAGTGAGCTCAGTAGTAGTTGTCGCAGGCGTTGGCCAAGGGACTGAAGAGCGCAACGTAATGGGTGCCATCTGGCGTGCCCTGCGCTTGGTCCACGATCTGCTGGCGCTGCGCGGGCGGGGCGGCCAGAAAGTTCTGCAGCCAGGACCGTTCGGCCGGTGTGGCGTTGAACTGCTCGGCGTCTCCGGGTGCCTGGTCGTTCATCGCCGACACCACCTGTGAGTAAGTGCAGGTGGTGTTGACCACCGGGTCGGTGTCCGGGTCGGCGGAGGCCGCTGCCTGCCCACCGGTCAGCACCAAGGCGGCAAACCCGACCGCGGCGGGCATTGAAATCAGGTCAGACATCTCGCGATCCCCTCTGTAGATCCGCCACTGGGTCCGTCAAAACATCAGGACTAAAACCGCCAAGTCGGCCAACAGCAGCGCCCACCCGCACGCCCAGACCACGATCCCGCGGCGGTGCGTCGCCAGGAAGAAGGCGAGGAACAGCGTGAGCGCCGCTACGCCGGCCGCTCCGTGATAGAGCACGCCGAACAGCGACCCGTTCACCTTGAGCTCCGGGCACGCCGCCCGGTTGCACAGTGCGGAGCCGGACACCCTGGCCAGCGCGAACGCCATGAGAAGTGCGGCGGCCGGTGCGGTCAGCAGCGACAGCGCCCAGTTGGCCCACGTCCAATCGCGGGGCAGCGCTTCGGGCGGCGCGACCCCTGCCGCGCGCGGTTGCGCGTCGGCGAAGATCGGCCGGACCGCCGTCACACCGTCATCGGCAATGATCATCCCCCGCCTCCGATCACCGCAATCACCGTTGTCGGATACCCGGCGGCGACGAGCACAAAACCGCAGCGCGGGAGCGCTCCGGCTCCGAACTTGGCACCATGGCTGGGTGAGCCCACAAGACCGAGGAACGCCGGCGCCGCTGGCTCGGTTCTCGGCGCTGACCCGGGACTGGTTCACCGGCACCTTCCCAGCGCCGACGCCGGCCCAAGAGCAGGCCTGGTCGGCGATCGCCGACGGCCACAACACCCTCGTGGTCGCCCCGACCGGCTCCGGTAAGACACTGGCGGCGTTCCTGTGGGCGCTGGACCAACTGACCGCACAGCCCGGTCAGGGCACCCGGGTGCTCTACATCTCGCCGCTCAAGGCACTGGCCGTCGACGTCGAGCGCAACCTGCGCACTCCGTTGGCGGGCATCGCCCGGATGGCCGCACGGCGCGAGTTGCCCGCTCCCGGCATCACCGTGGGCGTGCGCTCCGGCGACACCTCGCCAGCGCGGCGCCGCGAGCTGGTCTCCAAGCCGCCCGACATCTTGATCACCACCCCGGAGTCGCTGTTTCTGATGCTGACGTCGGCGGCGCGGGACACGTTGGCCGGGGTGCGCACGGTGATCGTCGACGAGGTACACGCGGTGGCCGGGACCAAACGGGGCACCCACCTGGCGCTGTCCCTGGAGCGCCTTGACGCGATGCTGGCGCGTCCCGCTCAGCGAATCGGGTTGAGCGCCACGGTGCGTCCGGCCGAAGAGGTCGCCCGGTTCCTGTCCGGCCAGTCCCCGACCACGATCGTGACTCCCCCGGCCGCCAAAACGTTCGAGCTGACCGTCCAGGTTCCCGTGCCCGACATGGCCAATCCGGCCGAGGGCACCGTCTGGCCCGAGGTCGAAGAACGCATCGTCGACCTGATCGAAGCCCACCGGTCCTCGATCGTGTTCGCCAACTCGCGACGTCTCGCCGAGCGACTGACTGGTCGGCTCAACGAAATTCACGCAGAGCGTTGCGTCGACACCGCGGAGGCCGCGGCCCCCCTGGCACGCGCCCACCACGGTTCGGTATCGCTGCAGACTCGAGCCGACGTCGAGGAGGATCTCAAGAGCGGGCGGCTGCGCGCGGTGGTGGCGACCTCGAGCCTGGAACTGGGGATCGACATGGGCGCGGTCGACCTGGTCATCCAGATCGAAGCACCGCCGTCGGTGGCCAGCGGACTGCAGCGCGTCGGTCGAGCCGGACACCAGGTCGGCGAGATCTCCTCGGGCGTACTGATTCCCAAACACCGCACCGATCTGATCGGCTGCGCGATCGCGGTACAGCGGATGCTCGCCGGCCAGATCGAAACCCTGACCGTGCCGGCCAATCCACTGGACATCCTGGCCCAGCACACGGTGGCCGCGGCCGCGCTGGAGCCACTGGATGCTGAAGCCTGGTTCGACACCGTGCGCCGCAGCGCTCCGTTCGCCACCCTGTCGCGCGGTGTTTTCGAGGCGACGCTGGATCTGCTCTCCGGCAAATACCCGTCGACTGAATTCGCGGAACTGCGACCGCGTTTGGTCTACGACCGCGACGCCGGGACCCTGACCGGTCGGCCCGGCGCGCAACGACTGGCCGTCACCTCCGGTGGCGCCATCCCCGACCGCGGACTGTTCGCGGTGTACTTGGCCGGCACTGACGAAACGCGGAAACCCTCCCGGGTCGGCGAACTCGACGAGGAGATGGTCTACGAGTCGCGTCCCGGCGACATCATCTCGCTGGGCGCCACCACCTGGCGGATCACCGAGATCACCCACGACAGGGTGCTGGTCACCCCGGCACCCGGTCAGCCGGGCCGGCTGCCGTTCTGGCACGGCGACGGTGTCGGGCGGCCCGCCGAGCTGGGTGCGGCGCTCGGCGCATTCACCGGCGAGCTGGCCGGCCTTGACCCTGAGTCGTTCGACAAACGCTGCGCGGGACTGGGTTTCGACGACTATGCGGTCGACAATCTGAGACGACTACTCGACGATCAGCGCGCCGCCACCGGGGCGGTGCCCACCGACACCACGCTGATGGTAGAGCGATTCCGCGACGAACTCGGTGACTGGCGGGTGGTCCTGCACTCCCCGTACGGACTGCGTGTGCACGGGCCGTTGGCACTGGCGGTGGGCCGGCGGCTGCACGACCGCTACGGCATCGACGAGAAGCCGACCGCCTCCGACGATGGCATCGTGGTCCGGCTGCCCGACACCGACTCCGGCGCCGAAGCTCCCGGCGCGGAACTGTTCGTGTTCGACGCCGACGAGATCGAGGCGATCGTCACCGCCGAGGTGGGCGGCTCGGCCTTGTTCGCCTCTCGGTTCCGGGAATGCGCGGCCCGGGCATTGCTGTTGCCGCGCCGCCACCCCGGCCGGCGCACCCCGCTATGGCAGCAACGCCAGCGAGCGGCCCAACTGCTCGACGTGGCCCGCAGATATCCGACGTTCCCGATCGTGCTGGAGACGGTGCGCGAATGCCTGCAGGACGTTTACGACGTCCCCGCGCTGACGGCACTGATGGCCCAGATCGCCCAACGCCGAGTGCGGGTGACCCAAGTCGAGACCCCCACCCCGTCACCGTTCGCGGCGTCGCTGTTGTTCGGCTACGTCGGGGCATTCATGTACGAAGGCGACAGCCCGCTGGCGGAGCGCCGGGCGGCGGCCTTGTCCCTGGATCCCACTCTGCTGGCGCAATTGCTGGGCCGAGTCGAGCTGCGCGAACTGCTCGACCCCGAGGTGATCGCCTGCCTGAGCGCACAACTGCAGCATCTGACGCCGGAGAAGGCCGCCCGCGACGCCGAGGGGGCGGCCGACCTGCTGCGGCTGCTCGGTCCGCTCACCACCGAAGAGATCAGCGCCCGGGCCGCGGGTGCTGCGGTGAGCGGGTGGCTCGAACACCTGTTGACCGCCCGGCGGGTGCTGACGGTGGCGTTCGGCGGGCAGCGCTGGTGGGTGGCGATCGAGGACATCGGCCGGCTGCGCGACGGCCTCGGGGTGGCGGTACCGCCGGGGGTGCCGATGGGCTTCACCGATCCGGTCGCCGACCCGCTGGGTGAGCTGCTGGGCCGCTTCGCCCGAACCCGGGGGCCGTTCACCACCGGACAGGCCGCGGACCGGTTCGGGCTGGGAGTGCGGGTCGCGGCAGACGCGCTGGGTCGACTGGCCGCCGACGGACGTGTGGTGCGTGGCGAATTCGCCGACTTCCCGGACTCCCCCGGCGAACAGTGGTGCGACGGTGAGGTGCTGCGGATTCTGCGGCGCCGGTCACTGGCCGCGTTACGGGCGGCGATCGAGCCGGTTTCGCCGGCCGCCTACGGCCGGTTCCTGCCGGCCTGGCAGCAGATCGGCACTCCGGAGGTCGCCACCACCGGTGTGGACGGGCTGGCGGGGGTGATCGAACAACTGGCCGGCGTGGCGCTACCGGCGTCGGCGGTCGAACCGTTGATCTTCGGGCCGCGGGTGCGCGATTACTCGCCGGCCATGCTCGACGAGCTGCTGGCCTCCGGGGAGGTGCTGTGGTCGGGCGCGGGCGCGCCGGCCGGCAGCGCCCCGGCCACCGACGGCTGGATCAGCTTTCACACCGCCGATTCGGCGCCGTTGACGTTGGCACCCGCGACGCCGATCGAATTCGGCGACGCCCACCGGGCGATTCTGGATGCCCTGCACGGCGGCGGTGCGTTCTTCTTCCGTCAGCTCTGCGGAGAGGCGAGCGAGGCGGAACGCAAAGCCGCACTGTGGGAGCTGATCTGGGCGGGATGGGTCACCGGCGACACCTTCGCTCCGGTGCGCGCGGTGCTGGCCGGTACCCGGCGCTCCACCCCTGCGCACCGCAGCAGACGCCCGCCCCGGCTCAGCCGTTACAGTGTCGCGCACGCCGCTGCCCGCGCCGCCGACCCGGCAGTGGCCGGTCGCTGGTCGGTTTTGCCCGCCCCGCAGGAGGATTCCACCGTGCGGGCGCACCACACCGCCGAACTGCTGCTGAACCGCTACGGCGTGCTGACCCGCGGCGCAGTCGCCGCCGAGGCGGTACCGGGCGGTTTCAGCACGGTCTACAAGGTGCTGACCGCCTTCGAGGAAGCCGGGCGATGCCAGCGTGGCTATTTCATCGAGTCGTTGGGGGCGGCGCAGTTCGCGCTGGCCTCCACGGTGGACCGGCTGCGCGGCTATCTCGACGGTGTCGACCCGGCCCGCCCCGACTACCACGCGGTGGCACTGGCCGCCGCCGACCCGGCCAACCCGTACGGTGCGGCACTGAGCTGGCCGGCGCACCCGGGAACGGCCCGGCCGGGCCGCAAAGCCGGCGCGCTGGTGGTCCTGGTCGACGGGCAGCTGGCGTGGTTCGTTGAGCGAGGCGGCCGAACGCTGCTGAACTTCGCCGACACCGCCGAGGCACAGCGTGCCGCCGCCGGGGCGTTGACTCGGCTGATCGCCGACCGGCGGGTGGACGGGATTCTCATCGAGCGGGTCGACGGCGTGCCGGTATTGGAGCTACCCAATTCTCCGACACTGGATGCGTTGATCGAGGCCGGGTTCTCCCGCACGCCGCGCGGATTGCGGATGCGCTGATGCCCGAGGGAGACACCGTATTTCACACTGCGACGGTGCTGGCCACCGCGTTGGCGGGGAAGACCTTGACCCGCTGCGATATCCGCGTTCCGCGGTACGCGGGCGTCGATCTGAGCGGGCAGCGCGTCGATGAGGTGCTCAGCCGCGGCAAACATCTGTTCATCCGCGTCGGATCGGCCAGCATCCATTCGCATCTGAAAATGGAGGGCAGTTGGCGGGTGGACCGGCGCCTTGCCAGACACAGCCCGGTCGATCATCGGGTGCGAATCATTTTGGAGGCAGGCCCCGTCCGCGCCACCGGTATCGATCTGGGCGTGCTGGAGGTGCTGGACCGCCACCATGACGGCGACGCCGTCGCGCACCTGGGGCCGGATCTGCTCGGCGCCGACTGGGATCCGGCTGCGGCCACCGAGCGCCTGGTTTCAGATCCGCAGCGCCCGCTGGCATCGGCACTGTTGGATCAGACGGTGATGGCTGGAATCGGCAATGTCTACTGCAATGAGTTGTGCTTCATCGTCGGACGGCTACCGACGACACCCGTTGTGGAACTGAATGATCCGGGTCGGCTGGTGTCGCGGGCACGCGAGATGTTGTGGGCTAACCGGTTGCGATGGTCGCGCTGTACCACCGGCGACACCCGGCCGAGCCGACAGCTGTGGGTGTACGGCCGGGCCGGCCTGCCGTGTCGGCGATGCGGCACCAGCGTGGATTCCGACCGCGAGGGCGAGCGTATTCGGTTCTGGTGCCCGTCATGTCAGCGGTGATGCCGGGACTCCCGGTCGCTGACAAACCGAAGCCGGCCGGCTAGCTTGCCGGCCGGCTTTCGGCTGTCAGCACTGGAAGGGTTGGTCGATCACGGCCACCCGCCGCAACCCACACCGGGTACGCAACCTCCGCCGCCGCCGGGACCACCCCAGCCAGTGGGGCCACCGGGGATCGTGCCGCTGCCCCCGCCGGGCCCGCCACCGCCGGTCGGGCCACCGGGAATCTGGCCCCCGCCACCGCCGGGCCCACCACCGCCGGTCGGACCACCGGGAATCTGGCCGCCGCCGCCACCCGGTCCGCCACCACCGGTCGGGCCGCCCGGCTCGCCCGGGTTTTCTGGGCCCGGTCCGCCCGGTACCGGTTCGGGTGCCATCTCGGTCGTGGTGGTCGTCGTCGTGGTGGTCGTGGTCGTGGTGGTACTCGGCCCCTCTTCTTTGGTGCCGTTGCAACCGGCCGCCACCAGCGCGACTGCGCTGCCGAGCACCGCGATCGTCATCTTGCTGTGTGCCTTCATCAGAATCAGACTCCTTCTGCTCTGGTCGTGCCTTGCTGTACCCAGGACTGTCACAGCCGAAACCCCGGGCGGCCGGAGTCAGTTCGCGTCGAGGTCGCGTTCACTCACGAAACCACGGGGCCGCCCGGTGAAGGGATCGTCGAACTCGAGCCGGTAGGCCAGCAGTTGCAACGGCTGCGAGAAGTCGTCGGGGGCAACATCGATGACCTGCGGGTACAGCGGGTCACCGTCGATCGGCAGACCGAGTGAGGCCAGGTGAACTCGCAACTGGTGGGTACGTCCGGTGCGCGGGGTAAGCCGGTAGCGGCCATCACCCACCGACTCGACCAGCGTCTCGGCGTTCGGCTCGCCGGGTTCTTCGCGCGCCTGCAGGCAACCGCGCTCTTTGACGATGCGACTGCGTACCAGCTGCGGGAACACGACGGTCGGCTCGGCGGAGGACCTCGCCAAATACTGCTTGCGCACCGCGCCGCGGGCGAACAGGGTCTGATAGGGCCCCCGCAGCTCTTTGCGGGTGGTGAACAGCAGCACCCCGGCGGTCAGTCGATCCAACCGATGCGCCGGACTCAGCTCTGGAAGGTCCAATTCGCGCCGCAGCCGTACCAGCGCGGTCTGGGCCACATGGCTGCCGCGCGGCATGGTCGCCAGGAAGTGCGGCTTGTCGATCACCACCAGATCCGCGTCGCGGTACAGCACCGGAAGGTCGAACGGTACCGGCACCTCGTCGGGCAGATCGCGATAGAAGAAGACGTGCGCCCCGGCCGGCAACACCGTGGTCTCGTCGACGACCGCCCCGTCTGCGGTAACCACTTCGCCGGCAGACACTTTCGCCGCGGTGGCCGTACCGAACCGGGTACGCAGCTCGGCGGCCACCGGGCCGCCGTGCAAACGCAGCCGGGCCGGCCCCAGACCGTCACGGACGGGCAGCGGGGCGGGCCGTCGACGGGTCATCGCGGTTTGAGATCGAATGCCGGCGCGCTGTCCGCATCGCGGGCATAGGCACGGTCGCGGATGGTCAGCAGCACCGCCGCCAGCACCGCTGCGGTAAGGGTGCCCATCAGCACACCCAATTTGACATGTTGTTGACGAACAGGATCGCTGAAGGCGAGGTCTCCGATGAAGAGTGCAACGGTAAACCCGATGCCCCCAAGCAAGGCCAGAGCGACCACGTCGACCCACTTCAATGAGGTGTCGAGCTCGGCTCGGGTCAGTGCGGCGGTCAGCACGGCGGCGCCGGCGATGCCCACCGCTTTTCCTACAACCAGGCCGGCGGCGACGCCAATGGCAATGGGATCGTGCAGTGTGCTGGCCAATCCATGCAGGCCACCGAAAGTCACGCCGGCTGCGAAGAACGCGAACACCGGCACCGCCAGGGCCGCGGACAGCGGGCGAATCCGGTGCTCGAGACTCTTTGCGTCCAGCCGATGCGGAGGCGACGTGCCGCGCTTGCCCGCCTCCCGAACCGGAACCGTCAGGCCGAGCAGGACACCGGCGATGGTGGCATGCACACCGGATTCGTGGACCAGATACCAAGTGGTTAAGGCCAGCACGAGCAGCACCGCGGCGTTGTCGAAACGGCGGGACGCCACCGCGAACAACGCCAACGGGACGAGTGCCAGCCCAAGTGCGACGAGGTTGAGGTCGTCGGTGTAGAACACCGCGATCACGGTGACCGCCAACAGGTCATCGACCACCGCCAAGGTCAGCAGGAAGGTGCGCAATGCCGAGGGCAGGTGCGAGGAGATCACGGCGAGTACGGCCAATGCGAACGCGATGTCGGTGGCGGTGGGAATGGCCCAGCCGCGCAGCGCTCCGCCACCGGTGTGGGCGTTGATGGCGACGAATATCACTGCGGGCATGACCATTCCGCCGACCGCGGCAACGACAGGAAGCGCGGCGCGACGCGGGTCACGCAGGTCGCCGGCAAGCACTTCGTACTTGAGCTCCAGGCCGACCACGAAGAAGAAGATCGCCAGGAGGCCATCGGCCGCCCACTCCGACACCGAGAGGTGCAGATGCCAGGTGCGGGGTCCGAAAGTGATGTCGCCGAGCCGGTAATAGGCAGCCGCCCATGGCGAATTGGCCCACGCGATCGCGCAGGTAGCCGCGACCAGCAGCAGTGCCCCGCCCACGGTCTCCTTGCGAAGCACGTCGGCGAGTCGGCTGGCTTCGGCCGATGATCCGCGGCCGAAAAGCGGGGGGCGACCAGAGGTCAAGGGAGGGCCTTTGATTCGAGTGACAGATATGTCAGAGGCCTAGAGCCTCGAGGTGAAAGGCGTTGTCGCTCAGCGGTGCGCAGGGGGGCAGCCGGCAAGTTTGCCGTGCGCGTTGTTGCCCCAGGACGTGGTGTAGCCGTTGGTGCCCCGAGGGCGCAGATCCCGGTCAGCCAGCAGCAGCACTTTCCGCATGGCGGTGCGGTGTGTCTGCGTGGGCATGCCGCTCACCATACCGGGGCCGACAGACGTTCCGCCAGGTCAGCGGCGTTCGGCGTTCAGGTAAGCGGAATCGGCTCCAAAATTTCGGCCCGCGCCTCGGGCGCACTGACTCGCAGCGCGTCCGCCGAGGCGTCGTCGGGCTGCTCCTGCGAGAGGATCTCGGCCTCGACCCGTGCGGTGTAGTTGGCCACCTCCCGGTCGATGTCGGCGTCGTCCCAGCCGAGCACCGCGGCCATCACCTCGGCGACCTCGCGCGCACAGTTGACCCCGCGGTGGGCGTACTCGATGGAGATCCGGGTCCGCCGGGCCAGTACGTCCTCCAGGTGCAGTGCGCCCTCCGCGGCGGCCGCATAGGCGACTTCCACCTTCAGGTAGGTGGGAGCCTCGGCGATCGGGTCCAGTAGCTCCGGCTGCCCGTCGGCAACCGCCAGGACGTCGTGGATCAGCGAGCCGTAACGGTCCAGCAGGTGGCGCACTCGGTAGGGGTGCAGGCCCTGGTGGGCACCGACGTGCTCGGCCTGGTTGATCAGCGCGAAGTAGCCGTCGGCGCCCAACAGCGGCACCTTCTCGGTGATCGAGGGAGCCACCCGCGTCGGGATGTATTCAGCGGCGGCGTCGATCGCGTCGGCCGCCATCACCCGGTAGGTGGTGTATTTGCCGCCGGCGATCGCCACCAGGCCCGGCGCCGGAACCGCGACCGCGTGCTCGCGCGACAGCTTCGAGGTGTCGTCGTTCTCCCCCGCCAGCAGCGGCCGCAGCCCGGCGTACACGCCTTCGATGTCGGCATGGGTCAGCGGCGTGGCCAACGCGGTGTTGACGTGGGTCAGGATGTAGTCGATGTCGGCCTTGGTGGCCGCGGGGTGGGCCAGATCCAGATTCCAGTCGGTGTCGGTGGTGCCGATGATCCAGTGGGTGCCCCACGGGATGACGAACAGCACCGATTTCTCGGTCCGCAGGATGATGGCCGCTTCCGAAACGATCCGGTCGCGCGGCACCACGATGTGCACCCCCTTGGAGGCCCGGACGTGGAACCGGCCGCGCTGACGCGAGAGCGCCTGGATCTCATCGGTCCATACCCCGGTGGCGTTGACCACGACGTGTCCCTGGACTTCGGTGACTTCGCCGTTCTCGGAGTCGCGGACCCGCACCCCGGTCACGCGGTCGCCTTCGCGCAGTAGCGCGACGACCTGGCTGGAGGTGCGGATGACCGCGCCGTAGTGCCCCGCCGTGCGTGCGACGGTCAGGGTGTGGCGAGCGTCATCGACGACGGTGTCGTAATAGCGGATGCCGCCGATCAACGCGCCGCGCTTCAGCCCCGGACACAAACGCAGTGCGCCGGCGCGAGTCAGATGACGTTGCGCGGGAACCGATTTCGCCCCGCCCAGCTGGTCGTAGAGGAAGATGCCGCTGGCCACGTAGGGACGTTCCCACCACCGCCGGGTCAGCGGGTACAGAAACGGCAGCGGCTTGACCAGGTGCGGCGCCAGCGTGGTCAGCGACAGCTCGCGTTCGTGCAGGGCCTCGCGCACCAGCCCGAACTCCAGCTGCTCGAGGTAGCGCAGGCCGCCGTGGAACATCTTCGAGCTTCGGCTCGAGGTCCCGGCGGCGAAGTCGCGCGCCTCGACCAGCGCCACCCGCAGGCCGCGGGTAGCGGCGTCAAGCGCACAGCCGGCGCCCACCACCCCCGCGCCGATCACCACTACGTCGAACTGCTCGGAGCCCAGTCGTTCCCAGGCTCGCGCTCGTTGGTCCGGTCCCAGCGTGCTCACGTGTGCCAGGCTACGTGGCCGCCCGCCCAAACACGCCGCGACGCTCGCTTGGAGTACTGCCGCTCAGTCGAGGTCGTCGTGCGTCATCAGCCGGCGAGCCGCCTCGGTGAGCGAGCCCGACAGCGACGGATACACCGCCAGCGTCTGTGCCAGGTCGGCGACGGTGATCCGGTTCTGCACCGCCAGCGCGATCGGCAGGATCAGCTCCGAGGCGATCGGGGCCACCACCACCCCGCCGATCACCGTGCCGGTGGCCGGCCGGCAGAACAGCTTGAGGAACCCGTAGCGCATCCGGCTCATCTTCGCCCGGGCGTTGGTCTGCAACGGCAGCATGACGGTGCGGGCGGGCACCGTGCCGTCATCGATCTGCGACTGCGGCACCCCTACCGCGGCGATCTCGGGGCGGGTGAACACCGCGGCGGCCACCGTGCGCAGCCGGATCGGGGCCACCGCATCGCCCAGCGCGTGATACATCGCGATCCGGCCCTGCATGGCCGCGACGGACGCCAGCGGCAGCAGTCCGGTGCAGTCGCCGGCGGCGTAGATCCCGGACACCGACGTGCGCGACACCCGGTCCACCTGTAGGTAGTTGCCCGGTCCGAGCTCGATCCCGACCCGCTCCAGGCCCAGTCCGGAGGTGTTGGGCACCGACCCGACTGTCATCAGCGCGTGGCTTGCCGCCACGGTGCGGCCGTCGGTCATGGTGACCAGCACCCCGTCACCGGAGCGGGTCACCGAGGCGGCCCGGGCGTTCTTGACCAGCGTGACGCCGCGTTCGGCGAACACACTCTCCAGCACCCGCGCCGCGTCGGGATCCTCATGCGGGAGCACCCGGTCACGGCTGGCCACCACCGTCACCTTGACCCCGAGTTCGGTATAGGCGTTGGCGAACTCCGCGCCGGTGACCCCCGAACCCACCACCACCAAGTGTTCGGGCAGCGTGTGCAGGTCATAGAGCTGGCGCCAGGTCAGGACTCGCTCGCCGTCCGGCTCGGCGCCCGGCAGGGTGCGCGGGCTGGCGCCGGTGGCGATCAACACCACGTCCGCGTCGAGCACCCGTTGCCCACCGTCGTGCTCGGTGACCCGGACTCGGTGATGCGCCAGGCCGGCTTCTGGGTCGATCAGCTCCCCGTGGCCGGCGATGACCTCGACGCCGGAGTTGAGCAGCTGGGTGCGGATGTCGGCGGACTGCGCCGCGGCCAGGGATTTCACTCGCTCGTGGATCTTGTCCAGCTCGATCTCGGCGTCGGTGAAGTGGATGTCGAAACCCAGGTGCGGGGCGCGCCGCAGCTCGGTGCGGACCCCGGACGAGGCGATGAACGTCTTGGACGGCACGCAGTCCCACAACACGCAGGCGCCGCCCAGGCCGTCGGCGTCGACCACCGTCACCGTTACCGCTTCGGGACCCTTGGCCGCCGCGACCAACGCCGCCTCATAGCCGGCCGGGCCGCCGCCGACGATCACAATGCGCGTCGAGGGAGAAGTCACAGCGACTAACCTATCCGCAGCGCTGCGTTTAAGATTTCTGCCGTGCCGCTCTACGCCGCCTACGGGTCGAACATGCATCCCGAACAGATGCTGCAGCGGGCTCCGCACTCCCCGATGACCGGCACCGGCTGGTTGCACGGCTGGCGTCTGACGTTCGCCGGCGAGGACATCGGCTGGGAGGGCGCCCTGGCGACCGTGGTCGAGGACCCGGACTCGAGTGTTTTCGTCGTCCTCTACGACGTGACTCCCGAGGACGAGAAGAACATGGACAGCTGGGAAGGCTCGGAGTTCGGGATCCACAAGAAGATCCGGCTCCGGGTGGACCGGGTGGACGGGATCACCTCGGACCCGGTCGATAGCGAGCCCGCGCCGGTGTTGGCGTGGCTGTACGTCGTTGATGCCTGGGAGCGCGGGCTCCCTTCGGCGCGCTATCTGGGCGTGGTGGCCGAGGCCGCCCAGATCGCCGGCGCTCCAGAGGAATACGTGCGCAACCTGCGGACCCGACCGGCCCGCAATATCGGCCCCGGCAGCTAGAGCAGATCGGTCTGGTCGACGACGCCGGCCATCACCCGCACCCCGACTGCCAGCGCCCGCTCGTCGAGATCGAACGTCGGCTGGTGCAGATCCAGTTGCGGCCCGCTGCCCGGCCACACCCCGAGTCGGCCCATGGCACCGGGAACCTGCTCCAGATACCAGGAGAAGTCTTCCCCGCCACCGGACTGTTGGGTCTCGGCCAGCACCTCGGGCCCGATGGCCTCGATCGCGTGGGTCAGCATCCGCGTCGACACCGCTTCGTTGACCACCGGCGGCACTCCGCGGTGGTAGTTCAGCGTGTGTTCGATGTTCAGCGGCTCCAGCAGTGACGCCACCGCCTCCTCGACGATGCTTTCCATCGCCACCCAGGTGTCCCGGCTGGCCGTGCGCACCGTACCGGCCAGCCGCCCCGACTGCGGTATGGCGTTGGCGGCGGCACCGGAATTCACCGCACCCCAGACCAACACCGTGCTGTTTCGCGGATCGATGCGCCGAGACAGCACCCCGGGCAGCCCGGTGATGAGCGTGCCCAGCCCGTAGACCAGGTCAGCGGTCAGGTGCGGCCGCGAGGTGTGCCCGCCGGGACCGCTGAGGGTGATCTCGATGGTGTCGGCCGCCGAGGTGATCGGTCCCGGAATGGTGGCCACCCGGCCGACCTCCAGCCGCGGATCGCAGTGCAGCGCGAAGATCCGGCTGACCCCGCTCAAAACGCCCGCGGCGATCGCGTCGATCGCGCCACCGGGCATCAGTTCTTCAGCGGCCTGGAACACCAGCCGTACCCCGACCGGCAACTCCGGCGCGGATGCCAGCGCCAGCGCCGCACCCAACAGGATCGCGGTATGCGCGTCGTGACCGCAGGCGTGCGTCACTCCAGGCACCAGCGAGGCGTACGCCGCCCCGGTCTGTTCGGTCATCGGCAAGGCGTCGATATCGGCCCGCAATGCGACACGAGGCCCATCCTCCGGGCCGAAATCGCAGGTCAGTCCGGTTCCGCTAGGCAATACCTTGGGGTTGAGTCCGGCGCTGGCAAGACGCTCGGCGATGAATTGGGTGGTCGCGAACTCCTGCCGGCTCAGCTCCGGGTGTCGGTGCAGATGCCGTCGCCACGCCACCAATTCCTCGGCATGGGCCGCCAGCCACGCCTCGACAGCGTGCGACACGGGAGTTGGAGACATTCAGGCAGTATCCCATCGTGGCGCGCTATTAAACTCAGTGCCTGTGACGGTACCGCTGGCAACACAGGCGGCTGCGGTCGTAGCGCGGCGCACCGGCGTGCAGACGCATGACGTGGCGGTCGTGCTCGGTTCCGGGTGGGCGCCCGCGGTGGCGGCCCTCGGCACCGCGACTGCGGCCCTTCCGATGGCAGACCTGCCCGGGTTCAGCGCGCCGACCGCGGCGGGCCACACCGGCGAGCTGGTATCCATGCAGATCGGCACGCACCGGGTGCTGGTGCTGGTCGGCCGGATCCACGCCTACGAGGGCCATCAGCTCGCCGACGTCGTCCGGCCGATACGCACGGCCGTCGCGGCCGGGGCCAACACCGTGGTGCTGACCAACGCGGCGGGCGGCTTGCGGACCAGCTATCACGTCGGCCAACCGGTGCTGATCAGCGACCATCTGAACATGACCGGACGCTCGCCGCTTGAGGGCGCGCACTTCGTCGACATGGTCGATGCCTACACTCCGTCGCTGCGCGCGCTGGCTCACCAAGTCGACCCCACCCTCGCCGAGGGGGTCTATGCCGGGATGGCCGGCCCGCAGTACGAGACCCCTGCCGAAATCCGGATGTTGCGCACCCTGGGCGCCGACCTGGTGGGCATGTCGACCGTGCACGAGGCGATCGCCGCCCGGGCGGCCGGTGCCCAAGTGCTGGGCCTGTCGCTGGTGACCAACCTGGCGGCCGGGATCACCGGCGAGCCGCTCAGCCACGCCGAGGTGCTGGCCGCGGGCCGCGAATCGGCGGCCCAGATGGGTGCGCTGCTGGCCGACGTGATCGTTCGGCTGCCGGCGCCCTCAGGTCAGTAGCTCACTCCAGAGCTGTGCCGCATCCGCGGCCACATCGTTGCCCAGCTGCCCACCGGTTGCTCGCACAGATAGACCTTCGCGGAGCTCTCCCCGTTGCGCACCCCGGCGGGGAACCTGATCGAGTTCAGGTAGGTGACGTGCCGCCAGTACTGGGTCAACTTCGCGACCGGGAATCGCCCGACGCACAGCACGGTGTCGGCGCTACCGGCCGGCGGACCCCACTGGGCGTAGCTGCTGTCTCCGCTGACCACCGGACGGTTGATGCCGGCCGCCGGCCCGAGGACGCGCAGCGCCGAGGCTTCGCCGTAATTGCTGGTGAAGATCGGCACGTCATCGGGCAGCGAGGCCGCGGCGGCCGCCACGTCGTCGACGAACCGCGGCCACCCGTAGGTCTCCATCGGAATGGGATTGACATTCCGCAATGTTGTGGCGTTCGCCGGTGGCAGCACCGGCAGGCAGAACACCACCGCGCCGGCGAACAGCGCGACCAGTGCGATCGCCCAGCCTCGCGGCGCCCGGTCGGGATTCTTGGCTTCGATATACACCGCCCCGGCAGCAAACAGCGCCGCCAGCGCCGGCCCGGCGTAGTAGCAACGACCGCCGGTGACGACACACAGCACCAACGCCACCACCGGCACTACCAAGACCCAGCGGTGCTCCCGGCCCTCCGGCGACGCCAGCCAGTAGGCTCCGATTGCCCACAACAGCACCAGCAGCGGGCCCGCGTAGAGCAACAGCAGCAGCGGTAGCTGGATCAGCGATCCAGCCGGGCCGCCCATCCGCACCGACATGGCGTGGGCGAACGTCAGACTGGGCCAGCCATGCGCGGCCTGCCAGATCAGGTTCGGGACCGCCAGCGCCACCGCGACGGCAGCGGCCAGCCACGGTCCCGAAGAGCGCAGCGCGTCGCGCCGGAAGATCGCCAGGCCAACCCCGATACCGATGAGCAGCAGCGCGACGGTCTGCTTGGCTTCCAAGCCGATGCCGGCCACCACTCCGGCAGGCAACCAGGCCAGCACCGTTCCGATCCGCAACGCCCGCGTCGTCAGCAGCAGCACCGCGATCCAGATCAGCTGGTCCACCACGGTGGTGCCGAAAAACATCGCGGCACCCATGAACAGCGGGCTTGCCGCGACGGCCGCGGCGGTGATGGCTTGCGCAATGCGCCGCCCGCCGAGTTCCGCGGCCAGCAAAGCCGCCAACACGATGGCGCCCAGGTGAATCGCGATGGCCAACAGTCGTAGTCCCAGCAAACCCCCCGGTGCCGCCAACCGGGCCAGCAGAGGCACCAGCGGTGGGTGGTCGAAGTATCCCCAGGCCGGGTGCTGGCCGCAGATCACGTAGTAGAACTCGTCGGGGTGCCAGCCGTAGTTCATCGCGAAAGCCCCGTGGACGACCGCGGCCACGGCAACCACGACGGCTACCGGCACGAGCGTTCGTCGATTCACGAACGGGTCTGTAGAACGACGCACCGACACGTCTGTCGAGCGAATCACCGGCACTCCATCGTCAAAGCGGTACAGATCCGGGCATGCTAGCAAGTAGTTGACATCTGTCCACTCGGCGCTTCCCACAATCAACAGGTGACACCCGAGGGGTTCAGTACGCGACTCCCGAGCTGTGGCGCATGCGCGGCCACATCGCGGCCCAACTTCCCCGCGGCTGCTCACACAGGTAGATGTGGGCTCCGTGCAACCCGTTGTGCACACCATCGGGGATCGTGATCGACGCCAGGTAGGTGACGTGCGCCCAATACTGCGTGAGCTTGCGGACCGGGAACCTCCCGACACAGAGCACCGTGGTTGCGTCGCCGGGCGGCGGGCCCCACACGGCGTAGTTACTGTCGCCGCTGACCACCGGACGATTGATACCCGCCGACGACCCGAAGATTCGCAGTGCAGAGGCTTCGCCGTAGTCACTGGTGAAGATCGGCACATCCTCGGGCAGCGACGTTGCGGCAGCCGCCACCTCGTCGACGAACTGACGCCAGCCGTACGTCTCCAGTGGAATGGGATTGACCTTGCGCAACGAATCGGCGGTCGTCACGGACAGCATGGGAAGACAGATCATGGCCGCGCCGGCGAACAGACCGACAAGTGCAACTGCCCACCCCGGCGGCAGTCGGTCGGGGTTCCTGGCTTCGATACGCATCGCGCCGGCAGCGAACAGCACCGCGAACACGGGGCCCACGTAGTAGCAGCGTCCACCGCTGATAATGACCAACGCCACCACCACCACCGGCACCGCCAGTAGCCAGCGGTGATGCTCCCCCTCGGGGGAGGCCAGCCAGCCGATACCGCCCAGCCACAGCACTACCAACATAGGGCCGGCGTATAGCAAGAGAAGCAATGGCATCTGGGACAGAGACCCAGCCATACCGCCCATTCGCAACGACATAGCGTGGGCGAACGTCAGACTGGGCCAACCGTGGCTGGCGTTCCAGATCAGATTCGGAGCCGCCAACACCGCCGCTACCCCGATGGCCGTCCAGGGCCCCGCCCCGCGCAGCGCGTCGCGCCGGAAGATCGCCAAGCCGATCCCGATACCGATAAGCAGCAACACGACCGTCTGTTTGGCCTCTAGCCCGATACCTGCGGCCACGCCGGCCGGTAACCAGGCCAGCACAGTCCCGATCCGCAGTGCCCGAGTCACCAGCAGCAGCACCGCGATCCAGACCAGCTGGTCGACCACTGTGGTGCCGAAGAACAT
This sequence comes from Mycolicibacter sp. MU0102, assembly GCF_963378105.1. Lineage (NCBI taxonomy): Bacteria > Bacillati > Actinomycetota > Actinomycetes > Mycobacteriales > Mycobacteriaceae > Mycobacterium > Mycobacterium holstebronense. Next base: position 3,446,607 of record NZ_OY726398.1, read on the forward strand.
GGCGGCACCCATGAACAGCGGGCTGGCGGCTACGGCGACCGCGGTCAGCACCTGCGCCACCCGCCGACCGCCTAATTCCGCGGCCAGCAGAGCCGCCAGCACGATGCAGGCCAGGTGCACGGCTATCGCCAATAGCCGTAGTCCCCACAGGCCGCCTAGGGCAGCCGCCCGGGCCAACAGCGGTACCAGTGGCGGGTGGTCGAAGTATCCCCACGCCGGGTGCTGACCGCAGACCACGTAATAGAACTCGTCGGTGTGCCAGCCATATCGGGTGGCTACCGCCAGGTGCACGATGGCCGCGACGGCCACTACCCCGGCTACTGGCGTCATGTTGCGCCAGCTCACCGGCAAGCCGGCTGAATATCTCGCCAGCAAGGTTGTCGAATCTGTCACCCGTTCTCCATGGTCAATTGACTGCAAGCCGGAGAAGGGTAACAAGTAATTGACACGCGTCAATTCGCCGCTTGCCACAATCAACGAGTGACCCCCGAAGACTGGATCGCCCACGACCCCGACCCGGTAACCGCGGCGGAGCTTCGCGCGTGCAGTTCGAGCGAGTTAGCCACCCGGTTCGCAGCACCGCTGCGGTTCGGCACGGCCGGGCTGCGCGGGCCGGTGCGGGGCGGCCCGGACGCGATGAATCTCGCCGTGGTGCTGCGCGCCAGCTGGGCGGTGGCGCAGGTGCTCAGCGCACAGCGACGCACGGGTTCGACGGTGGTGGTCGGCGGCGACGCGCGTCACGGCTCGGCAGAATTCGCGGTCGCGACGGCTGAAGTGCTTGCCGCCGCAGGATTTTCGGTACTGCTTCTTCCCCAACCATGCCCGACGCCGGTGGTGGCGTTCGCGGTGCGCCATACCGCTGCGGCGGCCGGCATCCAGATCACCGCCTCACACAACCCGGCTACCGACAACGGCTACAAGGTGTACTTCGACGGCGGCGTGCAGATCGTCTCGCCGACCGACACCGAGATCGAGGCAGCGATGGCCGACGCTCCCCCGGCCGACGCGATCTCCCGCCGCCCCGTTGCGCCGGCCGGCGACGAACTTATTGCGCGCTACATCGGGCGGGCCGCCGCCATGCGGCGCCACGGCGGCCGGGTTCGAGTAGCGCTGACACCGCTGCACGGCGTGGGCGGCAAGATTGCGGTCGAGGCCCTGCGCACCGCGGGGTTTACCGATATCCACCCGGTGCAGACCCAGTTCGACCCCGATCCAGACTTTCCCACAGTGGCGTTTCCCAACCCGGAAGAACCCGGCGCCACTGACGCGCTGCTGTCACTGGCCGCCGACGTCGGCGCCGACGTCGCGATCGCACTGGATCCCGACGCCGACCGATGCGCGGTCGGCATCAACGGTCCTGACGGCTGGCGGATGCTGACCGGAAATGAAACCGGTTGGCTGTTAGGCGATTACCTGCTGTCACGGCTGCCCGCGGGCCGGGCGGCCGGCGTGGTGGTGGCCAGCAGCGTGGTGTCGTCACGCATGCTGGTGCGGATCGCGCAGGGCTACGGCGCCCGCCATGTGGAGACGCTGACCGGGTTCAAGTGGCTGGCGCGCGCCGATAACGCATTGCCCGGCGCCACGTTGGTCTACGCCTACGAGGAGGCGATCGGCTACTGCGTCGACCCGGAGGCGGTGCGCGACAAAGACGGGATCAGCGCCGCGGTGTTGGTCTGCGATCTGGTGGCGGCCCTGGCCGGTCGGGGCAGCTCGGTTCCCGAAGCCCTCGACGAGTTGGCCCGCCGGCACGGTGTGCACGTCACCGACGCGGTGACGCGCCGGGTCGCCAGTCCGGCCGAGGCAGCTGGCGTAATGGCCCGGCTGCGCGCCGATCCGCCGGATACGCTGGCCGGATTCGCCGTCACCGCAACCGATCTGCTGCACCGCAGCGGACCGGCCACCGATGCGCTGGAGTTCACCGGCGAGTTCGACGGCAGCTCGGTACGGGTGGTGGTGCGCCCGTCGGGAACCGAGCCGAAACTCAAGTGCTATCTCGAGGTCGCTCGCCCGCCCTCGGATGACCTTGCCGGGGACCGCGCCGAGGCGCAGCGGGTGCGCGAGGCCGTCGCCGATGCGGTCCGCGCCTGGTAGCGCCTCACTCGCCCCGTTCACCAGCCGCCGCACCCGCCTCAGCCGCCACCGGCCCGCCGGGGTGTGACGGTTGCCCGCCTTTGAGCGACAACGGATGCCGGGAGGGCTGAATCCACCAATGCACGAACATTTGTCGCTCAAAGGCGGGCAACAACCACATGCCCTCCCGCCGGTTACGGGTGTGACGGTCGGGATCTCAGCGCGGCCCGAATTGGCGGTCGCCGGCATCGCCCAGGCCTGGAACGATGTAGGCGTCCTCATTCAGTCCGTCGTCAATGGTGGCGGTGAACAGTCGCACTCCCGGTGCCGCTTGCGTCAGTGCCGCAACACCTTCCGGTGCCGCCACCACGCACAGCACGGTGATGTCGGTGGCGCCGCGATCGACCAGCAGTCCCAGGGTGTGCACCAGCGAGCCGCCGGTGGCCAGCATCGGGTCGAGGACCATGACTGGTGTGGCGCTCAGGTCCGCCGGCAGCGACGCCAGGTACGGCACCGGTTGATGGGTTGCCTCGTTGCGCGCCACCCCGACGAAACCGACGTCGGCTTCGGGGATCAGGGCGTGTGCCGCTTCCACCATGCCCAGCCCGGCTCGCAGCACCGGCACCAGCAGCGGTGGCCGCGCCAGCCGCGCCCCGCCGGTGTCGGTCAGCGGGGTGCGCACGACGATGTCCTCGCGGGACGCGTTGCGGGTGGCCTCGTAGACCAGCATCCAGGTCAGCTCGCGCAGCGCCGACCGGAATGCCGCATTGTCGCTGCGCTCGTCGCGCAGCGCGGTCAACCGCGCCGCGGCCAGCGGATGGTTGACGACGCACACATTCACGCCGCCGACCCTACGGGTCATGCGCCGAGGAAGTTGAGTATCTCGAAGACCACCGCACCCATCTCCAGCATCGGCGCAAGCGAGATCAACGGTTCGCCGTTGAACACGGCGTCGGGGCCCAGCCAGTCGGCGACGTTCAACGACACCGCCAGCTCGTTCCAGGCGTCGAGCAGATGGGCGTCCACGGCGTTGGTGAGGTGGTAGCCGGTCAGCAGCGCATCGACGAACGATTGCGACAGTGGGGACTGGCCGGCAAAACCCAATAGGTCGTTGACCGGGTCGACGAAGCTGTGTACCGCGGCGTACTGCACGCCGGCCAGCATCTGTAGCGGGTCCATCCGCAGTAGGAAGCCGGCTACATCGGAGCCGTCGGCCAGCTGGCCGCCGGCGGTCACAGCCCAGGGCCCAACGGCATCGGTGCCGTTGATACCGACGAACGGGTCGCCCGGATTGCCGTAACCCCAGTCGATGACCAGTTTGAGCATCGGTGTCAGCGAATCCCCGATGACCTTGCCGACGTCGCCAAGCTGGTAGAGCGGCCACAGGATCGGCAACTGCTGCGGAATCAGATAGAAGTCGGTGTCCCCGATCCTGCCGAGGTCGATGGTGTCGGCCAGGTTGTCGAAGTCGATGTAGGAGAAATGCACGGTCGCCGTGCCGACCAGCGCGTTGACCATGGCCAGCAGGTTGGCCGGGTCCTGCGGGAAGTTGGCCAGGCCGTCGTACTCGCCGGTGTAGATGTCGGTGTCGAAACCGCTGGTCGGCGTCGGGCCGATGCTCAACGGGATGCCCAGAAACGGCAGGTGCACCGGCTGGTCGCCCAACAGCGGGTATGCGGGGAAGCGGGTCAGGACGCCGCCGAGCGGGTTATTGGGATTGCCGATCAGCACGAAGTTCAGGTTGGCCGGGTCATAAACGCCCCCGCCGCCGCCCGATGCGTTGGCGAGCAGGTCGATCATCAACTGGGTGGAGACAGTGGCGCTCTGCGAGTAGCCGAACACCGTGACGTTGTCGCCATTCTCCAGTTGCGGTACTACCGCGGCCTGCAGGATCTCGGTGCCGCGGGCTATCGATTGGGCGAAGGTCAGATAGGGGTTCGGTGGGGGCAAGCACACCAGCGGGCAGAACTGGTTAGGGGTGACTAGACCGGCGAAATCGTAGGAGGGAAAAGTGGGCTGCCCCGGAAACCATGGTGAGGCCGGCTGCAGGAACAGGTCCAACACCGCGTCCAGGTAACCGCCGACCGTGGGGTCGGGAATGCTGGTCGGCCCCATGATCCAGCCCTCGTTGCCCAACAGCGCAACGTCGGGCCGATCTGCCGCGCCGGGTCCGGGTGCCGGCGGCCCGCAGGTCACCGAGAGCACCGACGCCGCTACGAGCAGTGCTGCCCCCAGCGAGCGTCGGTGCTGCATCGATCTAGGCGTCGAGCAGGTTGATCAGGCTGAAGCCCATACCGAGCAGGTCCAGCAGCGGCTGGGCCGAGATCAGCGGCGCGCCATTGAAGATGGCGTCCGGGCCCAGCACGTCGAGCAGGTTCCATTCGGTAGCCAGGTTCTGCCAGCCGGTGAGCAGCGAGTGGTCCAGGTCGATGGTGAAGTTGTAGCCCGACATCAGCAGATCGATGTGCGAGTCCGGCAGCGGGCCAACACCGGCGAGCTCGCCCAGGTAGTTGCCGATGCTGATCAGGCTCTGCGCGCCGGCGTACTGCAGGCCGGCCAGCATCTGCAGCGGGTCCATCCGCAGCCCGAATCCGAGGACACCGGTGTCCTCCGACAGTTGGCCGGTCGCGGTGACCGCCCACGCACCGGCCGCGCCGATCGGGTCGACACCGTTCACGGTGATCCCGGCGTCCGGGGCGCCCGGGTTGCCGTAGGACCAGTCGATGACCGTCTTCAGGATGGGCGCCACCGCGTCAGCGGCGAACTTGCCGATGTCCCCGAGGCCGTAGAGGGGTCCAAGGATCGGCAGCTGCTCGGGCAGCATGAAGTAGTTGGTGTTGCCGATCGTGCCCAGGTCGATGGCGTTGCCCAGGTTGTCGTTGAAGTACGAGTTGTGCACCGCCGGGATCCCCATGATCGCGTTGATCACGGCCAGCAAGTTGGTGGGGTCCTGAGGGAAGACGGCCCAGCCGTCGTATTCGGTGGCGTAGACATCGGTCGCGAACGGCACGGTCGGGGTCGAGTCGATGCCCACCGGGATGTTCAGGAACGGGATGTGCTGCATGTTCCCGTCGAACCCGTCCGGGAAGTGCAGCCGGGTCAGCATGCCGCTGATCGGGTTGTTGGGGGCACCGATCAGCACGAAGTGCAGGTTGTCCGGGTCGAAGCCAAGACTGCCGCCGCTCGGATCCCCGGCGAGCAGGCTGTGCATCGCCAGGGTGGCGATGACCGAGCTCTGCGAGTAGCCGAACACCGTGACTTGCTCACCGGCCTCGAGCTGTGGGCGGATCGCACCCTCCAGATTGGCCACGCCCTGAGCCAGCGAGTCCCCGAAGTTCAGCTGCGGGACAGGCAGCGGTTGGCAAACGATCGGGCAGAACTGTTCGGGGGTGGTCAGGCCGTTCAGCGCGTAGCCCTCGTAGGTCGTCTGTCCGGCGAACCACGGTGTTACGGGCTGCAGGTAGTAATCCCGCACCAGGTCCATGTAGATGCCGATCGTCGGGTCGGCCTGACCGGTGCCGGTCATGATCCAGGCTTCGCCGGCCAGCAGCGTGACGTCGGCGAGCATCCGCTCGATCCGGGACGCCAGCCCCGGACTCAGCAGCGACGACACGCCCAGGAGGACGGCGCACAGCGCGGCCAACAAAGTGGCCCCCAGGGGATGCACTCGCTTAACCGTCATCGCAGACCTCCCAGGCCGGTTCGAATATGTCATCGACGATCAATTACCCCCACCTGACAAGATCACATTAATCTATTAGGCGGTTTTCAGCGTTGACCTTCATAGAGAAAACGCGTGTTGTCAAATCGATGACATTCGACCTGGCTTTTACTCCAGACGGGCCGGTCTAGGCGCCGAAGAAGTTAAAAAGGCTGAAACCCAGACCGACCAGATCCAGCAGCCCGTCGCCGGGCACCGCGGCCCCGCTCAGCAGAGCATCGGGGCCCAGCACATCGCCCAGGTTCAACGCGGTGGCCAACTCGCTCCAGCCGTTGATCAGGAACTGGTCGATGGAGTTGATCAGGTCGTAGCCGGTGATGGTCTGCAGGACGTCGGTGATGCCGGTGATGGTGCTGATGTCGCCGGCGGTGAGGACACCGCCACTGGCCGCGGCCGCGACGTCGGCCCACGGGCCGACGAGGCTCTGGATCAACGCGTTCTGTACCCCGGCCAGCATCTGCAGCGGGTCCATCCGCTCGAACAGGCCCATCACGCTGGATCCGTCGTACAGTTCGCCGGTCGGCGTCATCGCCCAAGGCCCGCCGGCCACCCCGAAAGCCTGCTGGTAGGCGCTGCCGCTGATGAAGTCGCCGGCCGGGATCTGGTACAGCCCGTTGACGGCCGGATCACCGGCGTTGCCGTAGCCCCAGTCGATGACCAGCCTGGCCCATGGCGAGAAGAAGTCGCCGAAGAACTGCCCCGCAGTCCCCCCGTTGAACATGAACTGCAGGATCGGCAGGTTCTGCGGAATCATGTAGAAGTTCGCGTCGCCGATCGTGCCGACGTTGATGGCACTGGCCAGCTGCTCTGCGGTGTAGTCCGGGTAGTACGGGTGCACGGTGAGGATGCCGATGAGGGCGTTGATGACGGCCAGGATGTTGGTCGGGTCCTGCGGGAAGTTGGCCCAGCCGTCGTACTCGCCGGTGTAGATGTCCGACGCAATGTGCTCGGTCGGGGTGGCGTCCAGGCTCAGCGGAATGTTGACGAACGGCAGGTGCTGGTCGTCGGGGAATTGGAAGCGATCGAGGATCCCACCGATCGGATTGTTCGGGTCACCGATCAGCACGACGTGCATGTTGCCCAGCTGATCCAGGGTCGGGTAGCCGGCGGTCCCGGCGTTGGCGATCAGGTTCTGCATCTCGATGGTCGCGATGGCGGCGCTCTGCGAGTAGCCGAACACCGTCACGTTGTCGCCGGCCAGCAGCTGCGGCAGGATCGATTGGTTCAGCAAGCCCACCCCGGTGTTCAGGGACTGCCCGAAATTGAGCGCCGGTTGGCCCGGGATGCACACGAACGGGCAGAACTGCTCTGGCGTGGCCAGTCCCTGGAAGTTGTAACCGGGAAACGTCGGCTGACCTGTGAAAAGCGGCGATGTCGGCTGCAGGTATCCGGCGAGGATCTGGCCCAGGTAGGGCCCGACGCTGGGATCGGGCACACCGGTGCCGCTCATGATCCAGCCCGTATCGGCCAGCAGCCGCAGCCGGATCGCCAGCTGGTCCACGCTGTAGGCCAGCGCCGAGGATAACGCCGATGTCAGACCCAGTACCGCGGCGCACAACACCGCCAGCAGCAACGCGCCCGCCGGGCGCAACCGACCAGTCGTCATCACGACCTCCCCCGGCCCCGGTTTTCCAACAGCAGCGACGCTAGCCACCCGGCGGCCGCCGCCAACCCGATCGCCGCAAAATTCAGGATTCTTTAATTCGCGATGCGAAGCGCCCCGCCGCCAATCACGGCGCCAATCCCGGCGCAATCCCGCCTTCGGGCCGCGCGGGCTGCATCGTTACTCTGTGCGCCATGGCAGCTGACCTTGTACCGATCCGCCTCACGGTGACCGATGGTGACCGCTACACCCTGTGGGCCCCGAGCTGGCGTGACTCCGGGGACGAGTGGCAGGCGTTCCTGGGCAGGGATGAAGACCTCTACGGTTTCGCCACCGTGGCCGACCTGGTCGCGTTCGTGCGGGTAAACGCCAACAACGACCTGGTCGACCACCCGGCCTGGACGCAGCTTGTCCAGGCCAACGCCCACAAGCTGGACCCGGGCCGGGGCAGGCAATACGACCTGATCGCGGTCGAGGAACTGCTGACCGAGAAGCCGACCAAGCAGTCCGTCCAGTCACTGGCCAATGCACTGGAGATCGTCTCGGCGATCGGCTCGGTGTGCGACCTGACCGCGGTGACGAAGTTCTTCAACGGCAACCCCAACCTGGGCTGGCTCGCCGGTGGCGTCGACAACTTCACCGGCCGGGCCGGGCGCAAGCGCTGGGAGCTGATCGCCGAGATCATCGGTCGCAACTGGGGCGGTGTGCTGACCGCGATCGAAGAGATCATCACCACGCCCGACGTCGACGCCTCCGCGGCGTCGCAGGCAGCCGATGAGCTGGCCGCAGAGGCCCCGGCCGAGCCGGAGCCGGCCGACGATGACGTCGAGGACGCCGAGGCCGCCGACGACGAGAACGATGACGACGAGCCGGCTGCCGCAACAACCGAGCGGGCCTCGGGCGACCGGGTGGTGCTTGGCGGCGACGCGAACTTCTGGACCAAGGTGGGCATCGACCCGATTCGGATCATCACCGACAACGGGACGTTCTTCACGCTGCGCTGTTACCTCGGCGACCAGCCGGTGTTCCTGGGCCGCAACGGCCGGATCAGCGTGTTCGGTTCCGAGCGCGCCCTGGCCCGCTACCTGGCCGACGAGCACGACCATGACCTGTCGGATCTGAGCACCTACGACGACATCCGGACCGCCGCCACCGACGGTTCGCTGTCGATCGACATCACCGACGACAACGTCTACGTGCTCTCCGGAATGACCGACGACCTCACCGACGGGCCGGACGCGGTGGACCGTGAGCAGCTCGATCTGGCCGTCGAATTCCTGCAGGACGTGGGCACCTACGCCGAGGACGGCGTCGTCGCCGACACCCTCGCGCCGGACCGTCCGCTGGGCCGGATGGTCAGCTACGTCCTCGACCGCGAATCGGTCAACGAGCCGCAGCGCCCGTACGCGCCCGCCGTCAAGGAATGGGAGCAGCTCGAACAGTTCGTGCAGTCGCGATTGCGGCGCGAATAACGCTGCGCCGCCCGGTCTCCTCAGCACCGGCGGAAGCCGCACGCGGGAAGACATGCACACTACTGCGAAATTCACTTCGAATTACGGCAATCAATTACTCCAATTCATTGCCGAGCGGTCATATTCACGACTAACATCTGGCCCGATAACACTCGGGCCGAGCCGTGCGGTTTGCGGGGGCCTTCCAATTCGAAAGGACTACACATGCGCAAGGCAACACAGCGGGCCGCAGCAGTATCCGCAGCAGTTTTGGGAGTCGCGCTGATCGGCACGGGTTGCAACGGCACCGCCAAGGAGAAGACCAGCGAGGCCTTGAGCTCGGCCAGCTCGGTTGCTTCCTCGGCCAGCTCGGTGATCTCGTCCGCGGTCAACTCGCCGTCCGAGGAGAGCGCCGCCAGCTCCACCGTGATCACCGGCGCCGACGGCAAGGAATACACCGTCTCCGGACCGATTCTGGCCAAGCTCGACTCCCTGGACGCGACCGCCAAGCAGGACCTGGGCGAGCCCACCGGTGCCGAGCAGAAGAACCCCGACGGCGGCACCTACCAGCAGTTCGACGGCGGCGTGATCGTTCACACCACCCGTTCGTACGTGGTGTGGGGCAAGATCCGCGACAAGTGGAATGAGCTGGGCGGTTCGCAGGGCAAGCTCGGCTACCCGACCAGCGACGAGACCACCAACGCTGACGGGTCCAAGCAGACCACCTTCGAGCACGGCATCGTCACCTGGAAAGAGGGCGACGCCGAAGCCACCGTCACCGAGCACTGATACCTAGATCGAAGGCCGGGCAATCGCCACCGCGATTGTCCGGCCTTCGGCAGTTTCGCCCGTGAATCAGTCGATCATCGCCGCATATTGCGGCTTGATCACCTCTTCGATGATCTGCACCCGCTGATCGAACGGGATGAACGCCGACTTCATCGCGTTCACCGTAAATCGCTGCAGATCGACCCAGCCGTACCCGAAGGTTTCGGCCAGCACCCACATCTCCTTGCTCATGGAGGTGTCGCTCATCAGCCGGTTGTCGGTGTTGATCGTCACCCGCAGCCGGGCTCGGGCCAGCAGATCAAAGGGGTGCTCGGCGATGCTGTCGACCGCACCGGTCTGCACGTTGGAGCTCGGGCACAGCTCCAACGGGACCCGCTTGTCGCGCAGGATCGCCGCCAGCCGGCCTAAGCGCACTACTCCCTCACCCGGGGGCCCGTCGACGGTGATGTCGTCGGTGATGCGCACCCCGTGCCCCAGCCGGTCGGCCCCGCAGAACGCGATCGCCTCGTGAATAGAGGGCAGCCCGAACGCCTCGCCGGCGTGAATGGTGAAGCGCGCGTTGTGGTCACGCATGTACTCGAACGCATCCAGATGCCGGCTCGGCGGATAGCCGGCCTCGGCGCCGGCGATATCGAAGCCGACCACACCCTTGTCGCGGAACCGGATGGCCAGCTCGGCGATCTCGCGGGACAGTGCCGCATGGCGCATGGCGGTGACCAGGCAGCGCACCGTGATCTCCCGGCCCGCTGCCGCGGCATCGCGCTCGCCATCGGCGAAACCGGCCAGCACCGCGTCGGTCACCTCGTCGAACGACAGCCCGCCCTCGATGTGCAGTTCGGGCGCGAATCGCACCTCGGCGTAGACCACTGCGTCGGCGGCCAGATCCTCGACGCATTCGCGAGCGACCCGATACAGCGCGTCGGCGGTCTGCATCACCGCCACGGTGTGGCTGAACGGTTCGAGATAACGCTCCAGAGAGCCGCTGTGGGAGCGCGTTCGGAACCAGGTCGCCAGCTCCTCGGGATCGGTCTCCGGCAGGTCGTCGTAGCCGACCTGGCCGGCGATGTCGACGACGGTGGCCGGGCGCAGGCCGCCGTCCAGGTGATCGTGCAGCAGCGCCTTGGGGACTCCCCGGATGGTCTCCAGGCTCACCGGTGTGCTCATGGCTTCATCATGGGGTCGCCTCGATGATCAGGGGACGCGGCTGCGGCGGTGTGTCGCCGACGCAGTAGCCGCCGCCGAGCTCGGCCAGCGCCGGGGCGGTCCGCTCGGGGGTGTCGGTGTACAGCGTGAACAAGGTGTCGCCGGCCGCCACCGGGTCGCCCGGCCGGCGATGAATCCGCACCCCCGCGCCGTGCTGCACTCGCTCCCCCGGCCGGGACCGGCCCGCGCCCAGACGCCAGGCCGCCAGGGCCACCGCCATCGCATCGATGTCACCCATGACGCCGCCCCGCTGCGCAGTCACGGTCTCGGTACACGCCCCCACCGGTAACGGCACCCCCAGATCCCCGCCCTGGGCGGCGACCATCGCGGTGAACCGGTCCATTGCGGTGCCGTCACGCAGGGTCTGCGCCGGGTCGACACCGTCGATTCCCGCCAGGGTCAGCATCTCCTGGGCCAGCCGCAGAGTCAGCGCCACCACATCGTCCGGGCCGCCGCCGGCTAGCACCTCGAGGGCTTCGGCCACCTCGATGGCGTTGCCGACCGCGCACCCCAGCGGCGTGCTCATCTCGGTGAGCAGGGCTCGGGTGGCGACCCCGTGCGCCGCGCCCAGCCCGACCATCATCTGGGCCAGTTCCCCGGCCTGCTCAGCGGAGCGCATGAACGCACCCGACCCGACTTTGACGTCCAAGACCAGGGCTGCGGTGCCCTCGGCCAGCTTCTTGCTCATCACCGAGCTGGCGATCAGCGGCAGCGATTCCACGGTGGCGGTGACGTCACGCAGCGCGTAGAGCTTGGCGTCGGCCGGCGCCAGAGCGCCGGCGGCGAAGACCGCCGCGCCGACGCCGGCCAATTGCTCGCGCAGCCGTGCCGTGGACAGCGCCACCTCGAAACCTGCTATCGACTCCAGCTTGTCCAAAGTGCCGCCGGTGTGGCCCAGGCCGCGCCCCGACGCGCTGGGTACCGCAGCTCCGCACGCGGCAACGACGGCAACCAGCGGCAGGGTGATCTTGTCGCCGACGCCGCCGGTGGAGTGCTTGTCCACCGTTTTCAGGGGCTTGCCGTCGCGCCTTAGGTCGGTGAAGTCCATCCGCTCCCCCGAGGCGATCATCGCCGAGGTCCAGCGCACGGTTTCGGCCGCGTCCATGCCGCGCAGGTAGATCGCCATCAGCAGCGCCGACATCTGCTCCTCGGCGACCAGTCCTGCGGTGTAGCCCTCGATCAGCCAGTCGATCCCGGCATCGGGCAGTCGGTGGCCGTCACGCTTGGTGGCGATCAGCGTCGGAGCGTCGAAGGAGGTCAGCAGGGTCATGGCAGCGCGGTTCTCGGCAAGGAGTCGGGCCCGAATGCGTCCGGCAGCAGCTCGGCCAACGGCCTCGCCCCCGCCGGGTGGTCGATGAGCAGCTCGGAACCGCCGTGTTCGAGCAGTACTTGGCGGCAGCGGCCGCACGGCATCAGCAGATTTCCGTCGGAGTTGCTGCACGACAGCGCCACCAGCCGTCCGCCGCCGGCGGCGTAGAGCCCGCAGACCACTGCGCACTCGGCGCACAGGCCCAGCCCATATGAGACATTTTCCACATTGCAGCCGGTTATGACCCGGCCGTCGTCGGTCAGTCCGGCCGCGCCGACGCGCAGTCCCGAGTACGGCGCGTAGGCGCTAGCAGAAACATTGATTGCGTTGCGCCGCAACATATCCCAGTCAATTTCGTGGGACATTCAACAGATCTCCGCTTCACCCGAGCGCACCACATCACCTCGTCCGTCCGTCAGCAACGATCAAATTTCAGCGTAGTCGCAGGCCTTGACTACTCGTCGGTAACTTTTGCGTGGTCGTTTCGGACCTGTCGATGGGTTTAGAGTCCTTGCCGAGGTTTATTAATAGCGATGGCGTTGCGGAGCGACCGTACGCACGGTATAGCCGGGCGCAGCGGGCCGCTGCAGAAAATTTGGAGGCGCTGATGACGGCGACATCCGCCGATGCGGCGAAGCCGGGGACGCGGTCGGATGCGACGCGATTCCGGCGGCAGAGTCTGTACAAGGGCGACCCGGGAATGTGGGCGTTCGCGCTGCACCGGATCACCGGTGCGACGATCTTCTTCTTCCTGTTCGTCCACGTGCTCGACACGGCCCTGGTGCGGGTGAGCCCGGAGGCCTACACCGAGGTGATCGCGACCTACAAGACCCCGCTCGTCGGCCTGATGGAGCTGGGCCTGGTGGCCGCGGTGCTGTTCCACGGCCTCAACGGGGTCCGGCTGATCCTGATCGACTTCTGGTGGCAGGGCACCCGCTGGCACCGCCAGATGCTGGTGGCGGTCGGCGTCATCTGGCTGGTGGTAATGGTCCCGGTCGTGGTTCGGATCGGCATGCACATGGTGGAGCGGTTCCTATGAGCACAACTGATGTACAAGGCAGCCGGGGCCCGATAGCCCCGATTCGCGGCCTGGACCGCGACCGCCCGGCCAGCCTCGGCGACCCGCGTGCGCCGCAGCGGCACAGCGGGATGCCCAACTTCGAGAAGTACACCTGGCTGTTCATGCGGTTCTCCGGCGCCGTGCTGATCTTCCTGGTGCTCGGGCACCTGTTCGTCATGCTGATGTGGCAGGACGGCGTGTACCGCATTGACTTCAACTACGTGGCGGAGCGCTGGCACTCACCGTTCTGGCAGATCTGGGACCTGCTCCTGTTGTGGCTGGCCCAACTGCACGGCGGCAACGGCATGCGCACGATCATCGGTGACTACACCCGCAGCGCCCGCAGCCGGTTCTGGCTGATGACGCTGCTGGCGGTGTCGATCATCTTCACGCTGGCACTGGGCAGCTACGTGCTGCTGAGCTTCGACGCGAACATTTCTTGACGGCAGATTCGGTAGCGAACGGGTGATATCGCGGTGATTCAAGAACATCGATACGACGTGGTGATCGTCGGTGCCGGCGGCGCCGGGATGCGCGCGGCGGTGGAAGCCGCGCCTCGCGCTCGTACTGCAGTACTAACCAAGCTGTACCCCACGCGCAGCCACACCGGCGCGGCCCAGGGCGGCATGTGCGCCGCACTGGCCAACGTCGAGGACGACAACTGGGAGTGGCACGCCTTCGACACCGTCAAGGGCGGCGACTACCTGGCCGACCAGGACGCGGTGGAGATCATGGCCAAGGAGGCCATCGACGCGGTGCTGGACCTGGAGAACATGGGCATGCCGTTCTCCCGGACCCCCGAGGGCCGTATCGACCAGCGCCGGTTCGGCGGGCACACCCGCGATCACGGCAAGGCCCCGGTGCGCCGCGCGTGTTACGCCGCCGACCGGACCGGCCACATGATCCTGCAGACGCTGTACCAAAACTGCGTCAAGCACGGTGTGGAGTTCTTCAACGAGTTCTATGCGCTGGACCTGGTGCTCACCGAGACGCCGTCGGGCCCGGTGGCCACCGGCATCGTTGCCTACGAGCTGGCGACCGGTGACATCCACGTCTTCCACGCCAAGGCCATCGTGTTCGCCACCGGCGGCTCGGGCCGGATGTACAAGACCACCTCGAATGCGCACACCCTGACCGGCGACGGCCTAGGCATCGTGTTCCGCAAGGGTCTCCCGCTCGAAGACATGGAGTTCCACCAGTTCCACCCGACCGGCCTGGCCGGCCTGGGCATCCTGATCTCCGAGGCCGTGCGCGGCGAGGGCGGCCGGTTGCTCAACGCCGACGGTGAGCGGTTCATGGAGCGCTACGCCCCGACGATCGTCGACCTGGCCCCGCGCGACATCGTGGCCCGCTCGATGGTGCTCGAGGTGCTCGAGGGCCGCGGCGCCGGACCGAACAAGGACTACGTCTACATCGACGTACGTCACCTCGGCGAAGAGGTGCTCGAGGAGAAGCTGCCCGACATCACCGAGTTCGCCCGCACCTACCTGGGCGTGGACCCGGTCAAGGAACTGGTGCCGGTCTACCCGACCTGCCACTACGTGATGGGCGGCATCCCGACCACGAACACCGGCCAGGTGCTGCGCGACAACACCAACACCGTGCCGGGCCTCTACGCCGCTGGCGAATGTGCCTGCGTTTCGGTGCACGGCGCCAACCGGCTCGGCACCAACTCGCTGTTGGACATCAACGTGTTCGGCCGCCGTGCCGGCATTGCCGCCGCCGAGTACGCCAACGCACACGAGTTCGTCGACCTGCCGGAGAACCCCGCCGACATGGTGGTCGGCTGGGTGTCCGACATCCTCTCCGAGCACGGCAACGAGCGGGTCGCCGACATCCGTGGCGCGCTGCAGCAGTCGATGGACAACAACGCCGCGGTGTTCCGCACCGAGAAGACCCTCAAGCAGGCGCTAACCGACATCCACGCGCTCAAGGAGCGCTACGCCCGGATCACCGTGCACGACAAGGGCAAACGCTTCAACTCCGACCTGTTGGAGGCGATCGAGCTGGGCTTCCTGCTGGAGCTGGCCGAGGTCACCGTGTTGGGTGCGTTGAACCGCCAGGAATCGCGCGGCGGGCACGCCCGCGAGGACTACCCCAACCGGGACGACGTCAACTACATGCGCCACACCATGGCCTATAAAGACGGTCCCGACCTCATCGCCGACATCCGGCTGGACTACAAGCCGGTGGTGCAGACCCGCTACGAACCGAAGGAACGGAAGTACTGATGTCCTCCTCAGCTGACTCCGGTTGCTGCTCGTCCGAGGGCGGATGCTGCTCGCCCGGGCCGTCGAGTGCGGCACCGGCGGCACTGGTCGACAACGCCCCCGCCGGTGACCCGCCGCTGCCCGCGGTCCCCGAAGGCTCGCAGATGGTCACGCTCAAGATCGCCCGGTACAACCCGGAGAACCCCGACGCCTACGCTGCCACCGGTGGCTGGCAGAGCTTCCGGGTTCCCGCGCTGCCCACCGACCGGCTGCTCAACCTGCTGATCTACGTGAAGAGCTACCTGGACGGCACGCTGACCTTCCGCCGGTCCTGCGCCCACGGCGTGTGCGGCTCCGACGGCGTGCGGGTCAACGGCAACAACAAGCTGGCCTGCAAACTGCTGATGCGTGACATCCTGCCCAAGAAGGCGGGCAAGGAACTGACGCTGACCATCGAGCCGCTGCGTGGGCTTCCGGTGGAAAAAGACCTCGTGGTCAACATGGAACCGTTCATGGATGCCTACAAGGCGGTCAAGCCGTATCTGATCACCTCGGGTAACCACCCCACCCGGGAGCACATCCAGAGCCAGACGGACCGCGCGCGCTACGACGACACCACCAAGTGCATCCTGTGCGCCATCTGCACCACGAGTTGCCCGGTGTACTGGAGCGAGGGTGCCTACTTCGGGCCGGCCGCGATCGTCAACGCCCACCGCTTCATCTTCGACAGCCGCGACGAGGCCGCGGCCGAGCGGTTGGACATCCTCAACGAGGTCGATGGCGTGTGGCGCTGCCGCACCACGTTCAACTGCACGGACGCCTGCCCCCGCGGCATCGAGATCACCAAGGCGATCCAGGAGGTCAAGCGGGCACTGATGTTCGCCCGCTGATCCTCCTTAGGGGCCAGCGTGCGTGTTTGCCTGCCGACACGCCGCGACGGCGGTACAACTGTGCACGCTCGCGGTGACGCCGGCGCGCCCGGCGTGATAGGACACTGACCATGCACTGGTACACCGACAACACCGTCTACGACACCGTCTTGACCGCAGCGTTTGCCTTCGCGGCATTCGTGATCGTCGGCGGTTTCTTCGGCCAGAGTTCCTACGGCCGGTTCTCGACGACAAAGCTCGGCTTGAACCTGAACCCCAAGTTCGGCTGGTGGCTCATGGAGATCCCGGCGACCGTGGTGTTTCTGGTCGCCTACCTGAGCGGGCCGGCCCGGTTCGAGCCGACATCGCTGGTGCTGGCCGGGATCTGGGCGCTGCACTACGCCAACCGCGGCTGGTTCTTCCCGCTGGCGATCCGCCAGGTACCGGGCAAGCGCAGCACCTTCAACATCTCGGTGGTGGTGATGGGCATGCTCGTCACATCCATGCACGGCTACCTCAACGGTGCGCTGTTCAGCCACGACTACTTCGGGCAGTACGGCCGTTCCTGGCTGACCGATCCCCGCTTCCTGGTCGGCCTGACGATCTACCTGGCCGGGTTCGCCCTGTTGGTCAACTCCGAGTCGATCGTGCGCAACCTGCGCGACAAGAACAACCCGAATGGCGCCGAGTACCGGATTCCGTTCGGCGGCGGCTTCCGTTTCGTCACCAGCCCGGCCTACTTGGGCGAGCTGATCGCCTGGACCGGTTTCGCGATCCTGACCTGGGCGCTGCCCGGTGTCGTCATCCTGCTGATCACCGCCGGCAATCTGATCCCGCGCGCCCTGGGCACCCACCGGTGGTATCAGGAGAAGTTCACCGACTACCCGACCGACCGCAAGGCGCTGGTCCCCTTTCTGATCTGAGCCACCGTTCCTGATCCGAAGCGCGCCTTCCTCGGTGCGCGAGCGTGCACAGTTGTACCGCTGCAGCGGCGTGTCGCTGAGCTAACACGCACGCTCGCGCAATGGGGGCAAGCGGCGCGGGGGCTGTCACGCTTCGGCGGGCCGGCTCGTCTTAGAAGTATGACTACAAAACCTCGCATCGAGCCGCTGCCGCCGAAACGCACCAACATGCTGGTGCGCGCCATGTATCGCTACGCCAAGCGGCGTTTCGGTGAAGTGCCCGAGCCCTTCGCCGTCGCCGCGCATCATCCGCGACTGCTGGTCGCCAACGCCGTGCATGAGGGCCTGTTGCAGTCCGCGTCGCGCAAGCTGCCCGCCGGTCCGCGGGATCTGGCGGTGTTCTGGACCGCCCGCACCGTCGGTTGCTCATGGTGCGTGGACTTCGGATCCATGCTGCAACGACTGGAGGGGATCGACACCGACCGGCTGAAGCAGATCGACGACTACGCGACCTCGCCGCTGTACAACGATGATGAACGGGCCGCGATCGCCTACGCCGATGCGATGACCACCGATCCGCATTCGGTCACCGACGAACAGGTCGCGGATCTGCAGCACCGGTTCGGCGACGCCGGGGTGATCGAGCTGACCTACCAGATCGGTGTGGAGAACATGCGATCCCGGATGTACTCAGCGCTGGGCATCACCGAGCAGGGGTTCAACTCCGGGGATGCCTGCCGGGTGCCGTGGGCCGACACGGCTGACGGTTGACGCCGCGAGCCTGTAGTTGGCGTGCGAAAGTGCGAGTAACGGCCGCGGTAACAACAGGCTCGAGGCCTGGCTGCCACCGGTTGCCTGTGGGGTTTTCCGCGCAGGGCGCTGGGGATTGAACGTGACCAGCAGGATCTGCCGAGACTTGTCGAAGCCGGTGAAATCCGTGCCGGTGGGTTTGCCGACGTCAAAGGCATCGCGGTGGCGCATCTTGTCCATCACGCGAAACATCAACGCGCCCGTTTTCTTTGAGATGCTATTGGCCGCGTTCGTCCTCCGATCGACTGGCGGGACGCAGTGGGGAACCGGTGAACTTGTCCGGGTTGGCGATGTCCCAGATGGCAACGACCCGGCCGTCGCGCACCGTCATCGCGGTGACCCGCGGCATCAGCTCGGAGAACCCGTCGGAGCCGGGCGCGCCCGGGGTGTAGGCGCCGAGTTCGCCGTTGACCAGCGCCAGCTGGTTCGCGGCGATCAGGGTCGGGCCGTAGCGGCGCGCCAGGCCGAGCAGGAAGCGAGCCACTTTCTCCGGCCCGCGGATGACCCGCGGGGCGGTGGGCGCCCGGCGATTCGCGTCGCCGGTGAACGTCACGTCGGGGTGCAGCAGCGCCACCACGGCCGCCAGGTCACCCGCAGCCATCGCGGCCATCAGCGACCCGACCGCCTCATCGTGACGTGGATCGGGCTGCGGCGGCGGATCAGCGGTGACGGCCTTGCGGGCACGCGAGGCCAGCTGGCGAGCCGCAGCTTCGGTGGTGTTCAGCACGTCGGCCACCTCGCCGAATGGCACCGCGAACCCGTCGTGCAGCACGAAGGCCACCCGCTGATCGGGAGTCAGCCGCTCCAGCACCACCATCGCGGCGAACCTGGCGTCTTCACCGGCCACCACCGCCGACAACGGATCCGCGTCGTCACCGGTCACCACCGGCTCGGGCAGCCACTCGCCGACATAGGTCTCGCGGCGCCGCGGCGCCGAACGCAGCCGGTCCAGGCCGAGCCGACTCACCACCGTGGTCAACCAGGCCCGCGGGTCGTTGATGTGGTCACGCTCGGCGGCGTCGAAGCGCAGCCAGGCGTCCTGCACGATGTCCTCGGCGTCAGCGAACATGCCGGTGAGTCGGTAGGCCACCGCCAGCAGGTGCGGCCGCAACGCCTCGAAGTCCTCCACCGACGCCGTCATCGCCACCAGCCTAGGCCCGGATGCGCGCCCCCAGCAGCGTCGTCCATTCCGCGAGGTAGTCCTCGTCGGGCAGCGGCGCCCCGCTGGCCTGATACAGCATCCGCCCGGCCCGATTGCCCAGCAGGGCGTTGACCCCCACCGCGGCGATCCGATGGGCCTCCGTGTCGGCCAGGTGCGGCGCCCAGCCGCAGATCCAGTCGGCCAGCTCGGCGCAGAGCCCCTCCACCAGCGCGGCGTAGGCGGCGGCCACTCGAGCCGACTGATCGGCCGGCGTGCGAGCGGCTATCTGCAGTAGCTGGGTCTCCTCGTCGAGCACGGCGAACAGATATCGGCCCAACAGCGTCAACTCGGTGTCCAGATTCCCCAATCCGGCGAAGATCGCCCGGACGTCGCGCATCGCGCCGCGACGGTCCAATTGCCGGTCGATCCCGGCGGCCAGCAGCGCTTCCTTCGACTTGAAGTGGTGATAGAGCGCACCGGAGCCCGGTGCCAGCCCGGCGGCGGCCTCGATCTGGGCGACGCTGGTGGCGCGGTAGCCCTGCTGGCTGAACAGCCGCATCGCCTCGCTGACGAGGCGTTCCCGTGTCATCGTCGCTGCCATTGACCACTCCAAAGTAACCACTTAATCTTACCAAGTAATCACTTTAGCAGTTGTCGGTAGGGAGTGACGATGAGCGATCCGGTACCCCCGGTACCGCAGGGCAGAGTTCGCCGCACCATGCCGCTGGCCGGATTCACCGCTCGCGCTGCCGGCGGGCGCGTGGTGGCGGCGCTGCGCGAGAAGGCCGGCAATACCGGCGCCGTCGAGAAATTCCACGAACGCACCGCCGAGCGCTACGCCGAGCTGCTCGGGCACTCCAAGGGCGTGCTGATGAAGGTCGGCCAGATGTTCTCGCTGATCGACGCCGGCACGGTCGGCGGCGGCGAACTGTCGCCGTATCAGCGGGCGCTCACCAAGTTGCAGGCCGACGCCCCGCCGATGGCGCCCGAGCTGGCCCGCGAGGTGGTGCGGGCCGAATTGGGCCGGCCGGTGGAGGAGGTGTTCGCCGAGTTCACCGACGAGCCCATTGCCGCGGCGTCCATCGGCCAGGTCCACCGCGCGGTACTGCCCGACGGCCGCCAGGTCGCGGTCAAAGTCCAATACCCCGGCGTGGCCGAGGCGATCCGCGCCGATCTGGCCAACACCGAATTGTTGACCACGGTGATCCGCTTCGCCTCGGCCGCCACCGGCCCGATACCCGATCTGCGGCAGAGTGCGCGGGAAGTCTCGTCGCGGATCATCGAAGAGATCGACTACCGGCACGAGGCCGCCAACATCACCGCGTTCGCCAGGTTGTATCGCGACCATCCGTTCATCCGGACTCCGGAAGTGGTGCCCGAGGCCTCCGCCGACCGCGTCCTGACGATGACCTACCTCGACGGACTGGACTGGGCCGCGGCGCAGCAGGCGGACCAGGATCTGAAGGACACCTGGGCCGAGGTGATCTGCCGCATGGTGACCGGCTCCTATCGGCACGCGAATCTGTTCCACGCCGACCCCCACCCCGGCAATTACCGATTCGGACTCGACGGGACGGTGGGCTTCGTCGACTTCGGCTGCGTGAAGGTGCTTTCCGAGCCACTGCGACGGGGGCTGGTCGGGACGCTGCGATCGGTGCTGGACGACGACCGGCCTGCGCTGGTCGATTCGATGACGGCGCTCGGCTTCTTCACCGCCGATTCCACCCTCACCGGCGACGAGGCGCACCAGTGGTGGACGGCGATCGTCCACGAGTTGCTGGAGCCCCAGCCGGTGACCTACTCCCCCGAAACCATCAGCCGGGCTGTGCGATCCCTGCTCGACGTCCTCGCGGCCGATCATCCGATGCGCCGCATCTCGCTGCCGCCGGATCTGGTGTTCTTCTCCCGCCTCAACCTGTCGATGAACGCGGTCTTCGCCGCACTGGGCGCCACGTTCGACGTGCGATCGGTCGTCGACGACATGGACGGGGCAACCGAGCCGACCACCGAACTGGGAAAGCAACACATCGCGTGGGTCACCGGACGTGGTCTGCCGTTCGGAGTGGACGATCATGACGCTTCCTGAGCTAGCCGCACCGCGCCTACCGTGGAACGCCGCCGATCCCTACCCGTTCTACGAGTCCCGTCGCCGCGAGGGTGACGTGGCCTGGGACGACACCGCGGCAGCATGGCTGGTCTTGGGCTACCACGGCGCCCGCGAGGTGTTGAGCGGCACCGGCTGGACCAGCGACCCGTTGGCCAGGCCGAACGCACCGGCGGCCATAGACTTGGCCGGCGCCGAATTCGCCAGCCGGTCAATGCTGTTCACCGACGGCGCGGCGCACCAGCGGCTGCGCGGATCCATGCACGATGTGTTCGCCCGGTCGTTTATCTCCGGCCTGACCACCGGGGTGGAGGCGATCACCGCGGCAGTGGTCGGTGCGCCGGCCACGGATGTGCCGTTTGACTTCATGTCCGAAGTCGCGCTTGCGGTGCCCGTCGCGGTGATCGGCGAATGGCTGGGTCTAGATAGCGCGGAAATACTTGCACTGCAGGAGCTTTCACCTGCTATCGTGGCGATGCTGGGCACCCTGGCCGACGACGAGAGGGTACGTGCGGGGGCCGCGGCTGCCGCCGAGCTGACGGCGACGTTTCTTGCACTGGCCGCCGACCGGCGCGCCCATCCCGGTGACGATCTGATCAGTTTCATTGCCGGTGATCCGGCACTGGAAGTCGACGAAGTCGCCGTGAACGCGGTCCTGCTTGCGGTAGCCGGGCACGAGACCACCGCAAACCTACTGGGCGCGAGCCTGATCCGGCTACTCGATCCCCGCACCGGACCGATCGAGGTCACCGGCGCGGTGGTCACCGAACTGTTACGGCTCGATGCGCCAGCGCAGGCGGTGGCGCGCACCGCCACCGCGGACCACCGGATCGGCGGGGCCCAGATCGCGACCGGCGACCCGGTACTGGTCGTGGTCGCCGCCGCCAACCGCGATCCCAGCGTCTACCCCGAACCCGATCAGTTCCGGCCGGACCGTGGCGGGCCGCCGCCGCTGTCGTTCGGCTACGGCGAGCACTACTGCCTGGGTGCGGCCCTGGCCCGGCTGGAGACCACGGTGGCGCTGCGCGCGATCCTGGCCCGCGAACCCCGGTTGGCCGGCCCGGTGCAGTGGCGCGACACCCCGGCGATTCGAGGGCCGCTGACCATGCCGGTGATCTTCGGAAAATAGCGGTTGCGCGGTGGCGCCGGCCGCACCGCGACACAATGCAGCAGTGCACAAGCCGCGTATCGACCCCGTCCGCTGGCAGCCACCGGGATCACGGCCGCTGCCCCCACCGGATCCCACCCCGGCACTGAGACTCGTCGAGATTCCCGGCACCGCCCCCGAGGATGTCGTCGCTGCCGCCGACGGGACCATCTGGACCGGGGTCGAGGACGGCCGCATCATCGCCGTCGACGCCACAACAGGCACATCACGGGTGGTGACCGACACCGGCGGGCGCCCGCTGGGGTTGGCCTTCACCGGCGATCACCGGCTGCTGATCTGTGACAGCCACCGCGGTCTGCTGCGCTATGACCCCCAGACCGAGCAGCTGGAGACCCTGGTGAGCGAAGTGGCCGGGCAACCGCTGACGTTCTGCTCCAACGCAGTCGAATCCGCCGACGGCACAATTTATTTCACCGAATCCACCAGCCGGTTCCACTACGAGCACTACAAGGGCTCGGTCATCGAGGCCCGCGGCAGCGGGTCACTGCTGCGACGGAATCCCGACGGCACAGTGGACATGCTGGCGGACGGTCTGCACTTCGCCAACGGCGTGACGCTGACCGCCGACGAATCGGCCGTGGTGTTCGCCGAGAGCACCGGGCGGCGACTGTCCAAGTACTGGCTGACCGGCCCCCGCCGCGGTTCGATCACCCCACTGGTGCAGGAGCTGCCCGGCCATCCCGACAACATCTCCACCGGGCGCGACGGCCAGATCTGGGTGGCGATGGTCTCCGATCGCAACGCGCTGTCCGACTGGCTAAGTCCCCGCGCGCCGGTGCTGCGCCGCCTGCTGTGGCGGCTGCTGCCGTATCGCTGGCTGCCCGATCCGACGCCGGTGGTGTGGGTGGTCGCCTTCGATGCCGACGACGGGCGGGTGCTGGCCCAGTTCCGCACCGAACACCCCGGCTTCGGGCTGGCCACCGGCGTGGTGGAGACCGATGGCCGGTTGTGGATGGGCCGGATCGCCGGGCCGGGCCTGGCGTACTTCGAGCTGTAGCCGCCCACTGTCACTTCCGTCCCAGCAGCCACAGCGTGGCTCCCCGGTTTCACGGCGTCCTTGGCCTACCCTGCACACACGATGACTTCTCTGCGCTCGGTGTCAGCCCTGGTGGCGGCGGGTTTCCTCGCCACCGCTCCCCTGGTCCCTGTAGCCGGGGCGGATCCCACCCCGGGCCTCAACGCGGGGACCGTCGGCTGCCCGTATCAAGTCAGCACCCCGCCCGCGGTGGACGCCTCGGAGGTACCGCAGGCCGGCGCTCCCCCGTTGCCGCTGCCGGTGCCGGCCACCCCGGTCGGCGGCGAGGCCCTGGCCGGCTGCGGGATCGTGGTCGCACCCGACACCCCACCGGTGCCCAGCGAAGTCTCCGCCGAATCGTGGCTGGTGGCGGACCTCGACAGCGGTGCGGTGATCGCCGCCCGCGATCCGCACGGTCGGCACCGGCCCGCCAGCGTGATCAAGGTGCTGACCGCGATGGCCTCGCTGAACGAGCTGGACCCCAACATGGTGGTTCTCGGCACCCAGGACGACGCCAACGCCGAAGGCACCCGGGTCGGCGTCGGCCCCGGCGGCCGCTTCACCGTCGACCAGTTGCTGCACGGACTGCTGATGGGGTCGGGCAACGACGCCGCGCACGCTCTGGCCATGCAGCTCGGCGGCTGGGATGTGGCGCTGCACAAGATCAACACCCTGGCCGCGCGGCTCGGCGGCCGCGACACCCGGGCCGCCACCCCTTCCGGGCTGGACGGGCCGGGTATGAGCACCTCGGCATACGACATCGGGCTGTTCTACCGCTACGCCTGGAACAACCCGGCGTTCACCAACATCGTCGCGACCCGCACCTTCGACTTCCCGGGCTACGACGACACGCCCGGCTACCAGCTGGAGAACGACAACCAGCTGCTCTACAACTACCCGGGCGCGCTGGGCGGCAAGACCGGCTACACCGACGACGCCGGACAGACGTTCGTCGGCGCCGCGACCCGAGACGGGCGCCGGCTGGTGGCAGTGCTGCTGCGCGGCTCCCGGCAGCCGATCCCACCCTGGCAGCAGGCCGCCCAACTGCTCGATTACGGCTTCTCCGTCCCGCCCGGCACCCGAGTCGGGACGCTGATCGAGCCGGACCCGTCGCTGGTGACGCCCCGCAGCCCGGCCGACGCCCCGAACCCCCAGGCCATGCTGCTGCCCCCGTCCGATGACACCGTGCCGGTGCGCGTCGGGGTGGGCATCTTCGGGACGATCGTCGTGTTCGGGCTCATCATGGGTGCACGGGCGGTGAACCGCCGCCCCGGAAGGGACTCGGCATGGTGATCAAGGTTCTGCGAGGCTTCGGCTGGCTCACCGGGCTGCTGCTGATCGCGCTGGGGATCAGCCGGATGGCGTTCTCGCTGGACTCCATTCCGGACGGCCAGGCCGTCAACGCAACCGTGGACAGCGAGAGCCGCGCGGCCGGGGCCCTGCTGATCGGCTTCGGTGTCGGCTACCTCGAGGCCTTTCGCCGCTCCCCGATCCCGGCCGGAGCCGTGCGCCTGCTGGCCGCCACCATGGCGCTGCTCGGAGTATCCCGGCTGATGTCCATGGCCGACGTCGGCATGCCGCATCCGGCGTTCACCGCGGCCTGCGCCGTCGAATTTGCCGCGGCCGGGCTGACCTACTGGTACGCGACCCTGGCTGATCACCGCGACTCGGGCATTCGGTAGCCGACCGCATCCCCTACCGTGAGCCGGATGGGCCGATTCGCCGAACTGCGCCGCTCCTCGCCGCTGGCGCTGCTGGTGGGAGTGGCCGCCGCCAGCGTCGGCGTCATCTACGGCTACGACCTGTCCAATATCGCCGGTGCCCTGCTGTTCATCGAGCGTGATTTCGGGCTGACCGAAGCTCAGCAGGAGATGATCGCCACCGCGACGGTGATCGGCGAGATCGCCGGCGCCATGGCCGGCGGGTGGCTGGCCAACGCGATCGGCCGGAAACGCTCGATGGTCTCGGTGGCGCTGGGCTACGCGGTTTTCGCGCTGTTGGGGGCGGTTTCGACGTCGGTGTCGACGCTGACCGTGGCGCGGCTGCTGCTCGGCATCACCATCGGGATATCGGTAGTGGTGGTCCCGGTGTTCGTGGCCGAATCGGCGCCGGCCCACGCCCGCGGCGCACTGCTGGTGACCTACGGGGTGGCCACGGTGATCGGAATCATCGCCGGCTATCTGCTCGCCTACCTGCTGGCCGGCACCGGTAACTGGCGGGCGATGCTGGGCCTGGCCGCGGTTCCCGCGGTGCTGGTGGCCATGCTGCTGGCCCGCATCCCCGACACCGCCCGCTGGTATCTGCTCAAGGGCCGTGTCGACGACGCGCACCGCACCCTGCTGCGGATCGAGCCCGGGGCCGACGCGCAGCGCGAGCTGGCCGAGATCGGCCGCACCCTGGCCGAAGAACAGGCCGGCGGGGTCGGTGTGCTGCGCGAGATGCTGCGGCCGCCCTACCTGCGGGCAACGCTGTTCGTGGTGACACTGGGCTTCTTCATTCAGATCACCGGGATCAACGCGATCGTCTACTACAGCCCGCGGCTGTTCGAGAAGATGGGCTTCGAGGGCGACTTCGGGTTGCTGATCCTGCCGGCGCTGGTGCAGGTCGCCGCCCTGGCCGCGATGGTCGTCTCGCTGGTGATCATCGACCGGGTCGGCCGGCGACCGATCCTGCTGTCGGGCATCGCCACCATGGTCGCGGCCAACCTGCTGCTGATCGCGGTGTTCGCCGCCGGTGACGCGTTCGGTGACGCGTGGGCGGCGGTCAAGTTCGGTGGGGTGCTGCTGTTCACCGTCGGCTACACGTTCGGATTCGGTTCACTGGTCTGGGTGTATGCCGGGGAGAGCCTGCCGGCCCGGATGCGGTCGATGGGGGCGTCGGCGATGTTGACCTCGGATCTAGTCGCCAACGCGATCGTCGCCGCGGTGTTTCTGACCATGCTCACCGCGCTGGGCGGCGCCGGGACGTTCGCGGTCTTCGGGGTGCTGGCGATCCTCGGCCTGGCGTTCGTCTACCGCTACGCCCCGGAGACCAAGGGCCGACAATTGGAAGACATCCGGCACTTCTGGGAGAACGGCGGACGCTGGCCTGCCGAGGAACCCGACACCCCGGTGCCGCAGCGCGAGGCGTCGGCATGACCGTCATCGCCGCCGGCGCCGTGGTGTTCGACGGCGCAGTGCACCGGCCCGGCTGGGTGTCGGTGGCCGGCGAGCGGATCGCCGATTGCGGGTCCGGGCCGGTTCGCGCGGACGCCGATTTCGGTGACTGTGTGGTGGTGCCCGGCTTCGTCGACATGCACTCCCACGGCGGCGCCGGGGTCTCCTACGCCGACGATCCGGAGCGGGCCGCGGCGTTGCACGCGTCACACGGCACCACCGGGGGCCTGGCCAGCTTGGTGACGGCTTCTCCGGAAGTCCTGCTGGCCCAAGTGCGCACGCTGGCCACCGCGACCCGACGCGGTGTGGTGGACGGTATCCACCTGGAGGGGCCATGGCTGAGCCGGCTGCACTGCGGCGCACACGACAGCGGAGCGCTGCGCGCCCCTTCCGACGCCGAGGTCGACGCGCTGCTGGCCGCCGGCGACGGCACGATCCGGATGGTCACGCTGGCACCCGAGCTGCCCGGCGCTACCGCGACCATCCGGCGCTTGGTGGATGCGGGAATCGTGGTGGCCGTTGGACATACCGACGCGGGTTACGAACTGACGCAAGAGGCGGTCGATGCCGGCGCGAGGGTTGGCACGCATCTGTTCAACGCGATGCGGGCCCTGCACCATCGCGAGCCGGGCCCGGTTCCCGCGCTGCTGTCCGATCCCCGGGTGACCGTCGAGCTGATCGCCGACGGCGTGCACTTACACGCCGGCGTGATCCGGCATGTGGTGGCCACCGCCGGCCCGGACCGGGTCGCGCTGGTCACCGATGCGATGGCCGCCGCCGGGGTCGGGGACGGCGCGTTCGCCCTGGGCGGGCTTGACGTCGACGTCACCGACGGGGTGGCCCGGCTGCGCGGCGCGACGACGATCGCCGGCAGCACCGCCACCATGGACCGGCTGTTCGCGACCGCGGTGCGACTGCTCGGGGCAGACGATGCGGCCCTGGTCAACGCGGTGCGCATGACCTCCTCCACTCCGGCGCGTGCCCTCGGACTCGACGGCGCTGGGGTTTTGGCCGCCGGGTCCGCGGCTAACCTGGTGGTGATGAGCGCCGACCTGCACGTGGTGCGTGTGATGCGCCGCGGAACGTGGCTGAGCTGAAGGAGAACCGTGAGCGAACCGACCGTCACCAATGTCGCCGAGGAGCACCGCTACGAGATCAGCGTAGACGGGGTGCGAGCCGGGTTGGCCGCCTACCGCGACAGCGGCGACCAGCGGGATTTCCACCACACCGAGATCGACAAGGAGTTCGGCGGCCAGGGACTGGCCACCAAGCTGATCGCCGCCGCGTTGGCCGACACCCGGGCCGCGGGCAAACGGATCGTGCCGACCTGCTCGTTCGTGGAGGCCTATGTCGAAAAGCACCCGGAGTACGCCCACTGACGTCGCGGCTGCCGCGCTTCTCCCCGGTCAGACGTCCTCGGAAACGGCGGCCCACGCGGTGGCGAACAGAATGAGCCGGGCGGTGACGTAGGCGAATACCAGCAGGCCCAGGACCGGTCCGAACACCGCCCCGGCCGGGCCGTTGATCACCGACTGTAGATACACCGAGCCGGCCTGCTTGAACAGTTCGTAGCCGACCGCGGCGACGGCACCGGCCCCCATCGCACTGTTGAAGCTCACCGATTCCCGGGGCAGCCGAGCGATCATCCAGGTGAACAGCAGCCACGACACCGCCACCGCCATGCCCAGCGACGCGACCCGCAGCAGCGCGCTCAGCAGATCGAAGTCGGGGACCCCCAGCCAGCGCAGGATTTTCCGCATCAGCTTCGGGTCGGCCAGCGCGGTCAGCGCGATGGTGACCAGCATGGCGCCGAACGCCCATACCATCGCAAGCAGGTCCGACAGCTTGGATGAGACGAAACCCTTTTTGTCCGAACGGGTTTCCCACATCTCCGACAGCGCCTCACGCAGGTTGGCCATCCAGGTCAGCCCCACCCAGGCGGCGGTCGCCAGGCCGATCACCCCGACCGAGGCACGTGAGGAGATCGCGCTGTCCATCAGCGCGACGAGCTCGTTGCCGAACTCGCCGGGAATCGAATACTTGATCCGGTGCTCGATCTGGTCGAGCACCTCGGGCCGTCGCGACAGCAGGAAGCCGCCGACGGAGAACCCGACCATCGCCAGCGGGAACAGCGCGAAGATGGTGTAGTAGCTCATCCCGGCGGCGAAGAAGTTGCCCTGACAGTCGTCGTAGCGCTCTTGGGCCCGCATCACGTGGTCGAACCAGCCGTACCGGGCCCGCAGCCGGTCGATGACGCCCGGCTTAGCGCGGTCGGCCTGGTTGGTCACGGCTCTACTCATCTCGCCGGCGGAAGGAGTCCCACCCGGTCGTACACCCGCGTAAGCGTGGCGGCGGCGGCGGCGCGCGCCCGGCTCGCGCCGGCGGCCAGCACCGACTCCAGCTCAGCCGGATCGGCGAGCAGCTCATCGACGCGAGCCTTGATCGGCGTGACGAACTCGGCCACCGCCTCGGCGGTCTCCTTCTTCAGGTCGCCGTAGCCGCGCCCGGCGTAGCCGTCCACCAAAGTGTCGACGTCCGAACCGGTGACCGCAGCCTGAATTGTCAGCAGGTTCGACACCCCTGGCTTGGCCTGCGGATCGAAGCGGATCTCCCGCTCGGAGTCGGTGACCGCCGAGCGAATCTTCTTGGCGCTTTTCCCCGGATCGTCGAGCAGGCTGATCAGACCGGCGTCGGTGGCCGCCGACTTGCTCATCTTGGCGGTCGGGTCCTGCAGGTCGTAGATCTTGGCGGTGGCCTTCGGGATCATCGGCTCGGGGACGACGAAGGTGTCCGGGAACCGCGCGTTGACGCGCTGCGCGACGTCGCGCGCCAGCTCCAGGTGCTGGCGCTGGTCTTCCCCGACCGGGACCACGTCGGTGTCGTAGAGCAGCACATCCGCGGCCATCAGCACCGGATAGGTGAACAGCCCCACGGTGGTGGAGTCAGCGCCCTGCTTCTGCGACTTGTCTTTGAACTGCGTCATCCGCGACGCCTGCCCGAAACCGGTGAAACAGCCCAGCGCCCAGGCGAGTTCGGCGTGGGCGGGCACATGGCTCTGCACGAAGACGGTGCTGCGGGCCGGGTCGATGCCCAGCGCCAGATATTGGGCGGCCGTCACCAGCGTGCGGCGGCGCAGCGTCGCCGGGTCCTGCGGAACGGTGATCGCGTGCAGGTCGACGACGCAGAAGAACGCCTCGTGATCGTCCTGCAAGCTGGTCCACTGAGCGACTGCGCCGAGCGCGTTTCCGAGGTGCAGCGAGTCGGAGGTCGGCTGGGCGCCGGAGAATACGACGGGACGGGATCCGGGAGTGCTCATGATTGCTCGATCCTGTCACGCCGGGGACCGGATGAGCGCACCTGGTAACAGAGCGTTCGCTCTGTTACGGTGACGGCCATGCCCCGCCCGCGTGTGTATGACCCCGGGCAGGTGCTCGACGCCGTCGAGTCGCTGGCCGCGCGGTCCGGCCCCGCCGCGGTGACGATTCGCGCGATCGGCGAGGCCACCGGCGCCTCCAACGGAGCGGTCTACCACGGGTTCGGCTCGCGGGCTGGGCTGGTTGCCGCCGCCTGGCTACGGGCCACCCAGCGCTTCCTGGCGGTACAGGCCGAGCTGGTGGACGCCGTCTCAGACCCACTCGAGGCCGTAGTCGCCGCCGCCGACGCCCCGGTGGCGTTCGCCGAACGTTATCCCGACGCCTGCAAGCTGCTGTTCGCGATCCAGCGCGACGAACTACCCGACGACGACCTGTCTCCGGAGCTGGCCGAGCAGCTGCGCGGCGCCGACGCCGAATTGGTCGGCCTGCTCATCCGGCTCGCGGACGCCCTGTGGGAGCGCCGCGACGCCGCCGCCGTAGACACCATCACCACCTGCGTCGTCGATCTGCCCACCGCTATCGTGCTCAGCCGGAACCGGTTGGGCAGCACCATCGCCCGCGCCCACCTGCACGCGGCGGTCCGCGCCGTGCTGTCGGTCGGGCCACCCCTCTAGAAAGGATCCCCCGAAGTGAACCTGACCTATGACGACAAGATCGCCGTGCTGGACCTCGGTGACGACGAAAACCGGTTCTCCCCGGACTTTCTCGACGAGATCAACCGGGTGCTCGACGACGTACTGGCGGCAGGTGCGCACGGCCTGGTGACCACCGCGGGCGGCAAGTTCTACACCAACGGCCTGGACCTGGACTGGTTGATGGCCAACGGCGACCGCACCGACTGGTACGTCGGCCGGGTGCACGCGCTGCTCGCGCGGGTGCTGACCCTGCCGATCCCCACCGCGGCGGCGGTGGTCGGCCACGCCTTCGGGGCCGGCGCGATGTTGGCACTCGCTCACGATTTCCGGGTGATGCGCGCCGATCGCGGCTTCTTCTGCCTGCCTGAGGTCGACATCCGAATCCCGTTCACGGCGGGAATGGCGGCGCTGATCCAGGCCAAGCTCACCCCGCAGGCTCAGGTGGCGTCGATGACCACCGGCCGCCGGTTCGGTGGCGTGGACGCCGCGACCTTCGGCATCGTGGACAGCACCGCCGCCGAGGGTGCGGTGACTCCGGTCGCCACCGAGTTGCTGCGACCGCTGGCCGGCAAGGACTCGGGAACGCTGGGCGCGATCAAGAACACCATGTTCGGCCCGGCGATAGCCGCGCTCGGCGGGTAAACCCCACGAGTCCCACCCGTCACCGGAGGGCGGGCGCATGGTGGTTGACCGCCTCTGAGCGACAATCAGGCGGTGCACCCACCCGCACGCACCGGCGTGAACGGACCGAAGTGGTCGCGAACGACCGGACCCCTCGCCAACGACTGGACCCGTCTCGAACCTGACTCGTCTTGTCGCTCCAAGGCGGGCAATTGCCGCATGCCGTCCCCCGCGTGGCGGGTGTGACAGATGAGGACTAGGGCCGACCGGTGCCCGGGCGTGCTGCGGCCCTGGGTGGCCGACGACGGGCTGCTGGTGCGGCTGCGCCTGGTCGGCGGCCGGCTTCCAGCCACGTCGCTGACCCGGTTGCTGCAGGTCAGCGCCGAGTTCGCCGACGGCTCGATCTATCTGACCAAGCGGGCCAACCTGCAGTTGCGCGGGTTGGCCGATCACGGCGGTGAGCTGACCCCCGAGGCGGTGGCCGCCCTGGAGTCGACCGGGCTGGTGCCGTCGCGCAGCCACGAGCTGGTCCGCAACATCCTGGTCTCGCCGCAGACCGGCTACGCCGGCGGTCGGGCGGACCTGCGCCCGGTGGCTGCGCGGCTGGACGCGCTGTTGTGCGCCGATCCGCGACTCGCCGGGCTGCCCGGCCGCTTTCTGTTCGTGCTCGATGACGGCCGCGGCGACCTGCTGGACCGCGCAACCGATGCCGGCTTGATCGCGCTCAGCAGCACGGCGGCGCAGCTGCGGATCGGCGAACACTGGGGGGCGGTGATCGACATCAAGGACGCCGCCGCCCGGCTCGCCGAGCTGGCGGGTGCGTTCCAGGAGGCCCGCGGCGGGCGGCCGGACGCGCCGTGGCACGTCCGCGAGCTGTCGCACCCGCTGGCGCACGTCGTCGCCGCCGACCCGCGTGTTCCGGTCCCGTCGGGTCCGTTACCGTTTGGCAGCGTGCCCGGCGGCACCCACGTGCACGTTCCCGACGGCGCGCTCACGCCGGACCACGGGCGGTCGCTGGTGGAGCACACCGAGCTCGTGGTGACGCCGTGGCAGGGTGTCTTCATCCCCCAAGCCCAGGAGGCGAATCGGTGAGCAGGCCCCCGCGCCCGTCTCGGCATTACGACTACATCGCCGACGGCCCGGCCATTTACGTCGAATCGTTTGCGACCATCCGCCGCGAGTCCGACCTGTCGCACATTCCGGCGACCGCGGAGCGGCTCGCGGTGCGGATGATCCACGGCGCCGGGCAGACCGACGTCGCCAAGGACTTGTTGATCCACCCCGACGCGGTGCCGGCCGGGCGGGCCGCGCTCGACGGCGGCGCGCCGATCCTCTGCGATGCCCGCATGGTGGCGGTCGGGGTGACCGCAGGGCGGCTGCCGGCCGGCAACGAGGTGCGCTGTTACCTGCGCGACGAGCGGGTCGCGGACCTGGCGAAGGAATGGGGAACCACCCGGTCGGCGGCGGCCGTCTCGCTGTGGGAACCCGAGTTGGCCGGCGCCGTCGTCGCGATCGGCAACGCCCCGACCGCGCTGTTCCACCTGCTGGAAATGATCATCGACGGCGGGCCGCGGCCAGCGGTGATCGTCGGTTGCCCGGTGGGCTTCATCGGTGCGGCCGAGTCCAAAGCCGCGTTGGCCGCACTGCACCGCGATCACGGCATCGACATCCCGTTCGTGACGGTGCGCGGTCGGCGCGGCGGCTCGGCGATGACGTCGTCGGCGTTGAACGCACTCGCCTCGGATACCGAATGAGAGACACCGCATGACCGGCCGTTTTTATGGGGTGGGCCTGGGCCCCGGTGACCCGGAGCTGATCACCCGCAAGGCGGCCCGGATCATTGGCGACGCCGATGTGGTGGCCTATCACGCCGGGGTTAACAAGGCGTCGTATGCGCGCACCATCGCCGCCGACCTGATCCGGCCCGGTGTCTGCGAAGAGGAGCTGCGCTACCCGGTCACCACTGGGGTCACCGATCACCCCGGCGGCTACACCGGAGCGCTCGCCGACTTCTACGAGGCCTCGGCGTCCAGGCTGGCCGCCCACCTGGAAGCGGGCCGCACGGTGGCGCTGTTGACCGAGGGTGATCCGCTGTTCTACGGCTCGTTCATGTACATGCACGATCGGCTATCCACCCGCTTCGACACCGAGATCATCCCCGGCGTCCCGGCGTTCAGTGCCGCCACCGCAGCGCTCGGGATGCCGCTGGTGCGCCAGACCGACGTGCTCACCGTGCTGCCCGGCACGCTGGGCGAACACGAGCTGGCGATGCGGCTGGCCGACACCGACGGCGCCATCATCATGAAGCTGGGCCGCACGTTCCCCGCGGTGCGCCGGGCCCTGGCCGCCGCCGGCCGGCTCGACCACGCCTACTACGTCGAGCGGGCGAGTCATCCGCAGCAGCGCTGGCTGCGGGTCGCCAACATGGACGAAGCAGCGGAGGCATCTGTGCCTTACCTGTCGCTGATCGTGGTCGACGGGGATTCCCGCAACGGGCAACGCTCCCGGACCCCGGCAGATCAGCTCGCCAGGTCCGAATCAGCGGTCGAATCAGCTTCCGCCGCTGAACTTCTCGTGATCGGCCTCGGACCCGGGCCCGAGGGCTGGCTGACCGGCGAGGCCACCGACGCGCTGGCAGCCGTCGACCACGTGGTGGGCTACGGCCCCTACGTCGCACGCGTTCCGCAGCGGGAAGGGTTGCAGCGACACACCTCGGGCAACACCGTCGAGCTTGACCGGGCCCGTTTCGCGTTGGACCTGGCAGCCCGCGGCGAGAAGGTGGCGGTGGTCTCCGGCGGGGATGCCGGGGTGTTCGGGATGGCGTCCGCGGTGTTCGAGGCGGCCGATAATGAGCAATATCGGCATGTTTCGGTGCGGGTGCTACCCGGAGTGTCGGCGGTGCAGGCGGTGGCCGCGGCGGCCGGCGCCCCGATCGGAGCCGACTTCGCGGTGCTGAGCCTGTCGGATCGGCTCAAGCCGTGGGCGGTGATCGAGTCGCGGCTGCGGGCGATCGCCGAGGCCGATCTGGTGCTGGCGATCTACAACCCGGCGTCTCGCGCCCGGCCAGACCAGATCGCGATCGCGCGCAAGGTGCTGCTGGAACACCGGGACGCGGCGACCGTGGTGGTCATCGGCCGCGACATCGGCCGGGAGTCCGAGACGCTCACCGTGACCACCCTGGGCGAGCTGGACACCGACACTATCGATATGAAATGCCTTGTCCTGGTGGGGGCCTCGTCAACCCGGGTGACGGCCGGGCGGGTGTGGACGCCGCGATGGGTACGTTAGCGGTCCAGTTCGTCGGCGCCGGCCCGGGCGCGGCGGATCTGCTGACAGTGCGGGCGGCGCGGCTGCTGGCCGGCGCCGACGTGGTGCTCTACCCGGGCAGCTACCTGGACCCGAAGGTGCTCGCGCACTGCTCGCAGACGGCCGATCTCGTCGACACCGCCGACCTGGATCTGGATGCGATCACCGGCCGGCTGGTCACCGCGCATCGGGCGGGCCGTGCGGTGGTGCGGCTGGTCTCCGGGGATCCGTCGCTGTACAGCGCGGTCTTCGAGCAGACCCGCCGGCTCGATGCCGCCGGGGTGCCGTGGGAGGTGACTCCCGGGGTGCCGGCGTACGCGGCGGCAGCAGCGGTGATCGGCCGTGAGCTCACGGTGCCGCTGGTGACGCAGTCGGTGGTGTTGACCCGTACCCAAGCCGCCTCCACCGCAATGCCGCAACGCGAAGCGCTCGCCGCGTTCGCCGCAACGCGCGCCACGCTGGTGTTGCACCTGGCGATCACCCGCATCGGTGAGCTGATGGCCGAACTGGCGCCCGAGTACGGCGCGGACTGTCCGGTCGCGGTGGTCTACCGCGCGTCGCAGCCCGAGGAATTGGTGCTGCGCGGAACCATCACCGACATCGCCGACGCGGTCGAGGCGGCGGGTCTGCGGTCAGCGGCGGTCATCCTGGTCGGCCGGGCGGTAG
The DNA here is from genome assembly GCF_963378105.1 of Mycolicibacter sp. MU0102. Lineage (NCBI taxonomy): Bacteria > Bacillati > Actinomycetota > Actinomycetes > Mycobacteriales > Mycobacteriaceae > Mycobacterium > Mycobacterium holstebronense. The sequence goes on from NZ_OY726398.1 coordinate 3,481,789, forward strand.
CCGATCTGCCCGATCCGTGCGCCGGCGAGAGCCATCTCTATGACCCGGCCCGGGATCGTTCAGGGCAGGGTTAACGCCCACTGGGTGACCGCCCGGCTCGGCGTCCAGCCGGTGAAAGATCCCAGCGGTGCGGCGTGCTCCACCTGGATGCGGGTCAGCTCGCCGCCGTGTTCGCGGTAGGCCGCCAGCAGCACCGCCTCGGTCTCCAGCGTGACGCCGTGGGCCACCACCCGCCCGCCCGGCGTCAGCGCTGCCAGGCAGGCCGCCAGCACCCCGGTCCGACTCAGGCCGCCGCCGATGAACACCGCATCCGGGGCGGGCAGGTCCGCCAACGCCTGCGGGGCCGCGCCGCTGACCACCCGCAACGCGGGCACACCGAGATTGCGGGCGTTGTCCGAGATCCGTTGCGCCCTGGCGTCGTTCACCTCAACAGCGACGGCACGGCAGGTCGAATGCGAGCGCATCCATTCGATGCCCACCGAGCCGGCGCCCGCGCCGACGTCCCACAGCAGCTGCCCGGGGGCGGGGGCCAGCCGAGCCAGCGCGGCGGCCCGCAGGTCACGTTTGGTGAGCTGCCCGTCGTGGTGGTAGGCGTCATCGGGCACGCCGGCCGCCCAGCCGGCCACCAGCGGCCCGGCCAATTCCAGCGCGACGATATTGAGCCGCGGGGCCGGGCCGGTGAACGTTGCCGCCGTGCTGTCCAGCCGGGACTCGGTCGCCCCGCCCAGGTCGCCCAACACCGTCATCCGGCTCGCCCCGTAGCCACGCTCGGTCAGCAGAGCGGCCAGCTGCCCCGGGGTGGTCTCATCCGACGACAGCACCAGCAACCGCCGGTTCGGTGCCAACTCCCGCAGCACCGCGTGCACGTCACGGCCGACCACGCTGACCACCGCGGCGGACTCCGCGGGCCAGCCCAACCGGGCCCGGGCCAGCGTTTCCGACGAGACCGCCGGCACCACCGTCACCCGGTCGGTTCCGAACAGCCGGATCAGGGTGGTACCGATACCGCTGAGCAGCGGATCACCCGATGCCAGCGCCACGGTCCGCAGTCCCGCCAGCTCCTCGAACAGCGCGGACAGCCCGGCGTGCAACGGGGACGGCCACCGGCGCCGTTGCTGGCCTTCGATCTGCGGTAGCAGGTCCAGTTGGCGCGGCGCGCCGATTACGACGTCGGCCGCCAGCACCCTCTCCCGGGCCGGCTCACCCAGCCCGGCCCAGCCGTCGGCGCCGATGCCCACTACGGCGACAGGTTGGGGCTCGACTGGCACGGGGCCGATCCTAACTGGGAGCAATAATCAGGACCGGCGGGTGCAACACCCTGCGGTCGACGGTCTCCGATGATGTCCGGGCTTGTCGGGGAGGCGCCGTAGGCTAAATCCCGTGGCAGGCGAGAAGCTATTCGATGATGGACCCCGATCGGATAGCAGCCCGGGGCGTCACACCGAGAAGCCCTTCCACTTCCTCAACCGCCGCGCGGGCGCATTCTGGGACCGAGTGCGAAATCACCTCCAAACCTGCTATGCGGCGTTCCCTGACGAGCACAAGCCTGGGCTCGTCAGCCGTCTTCGTGACGAGGACGAGAGGCAGCACCTTCCTGCGTGGTGGGAGCTGTACGTGTTCACACTGTTCGACCGTCTCGGGTATGCCGTCAAGGTGCACCCGGATCTCACGGGCAACACCGGCAAGAACACAAGGCCTGACTTCCTCGTCGCCAAGGGGCCGTTCAGTATGTATGTCGAAGCTGCGTTCATCTTCAACGCCGACCCGACCTCCGACGCCTGGAACTGGGTGTGTGACTGCGTCAACGACGCGAAGAACTCCGACTTCATGGTGGACCTTGAGATCACGGCGGAGGGCAAACAGCGCCCGGCGAAGCGGGAGATCGTTGAACCCCTCGAAGCTTGGCTACGGACGTTGGACTACGACCGTGCCCTGGCTGACCAAACGGCGGGCCGTGCGTTGCCGCACTGGCAGCTCCCCGCACGCGACTGGGTCCTCAGCCTCACTGCGGGACCCGTTCGGCCGGACCGTCGTGGTATCCCCGGTCGCCTGATTGCGATCTACCCTATGATCCCCGCCAACTTTACGAGGGATGTCGAGCGTTTGCGAAACACGTTGAGCAAGAAGGGGGGAAAGTACGGCACACTCGACCAGCAGCTCGATAGGCCGCTGGTGGTAGCTATCGGGTGTTGGAACTCGATTGATGAGTTCGAACTCGTGAACGCACTTTTCGGCTCCGACGCTCTCGAAATCTCATGGGATGGGCAAAGCGCGCCTCGGCGGGTTCGTCGGCGCGACGGGTATTGGCGGCCCGGAGCTGAGCCCCGCGGCTCTCGGATTTCCGCCGTGCTGTTCGGCGACACTATGAGGGCCTGGACGGTTGCGTCGGGGCTGCCCCCACTGTGGGTCAATCCGTGGCCGTTTAATCCGTTGGGGCAACCTCTCCCGTTCGCCTCGGTCAATGTTGGCGATTCGGGCAATCTGGTTCGTACGGAGGCATCCACGACCGCCGCCGAACTTTTCGGCTTATCGCCGGAGTGGCCCAACGAGTCGGCATTGAATTCGTGAGACGCGTCGAGCTGTCGGGCGTGCGTCGTATTGTCCTGCCAGGAGGTGCAGATGACATGCTGATCAACGCGCTACCCCCAACCGAGCGGCCGCGTGAGCGGTTGCACGCCCGTGGCGTCGACGCGCTGACCGACTGCGAGCTGATTGCGCTTGTGCTCCGCAATGGCACCACGGGCAAGAGCGCAGTTGACCTCGCGGCCGAGCTGATTGCCGAGTTCGGGTCAGCCCAGGATTTGGCACGCGCAAGACCGGAGGAGTTGGCGACCGTGCCGGGTGTCGGTCCGGCAAAGGCAGCGGCTCTTGTAGCAGCATTCCAGCTGAGTAGCCGAAGCGTTCGCACCGACCCGGTTCAGTTGCGCGCTGCTGACGATGTCGCGACGATCGCCCGTGCCGAACTTGCCAACGCTCGCCGCGAACGGCTGATCGTCGTCATCTGCGATGCCGGCAATCGGCTTCAACGGGTCGTGGCCGTTGCCGAGGGCGCTCTCGACCGGTCGGTCGTGCCGGTGCGCGAAATCTTGAACGCGGTTCTCCGACACGACGGGCGTGCTTTCGCGATCGCCCACAACCATCCGGGTGCGACCGCCGAGCCCAGCGCGGCTGATCGGCGCACGACCGACTTGGTAAAAGCCGCGGCGACCACGGTGGGTCTCCGTTTTCTCGGCCATATCATCGTGACAAAAGATTGCTGGGAAGTCGCTGCCTAGTCAGTATAGCCCGCGAAAGTTGCGTTGAGAGACGCCGGTAGTAGTGAACTTGCCAGAGCGTCAGCGTCCAAGCTGATCGTCCGAAACGCTCGCGCCTCGGTCCGGAACGCGTCGAGGCGCGCCACGATCTCCTGCTGATGTTGGTGCGATGGTGGAACCGGAATGAGGACCTGGCGCAGGAACTCTGCTGGGACACGTTGCTGACCAGCAGTACCAGTGAAGTGCTCGGCCGCTTTTTCACGGAGTTGGCGCGTCCGCAATATCCGATGGATGTATTCCGCCGTGACCCCATCGCCAGTCCTGACGACGTGGAACTCGGTGGAGCCGAACCCGAAGTCGCGTTCGGAGAATACCGCCGACTTGCCGTTCTGCATACAGGGCGTGATACGCGCGAAAATGACGTCTTCCCGTCGAAACTGCTTGTACCCAGTACCTACCTCCATGACCGACCGGACCTCCGCGCCAGAGATCGATCCTGTATCGGCATCGACCGCAGCCATCGGCACAAAAGACACAACCTCGTCTGCGGTCAGTCGAGCTGGTCGCGGGTTGATCTCAGCAACCTCCGACAGGCGCCGAAATGGAATACCGGCTGCGCCAAGACTGGCGATCAGCTGGGATTCTCGGCTGTCTGTCATCGCATCGAACAGAAGCTCCGCATGACGTTTCCGCTCGAAAGCAGCGTCGACAGTTTCCGATACGCGATCTAGGTAGCTTGCAACTCGCCGCTGCTCGTCGATTGGCGGAAGTGGAATCGCCAGTGCCTCAAACCGGTCGATCGCCAGAGTGCGGTTCCTACCGGCCGACCCAGGTGAAGCCTGCCGGATGAGCTCGAGGCCTGGTTCACTCCTGAAAAACCAGGACGCCCAGTTCGTGTCGATCTCATCATCGTTAATCGGCACGTAAGTCATGAAGCGGTGCGAGCCGATCTTGCCCTGCTCAGCATGGCCTGCGACCGCCACAGCGCCTTCCCACGCAAACACGTTACTGAGCAAAAGGTCGCCCGGCTCAATTCGAAAGACCCGCTTCGAGCCAAGTTGAGCGCCCGAGACTGGCTCCTTGTGGAACACGCCCCGGCCGAACGATCGGATGCCGATCTCCTCGTAGGACCCGTCGAGACGGACCTCCACTGGTCGACGAGTCAACTTCAGCACCTTGCCGACTCGCCTCATCGCACGGCTCACAGCGCACCACCAGTGATGTCGGCTTGGAGGCCCTCAAGCAGCCCCAAAATCGACCGCTCCGTCTCAACCAATTCCGCCAGCAGTTCCGCTGGTGGTCGGTGCGCCAGGTCATCACCCCGGTTCGGATTGCGCAGGTCCAGGTTGTACTCGTCGTTGGCCTCGATGTCGGCGATCGGCACCCGCCAGGCGCGTTCGTTCTCGACGCGGTTCGACCACCAAGCTTGGCAGTCGGCGAACTCCTCGAAGCGCATCGGCTTTGTCTTCGAATACTTCTTGCGGCCCTCGGGCGGCGGGATCTGGTAGTACCAGACCTCTTTCGTCCGGCCGGCCTTGTCGAAGAACAACAGGTTCGACGGAATGTCGGTGTAGGGGGCGAAGGCGCCATCGGGCAGGCGCACGATGGTGTGCAGGTTGCACTCGGTCAGCAGCTGCTTCTTGATCCGCGCGCCAACACCGCCGCCGAACAGCAGACCGTTGGGTACGACGATGCCGCACCGACCGCCGTCTTTGAGCATGCGCATCACCAATTGCAGGAACAGCCAGGCGGTTTCGGCGGTCCGCTTGTCGGCGGGGAAGTTGGCCTGGATCGACTTCTCCTCTTCGCCGCCGAACGGCGGGTTGGTAAGGATGACACCGACGCGTCGCGCCTTGCCGATCTGCGTAATCGATTCGGCAAGGGCGTTGCCGCGGGTGATGTTGGGCCGGCCCACGCCGTGCAGGACGAGGTTCATCATCCCGAGCAGGAAGGGCAGCGGCTTCTTCTCGATACCACGAAGATTGGTGTGCAGGGTCCGCAACTGGGCCGTTGTGGTTACCTTCGGGGTGAGGTGTTCAAGGGCCTCGACCAGGAAGCCGCCAGTCCCGCAGGCCGGGTCGAGAACGACCTCGCCGAGCTTTGGATCGACTTGCTGGACGAGGAACCGGATGATCGGCCGTGGTGTGTAGAACTCGCCGGAATCCCCGGCCGCGTCGCGCATTTCGCGCAGCATCGACTCGTACAGATGCGCCATCGTATGGATGTCGTCCGACGACGCGAAGTTGATCTCGTTGACCTTGTTGACAACATCGCGCAGCAGATACCCGGACAGCATCCGGTTGTGCGTTTCTCGAAATACCGCGGCGAGGATGTCGCGGGGGTCGTGTCCCCCGGCGCCCGATAGTCCGCGCAAATACGGCAGCAGCTCATTGTTGACGAATCCGAGCAGGGCCTCGCCGGTGCGCCCGTTTGGGTCGGCCGCCCAATCGCGCCAGCGGTACGGTTCGTCGATCGCCGGCCGAAAATCCTCCTCGGTGATCTCGCGGTTCTCCTCAAGGCCGTCAAAGGCTTTCAGGAACAGCAACCAAGCCAGCTGCGGGATGCGGTCGAGGTCGCCGTTTAGCCCGGCGTCCTTGCGCATGGAGTCGCGTGCGGATTTGATCACGGCGGCGAGCTTTGCCTGCGGCGACGTCGCCGAAGCCGCCTTCCTCTTTGTTGCCACCTGGTTACTCCTTCACGTTGGGGTGCATCTGAGCCCACAAACGCTGCACCAGCGCAACGGCCTGCGGAAAGGTCTGCGCGTCAACGTCGTGGGTGGCGGCGAGGTGCTGGTAGCGAGCGGGCCAGGAATCGGGCAGCGGAGGTAGCCGGCGTGGCGGCTCCATGACGTTCCGCTCAGCCCAAACCGTGCGCGCGGCGTCAGCGACTGCACCGGGATTGAGTAGGTCGTTCTCGATCAGCAGCACGAGGTCAAGGAGGTCGCGGACCCGCGAGTTCTCGCGATCTCCGAAGTCCCGGGTCATGGCGTGGAACTTCTCGGCGGCGTGACGGTGCACGTCGACGATTTCGACTTCTACCGTCGGGATGGCCGCGAAAGCGAGGGAGTTCGGCAAGGGCAGGCGGTCGGTCGCCAATAGTTCGTGCGCCCGAGGTGAGATGTCGAGCTTGATCGCTCCAAACGGCTTCCCGGCAAGGAAGCTCGCGATCGAAACGCGCCACGTGAGGTGCCCCCCTCCGTCCTCGCGAAGCGCGGCCGGTTCGCTCACCTCGAAGACGAACCGGTCTACGAATGGATCGGCGGACAATGCGTCGATCAAGCGGTCATGGAGATCCGCCGAACTTGGGACGCTGTCGCGCAGGCCCATGTCGACATCTTTGGTCAACCGTGCGGCGTCGGCGAGGCGCACCTCAAGAGCCATGCCGCCCTTGAGTACCCAGAGTCCCGGTTCTGCGGCTTCCAAACGCGCCACGATCCGTTCGAATAAGACACGCCGACGGAGTCGATCCAGAGCGATGCGGGTCTCCCGCGAGGTCATAAGCAATCGGTGCTCCAGAGCAGCTCGCAATGCCTGCGGTGAGCCGTATGTCATGAGACATCACCGCGATTGAGGGCGCGTTCAAGGTACAGCGCAGCACGCGGGTCGATGGATTCTGCCCGCGCTCGCAGAGCCCGGACGCTGACGAGTCCGCGTTGACGAGCGTCCGCCACTGCTCGACCCAGTTGATCCTCATCGGGTGCTGTCGCGGCAATATCGATCAGCGACCGTGCGGGCGTCGTGACCCGAAAGCCGGGCCCCTCCTGCACATCATCGACATCTAACTCTGCGTAGTGCAGGTCGACGGCGTTATCTCGCGTCGTGAAACCGGCGGGCACCGTCAGGTTTACCAGTGCAGCTTCGAACTCGCCGATGTCGTGCACAGCAAGCGCCGTTTCGTGCGAGACCACTCCCTGGCCACGCGACCACAGTGACCACCTCACCAGGTCGTCATGAACGTCGGGGATCCATTCGGCAAGTCGGAACAACCCACGTTCGATCCGCAGCCAGTTGCCTGCTGAAACGTGGTAGGCCTGCGCTTGGTACGAGTACCCGACGCCCTTGGCTTGGGCCGCGGTGAAGTACCCAGCCTGCCCGGCGGCAAGGCTGAGCAGCCTTCTTCGCAGATCGCGGCGGTCGATGGGCACACCACGATCCTATACGCAAACTGTAGTTTCATTGCGCAACTGCTAGAACAACTCAAGTTCCCATTGAGTTCAGGCCACGTATACAAGTTCTCCAAGTCTCGTTTGTGCCGTACGCCAGGCCTCCGGTGAGCCGAACCGGCGCGCGATCTCGACCGGCGTACCAAGTGCCGACAACGGCGGCACCTGGAGCACGCCGGGGCTTTCCAGTTCGGTGATCCCGTACTCGGCGTACTTGTCGAGCAGGTACTCAAGCACCTCGCGGGCGGCCGGCTGAAACTCCGTGAAGAAGTCCGCATGCTCCTTGCGGACACGCCGCGCCCGATCGGTGCGCGTCGCGAGCGGCTGATTCCAGGCCAGGTGCACGAGAATGTCGATCGGGTCGGCATCTGGCAGGCCGGCGCGCTCGGCAAGCTCGTCTGCATCGATCCCATGTTCGGCCAGCATGTCGAGCACCTCGTACCGACTGAGCCGGCTGGCCCACTTCGCCCGCAGCTCATTGGCGCTGGGAAACAGCGACCGAATAGTCTCGGTCACCAAATCGCGGTACTCCACCAGCCGCAGCCGTTGAGTCTGCGGGTCAAGTTCGTACACAGCCTCTGCGGTGACAAACACCTCGACATCGTCGACGTAGAACTTGGCGCGCGGTTCGGGCAGATCGTCGGGGTCAATATCGGCTTCGCCGTCGTCAGGGCGCGGTGCCGGCTCGAATGACGGCTCGGGCTCCTCGACGACGACATCCTCTACGACGTCACCTTCATCGTTGATCGATTCTTCAATGACACGCTCGGGTGGTCCGTCGAACTCGGGATCACTGAACAGGGCGCTCGCGCCCGAGTAGTCGATGATGTCGAAGGAGAGCTTGTCCTCATCGGGGAACAGCCGGGTTCCGCGACCGATCATCTGCTTGAACAACGCCATCGATCCGACCGTGCGGAACAGGACCACGTTACGCACGGTCGGCGCGTCCACGCCGGTGGAGAGCATCTCGGAGGTGGTCGCGATCACCGGAAACTGCGCCTCGGTGTCGCAAAACCGACTCAGGTGTCCGATGCCGATCTCCTGTTCGTTGCTGACGATCCGGACCGCATAGTCCGGGTGCTGCGGTGTGAGATCGGAATTCGCGTTGTGCAAGGCACGGCGCATCTGATCGGCATGCTCCTGGTTGACGCAGAACACGATGGTCTTGGCGAACCGATCGGTAGTCCGCAGGTAGTTCGTCAGGTGCTTTGCGGCAGCCTCGGTACGGCTGAGCAGTGAGACCACCCGCTCAAAATCTGGTGTCGTGTAAAGCCCAGCCGGGATCTCCTTGCCGAACAGGTCAAGCTGACCCTGATCGGGCGCCCAGCCGTGCGCATCCGGGCTGAGCACGACTCGGCGTACCCGGTAGGGCGCCAAGAACCCGTCTTCGATGCCCTGCGCCAGCGAGTACTCGAACAGCGGGGCGCCACCGAAGTAGGCATACGTATCGGCTGTCTCGTCTCGCTTCGGCGTGGCAGTCATGCCCAGCTGCGTCGCTGGACTGAAGTGTTTGAGGATCTTCCGCCACGAAGACTCGGCGCGGGCACTGCCGCGGTGACACTCATCGACGATGACGAGGTCGAAGAAGTCAGGCGCGAACTGACGGTACATGCCGTTGCTTTCGTCGCCGCTGTCGGCAAGTTGTTGGTAGAGGCCGAAGTAGATCTCGCGGCCCGCTTTCGCCGTACCCTTCAGCTTCCAAATCGGCGAACCCTCGCCATCGCCGAACGCCGGCTTGAACTCACGCTCAATTGGTTGGTCGATAAGGACATTCCGGTCGGCCAGGTAAAGGATGCGCGGATGCCGACCGTGGACCCATTGACTGTTCCAGAGCTTCCACACGATCTGCATCGACACGAAGGTCTTGCCGGTTCCAGTAGCCATCGTGAGGAGCAGCCTCTTGTCGCCGCCCAGGATTGCCTCGACAGCACGGTTGATCGCGGTCCGCTGGTAGTAGCGGGGCTCCTTAACTGTCCCGTCGCCGTTGCGCAATGACCGATTGAACGGAGCGAGCAGGCCATCAGCGGCGGAGTCGTCTTTGATCCCCTTCCACTCCCGGTAGCGAGCCCACAACACCTCGGGTGACGGGAACGCCGGCAGGTTGTCGCATTCAATGCCGGTGTTTCGGTCGTCTTCGACGATGCTCACGCCGTTTGTCGAGTAGGCGAAGGGAACGTCAAGCAGTTGCGCGTAGTTTTTCGCCTGCTGCATGCCTTTGCCAGCGGTCGAGTACTCACGCTTGGCTTCCACAACGGCGATCGGTACGCCCGGCTCGTACTCGAGCACGTAGTCAGCTCGCAGCGCGGCGGCTCGCCGGTGCTTGGAGCCGATCTTGACTATCCGCCCGTCGGTGATGGCGTACTGCTCGACGATTTGATCGTCGTCCCATCCCGCATCCTCCAACCGCGGCAGGACGTAATCCCGGCAGGTGTCCGCCTCAGTGGGGCGGGGGCGCTTCTTCTGTGGAGCGCCCGCAGTCGTGGGCGGATCCGGCTCCGGATCGCCGAGCAGCGCGCGCAGGGCTGCCCGGACGATTTCGCTGACCGATGTCCGCTCCGAATGGGCGCGCGTTTCCAACCGTTCCTTGAGTTCGGGCGGGACACGGATAGGTACGACTTCGGCACGTCCCTGCGGTCGCTGCCGGGCTCGGACCGCAGCAAGGTCAAAGCCCGACTCCGCCTCGGCGACCCCAGGCGATAGCTCCTTCGCGGAAGCGGCTTCTGGCAGCTCAGCGGCCTCGGATTCGAGGTACTTGAGCACGGCATGTCGAACCAGTTCGCTAACCGACGTGCGCTCGGCAGCCGCGTACCGTTTGGCGGCGGCATGCAGGCCGGCGTGTAGTCGCACGGGTAGCACGACGGCTGGTGCGGCTCCTATGCGCGGGCGCCCCAACGCGCGAGTGATGCGACCCGCGTCGTAGCCACGCTCAGCCTCGTCCGCGAGCGCACCGAGCTGCTCCTCCGAAAGTGCAGGCGCGGGAACGGCATCGTTGTCTTGCCTGTCTCCTTTCATGTGATCACCTCCCCGCCACCCGGGAGCAGGCCTAGGTACTGACGGCGGCAACGCATCGCGTGCCAGATCAAATGGTCCCCGCTGGGCTGGCGACCACCGACGAGTTCAACAAGGTTGCCCGCACTGTCCGGCCCGATGGTCAGGATCTTCGGAGGATCAGCACCGTCGTCGATAACCCCCTCAAAGACATAGAGGTCGTAGACGTGGGAGATCTCCTCGATCGAATAGCCGTGCTTGAGCGCAGACTCAGCCACCCGAAGCACAGATTCGAGTGTAATACGAAATTATGGCCTGTCCAGAGCTATCGGCCCAGCTTGAACTGTTACATCTCCGACGACGTCAGCCGCTCGGTGAGGAATTCCACCACCCGCTTGCGCGCCTCGTAGGCAGGGTGACCGTCGACCTCGCGAACCTGGTCGGTGAGCACCGAGTGCGCCATCCGAGACAGACCGTGCGGGTTGCCCGACGAGGAATCGATCTCGATCACCTCGAAAGCGTCCCCGAGCCGCGCTTTGAGCGTCGCGAAGCGGTCGCCGGGCGCCATCTTGTCCTCGCTGAACCGCAGGCCCAGCGCGCACAGGCCGCCGCCCGCGGCCCGGTCGGCAACGACGCCCAACTCGACCTCGGAGAGCCCCGGGTCGCGGCGTTGCTTCAACGTCAGCGGTATCGGCACGGACGGTTGGCTGAGCACCGGGGCCAGCACGGCGTCGTCGACCGCGGCTGCCAGCGCGAAGCCGCCGGTGAAGCACTGCCCGATCACGCCGACGCCTTTGCCGGGAGTCTTCTCGTTGAGATCACGGGCCAGCGCCCGCAGGAACTGGCTGACCGGCCGCTGCTTGTCGGTGGCGAACGCGGCGAACTCCCTGGTCACGCAGGCCCGGGCGATCGTGGTCGCGGCGTAACCCGGCGTGATCGCCTTGCCCGGCTCGCCGAACAGCGAGGGAATCGCGACGGTGAACCCGTTGTCCACCAGGTGATTTCCCAGCGCCAGCACCCCCGGGTGTATCCCCGGGATCTCCGGGATCAGCACCACGCCGGGCCCCTCGCCCTTGCGGTACACGTCGTGGGTGAATCCGCCGCCGGTGAACGGCTCGGCGACCCATCCGGTCAAGTCTGCTTCGGGTGCGGTCATCGGTCCTCTAGTCCTTTCGCCTAGGTCGGCGTCTCACGCCATGGGTGTTAGGGTATCGGCGCGAAGTGCCAGGGAAGTCGGTGTGACTCCGACGCAGGCCCGCTACGGTGTTCCGCGGCGCATTCCGGTGCGCCCCGGTCAGTCCGAATACCGGCTTCGCGTTGCCAACACTGGGCATCACGAGCGGAGCCTCAATGCAACAGCTGTACCCGTTCCCCGCTGTCCTCGGCGGCGACCCGGATGCCCCGGGCGGCCTCGACGACATGGCGCTGGCGCTTGTCCTGAGCGCGATCTCCCCCGGTATCGGCGGGGTGCTCATCCGCGGCGAGAAGGGCACCGCCAAGTCGACCCTGGTTCGGGCGCTCGCCCAGGTGCTGCCGCCCATCGACGTGGTGGCCGGCGACCGGTTCTCTTCCGATCCCACTGAGGCGAACCCGCTCTCCCCCGACGGCCCGTTCCCCAGCGACGTCGCTGTCGAGACCCGCCCGGTGCGGCTGGTGGAGCTGCCGGTCGGCGCCACCGAGGACCGGGTGGTGGGCTCCATCCACCTGGAGCGGGCGCTGAGCGCCGGCACGGTCGACTTCGAACCCGGGCTGTTGGCGCGCGCCAACCGCGGCATTCTCTACGTCGACGAGGTCAACCTGCTGGCCGACCACCTGGTGGACCTGCTGCTGGATGCCGCGGCGATGGGGCGGTTGACCGTGGAGCGTGACTCGGTCTCGGTGACCCATGCCGCCCGTTTCGTGATCGTCGGGACGATGAATCCCGAGGAGGGCGAACTGCGTCCGCAGCTGCTCGACCGGTTCGGGTTGACCGTCGAGGTGTCTGCGCCGCGCGATCCGGCGCTGCGGGCGGAGGCGGTACGGCGGCGGCTGGCGTTCGACGCCGACCCGGATGGTTTCACCGCGAGCTACGCCGCGGCCCAAGAGCGGTTGCGGGCCCGGATCCGTGCAGCCCAGAAACTGCTGCCGCAGGTGGCGCTCACCGACGCTTCGCTGGTCAAGATCGGTGAGATCTGTGCGGCGTTCGACGTCGATGGCCTGCGCGGCGACATCGTGTGTGCGCGCACCGCGGTCGCGCATGCGGCGTGGCAGGGACGCGATGCGGTCACGCTGGAGGATCTGCGGGTGGCCGCCCGGTTGGCCCTGCCGCATCGGCGACGACGCAAGCCGTTCGACGCGCCGGGTCTCGATGACGCCGAACTCGACGAGCTGCTGCCGCCGGAGGATTCCGGTCCCGAACCCGACCCGGACGGTCCGGGACCCGACGGTCCCGAGCCCGAGGGTCCGCCGGAGGGCGGGAACACCACACCAACCGACCAGAGCGGGCCGCCCCGGTCCAAGCCGGACTCCACGTCGACGGTGGGTGCCGACTCCCCTTACCGGGCACGGCTTTTCTCCGTCGACGGCGTGGGCGAGGGACGCGCCGGCCGGCGCAGCAGGGCCCGCACCAGTTCGGGTCGCCGGGTGGGCGCCACCGCGTCCGGTAACACCGGCGGACTGCACCTGTTCGAGACGCTGCGCGCCGCCGCGCCGCATCAGGGCGTCCGGGGCCGGATCGGCGGCCGGATGATCCTGCAGGCGAACGATCTTCGTCGGGCCGTCCGGGAAGGCCGGGAGGCCAACCTGGTGCTGTTCGTGGTCGACACCTCCGGGTCGATGGCCGCCGTCGAGCGGATGCGCCACGTCAAGACCGCGATCTTGTCGTTACTGCTGGACGCTTACCGGCGCCGTGACCGGGTAGCGGTGGTGACGTTCCGGGATACCAAGGCGGAGTTGGTGTTGCCGGCGACCGGGTCGGTGGAGATCGCCGCCGTCCGGCTCGACGAGTTGCCCGCCGGTGGCCGCACCCCGCTGGCCGAGGGCCTGCTGGAGGCCGCCGAGGTGATCCGCCGGGAGCGGCTGCGCGAGCCGGCCTGCCGACCGCTGCTGGTGGTGTTGACCGACGGCCGCGCAACCGCCGGGGCCGACCCGGTGCAGCGATCCGTGCTGGCTGCCGACCAGCTTGCCGGACAGGGTCATTCGGCGGTCGTGGTGGATTGCGAGAGCGGCCGGATGCGGCTCGGGTTGGCCCGCACGCTGGCCGAGCACTTGCGGGCCGAATACGTCCCGCTGCCGCAGGTCAGCGCCGAGGCACTGACCGACGTCGTCCGCGACGCCACCGGAAGAGGAGCCGCCTGATGCCGCAGGGACAACCGTTGACGGTGCCCGACGATAACCTCACCACCCGCCAGCGCCGCAACCGACCGCTGCTGATGGTGCACACCGGCGACGGCAAGGGGAAGTCCACTGCCGCGTTCGGATTGGCGCTGCGCGGCTGGAATCAGGGCTTCAACATCGGGGTCTTCCAGTTCGTGAAATCCGCGAAGTGGCGAGTCGGCGAACAGAGCGTGCTCGAGCGCCTGGGCGCACTGCACGCCGAGACCGGTGAGGGCGGCCCGGTGCAGTGGCACAAGATGGGCTCGGGCTGGTCGTGGAGCCGCAAGGCCGGCGGCGTCGAGGATCACGCCGGTGACGCCGCCGAGGGCTGGGCACAGATCAAGGAACGCCTGGCGGCGCAGACCCACGACCTGTACATCCTTGACGAGTTCACGTACCCGATGGGTTGGGGCTGGGTGGACGTCGAGGACGTGGTGGAGACGTTGGCCAACCGTCCGGGCCACCAACATGTCGTCATCACGGGCCGGCGCGCCGATCCGCGGTTGATCGAGATCGCCGACCTGGTCACCGAGATGACCAACATCAAGCACCCGATGGACACGGGCCAGAAAGGCCAGCGCGGCATCGAATGGTGAACGTGGTGGGCGTTTCCCTTCCCCGGCTGGTCATCGCCGCACCCGGATCCGGGCACGGCAAGACCACGGTGGCGGTCGGAGTGATGGCCGCGCTGTCCGCCCGCGGCCTGCAGGTCAGCGGACACAAGGTCGGCCCGGACTACATCGATCCCGGCTATCACGCGCTGGCCACCGGCCGGCCGGCCCGCAACCTGGATCCGTATCTGGTCGGCACCGACCGGATCGTGCCGTTGCTGCTGCACGGCGCCGCGGGCGCGGATGTCGCCGTGATCGAAGGCGTGATGGGGCTTTTCGACGGCCGCCTGGGCACCGACGGTGAGGCCTCCACCGCCCATGTCGCGGCGTTGACGGCAACGCCGGTGATGCTGGTCGTCGACGTCTCGCATGCCTCCCGGACGCATGCGGCGGTCGTGACGGGTCTGGCCGGTTTCGATCCGGCGGTGCGCATCGCCGGGGTGGTGCTGAATAAGGCCGGCAGCGCGCGGCACGCTGATGAAGTCGTTGCCGCGCTGCGCCCCAGCGGTATTCCCGTTCTCGGGGTGTTGCCCCGCGACGCGGATGTGCAGACGCCGTCGCGCCATCTCGGGCTGGTGCCGGCAGCCGAACGCGACGAGGCGGCCGCCATGGCCGCTCGGCTTGCCGAGCTCATGGAGCAGCACGTGGACTTGGACACGCTACTGGCGGTGGCGCGCCAAGCTCCGGAATTGACCGGTAGCGCTTGGGATCCGGCTGCTGAGGTCAGCGCCGCGTCCGGGCGCCGGCCGGTGGTGGCCGTCGCCGCGGGACGCGCCTTCACGTTCGGCTATACCGAGACTTTCGAACTGCTGCGCGCCGCCGGTTGCCAAGTGGTGACCTTCGACCCGCTCACCGACACGTGCCTTCCGCCCGATACCGCAGGGGTCTACCTGGGCGGCGGGTTCCCGGAGGTCTACGCCGAGCAGTTGGGCGCCAACACCGCGCTACTGGCTGCGCTGCGGGCGGCGATCACGGCGGGCGTGCCGACCGTCGCCGAGTGTGGCGGGCTGGCGTACCTGTGCCGCCGGGTGGGTGATGACGCCGGGGTCGGCGCACTGCCGGGCGATGCGGCGATGACCCCGCGCCTGACACTGGGCTATCGCGAGGCCACGGCGGCGGCCGACAATCTGCTGGCGCGGGCCGGAGATCGGGTCACCGGGCACGAATTCCACCGCACCCAGGCCGTTTTCGATCACGCCGTCAGCGCGGCCTGGCAGCTGCCCGACGGCCCGGACGGCTTTGCCTCCGCCAGCCTGCATGCGTCTTACCTGCACACCCACTGGGCGGGGTATCCCGGGTTGGCGCAGCGGTTCGCCGACGCGGTGCACGGTTTCAGCGGTCCGGATCTGCACCATCACGGCGATGTCGAGGCCGCGCCGGGTCTGCTCGATTTCGCAGTCAACGTCTACGCCGGGCCGCGCCCGGACTGGCTCGAGCACGCCTTGCATGCCTCCCTCGACGCGGCCGTGGCCTACCCCGAGACGTCAGCGGCCCGTGCCGCGTTGGCTGCCCGGCACGGTCGCACCGCCGCGGAGGTGCTGCCCACTGCGGGCGCGTCGGAGGCCTTCGACCTAGTGGCTCGAATGCGACCGTGGCGCGCCCCGGTGGTGGTGCATCCGCAGTACACCGGCCCGCATGCCGCGTTGACCGCCGCCGGTCACAGCGTCGGCGCGGTGCTGTGCCGGGCCGACGACGGCTTCACACTGCACCCCGATGCGGTGCCCGAGGACGCCGACCTCGTCGTCGTCGGTAACCCGACCAACCCCACCGGGGTGTTACATCCGGCCCCGACGCTGCGCCAACTGCTGCGCCCAGGCCGGGTCGTGCTGGTCGATGAGGCCTTCCTCGACGCGATCCCGGGTGAGCCGCAAACCCTCTCCGGGGAGACCCATTCGGGACTGCTGGTGAGCCGCAGCCTGACCAAGCACTGGTCGATCCCCGGAGTTCGCGCGGGATATCTGCTCGGCGATCCCGCGCTGCTCGCCGAGGCGGCACGGCTGCAGATCCCCTGGTCGGTGTCCGCATCGGCGCTGGCGGCCATGCTGGCCTGCTCGGATGAGCGGGCGGCGCACGAAAGTGACTGCCGGGCTCAGCAGTTGGCTGCCTGGCGGGCGCACCTGGATGAGGGACTCGCCGCGCGTGAAGTGCGGTCTGTGGCGGGTGTGGCTCCTTTCGTGCTGGCCCAGGTCGGCCGCGGGGTACATACAGCGTTGCGTGAGAACGGTATTGCGGTGCGACGCGCCGACACTTTTCCGGGCCTGGATGCCAGCTGGGTGCGGATCGCGGTACGGCCCCCGGGCCTGACCGATCAGCTGCTGGCCGCGCTCGACCGGACGCGGCGGTGATTGCGGCCCGGGCACTCGGGCTGGCGCTCGGCTACGCCGCCGACCGCGCTTGGGGTGATCCGCGGCGACTGCATCCGGTCGCCGGGTTCGGGACGGGTGCGCTGGCGTTGGAGCGGCGGACTTACCGCGACAATCGAGCAACCGGGGTCGCCCACGTTCTGATACTGGTCGGCGGCGCCGTCGGGCTGGCGTACGCCGGTGAGCGTGCAGCCCGGAATCCGTTGGCGCGCACGGCGCTGACCGCCGCCGTCACCTGGGCGGTGCTCGGCGGCCGGTCCCTGGAACGCGAAGCCGAGACCGTGAACGCCTTCCTGGCCGCCGGCGACCTGGACTCGGCCCGGACCCAGGTCCGCAACCTGGTCGGCCGTGACACGACCGCGCTGGGACCCGACGAGATCGCGCGTGCGGTCGTCGAATCCGTGGCGGAGAACACCTCCGATGCGGTGGTGGCGTCGTTCGTATGGGGTGCGGTGGCGGGTGTTCCGGGTCTGGTCGCGCACCGCGCTGCCAACACACTGGATGCCATGATCGGGCACCGCAACGCCCGTTATGACCGGTTCGGCTGGGCGGCAGCACGATTGGATGACCTGCTGGGATTGCCGGCCTCCCGGTTGAGCGGTGTCCTGGCGGCTGCTCTGGGCCCTGATCCCGCCGGCGCGCTGCGGGCGTGGCGCCGCGACGCCCGGTATCACCCCAGCCCCAACGCCGGGGTGGTCGAGGCCGCCTTCGCCGGGGCGCTGGGGCTGCAACTTGGCGGGGTCAACACCTACTACGGAAATCGGCGTGAAGATCGCGCCCGGATGGGCTACGGTCGGGCGCCTGCGCCGTCCGACATTCCGCGGACGACGCGGCTGGCCCGGCGGGTGGGCGTGGGCGCCCTGCTCACCGCGGTGGCATGGTGCCTGACCCGAGGCTGATGAGGAGGTAGCGGTGGCGGATCTCGACGGTGTTGAGTTCTCGAGCGATGCTGCGCGCGTGGATCGAGATTGGCTCTGGAACGAGCTCGTCGAGCACACCTACTGGGCGAAGTACCGCACCCGCGCCATGTTCGACCGTCAGCTCGACAGCGCGTGGCGCACGGTGGGCGCCTACCGGGCCGGCGACGGAGCAATGATCGGTTTCTGCCGCGCGGTCTCCGACGGTGCTGCCTTCGCCTACCTCGCGGACGTGTATGTCGCGCGCGATCAGCGGGGCCGCGAGATCGGCAAGGGCTTGCTGCGGACGATGATCGACGAGGGTCCCGGTCGCGACTTCCGGTGGACGCTGCACACCGCTGACGCGCATGGCTTGTACGAGCAATTCGGCTTCGCTGTGCCTGACGCGACATACATGGAGCGGCCGTCGCGGCTGGCGCATATCCGGGACTGACACCTTCAGGCGTGCGTCAGGTCCGCTGCGTGGCTCTTCTCATTCGGCTGGACATCGCTGGCATTCGTTGATTTCAGCCGCCAGATGGTGACCAACCCGTCGGGGCCGGTCAGCTCGCCCGCAGCGAGCGCTTCGCCGATCAGGTGCCGCACGCGTGGCTCGTCGGCGGCTTCCGTGGCGAACAGCACCCGCAATACCACTTCGTCGCCGACAACGTGGTGGGCGACGTGGTGCGGCGCCAGCGGGCACGGCGGCGGGTGATCCCAGCTGCCGCACAGCGCCTTGGCGATGGCGCCGCCGGGCGCATTCGGGCTTCCGCCGGCCTTCATCACCACGACCGCATCGTGCGCGTAGGCATGGCGAACCATGGGTGGCGATGCTACGGGATTCATCCACAGTTGTGGGTTGATCCACAGGCCGGGTGGGTGATGTGGCCGGATTCGGCTGAGCTGTCCGGGCGAGTTTTTAGTGTCGGGGTATGGCAACAGCACTGGGTGCGGCAGCGGCACGGGAGCAGGTCTGCGCTGCTCTTGATGCCATTGACACCGCCCATGCGGTGTTGCGGTCGACCGCGACGGATCTGGTGGGCAACACCTTTCGCATCGAGGTCGCCGACCGATTGGAGACCCAGGACCGGGTGAATCGTGGGTTGATGTACCGGATCTTCGGCGAACTCGCCGACCCACCCGATGGTTCCGGTTCGATCGCCGCAGCACGGGCCGCATTATGCAAACGCTTGCGGATCACCCCACGCGAGATCACCCGCCGCTGCCGTTTGGCCGCCCGCATTAGGCCCCGCCGCTGCCTGACCGGTGCCGCGATCCCACCCGAACTCCCAGCCCTAGCCGCCGCAGTCGAATCCGGTTCGATTGGGGAAGACCACATCCGCGCGATCTGCCAAGCCATCGACATCCTGCCGGGATCGGTCACCCCGCCCCAGATCGCGCAGGCAGAGGCCGCCCTGATCTCCCACGCCAGCAGAGTCGACGCCGGGATGCTCACCAAGATCGGGCAACGCATCGCCGATCACCTCAACCCCGATGGGCTGTTCAGCGACCGCGACCGCGCACGACGGCGCGCCCTGACACTGGGCCGCCAAGGCCCCGACGGCATGTCCAAACTCACCGGCCTCCTAGACCCCCAAACCCGCGCCTACTTCGAAGCAGTTGCAGCCGCCGTACGCCCCGGACGACACAACCCCGATCCCACCGCCCCGGCCGCCGGTGATGACCGCACCACAGCGCAGCGCTGCCACGACGCCTTCCGCTGGGCCATGGCCACCGCCATCGCCTCGGGAAAACTCGGCACCCACCGCGGCCACCCCGTCACCGTCGTGGTCACCACCACCTTGGCCGAACTCAACCAAGCCGCCCACGCCGCCACCGACCCCACCATCGCCATGCCACCACCAGCACTGACCGGCGGCGGCTCCCGACTGCCCATGCGCGACCTGATCGCCATGGCCGCCCAATCGATTCACTACCTCGCCGTCTTCGACGACCACACCACACGACCCCTGTACCTCGGCCGACAAAAACGCATCGCCACCGCCGACCAACGCCTCATCTGCCACGCCCGCGACCGCGGCTGCACCCGACCCAACTGCCTGCAGCCGGGCTATCACTGCGAAGTGCACCACTCCACACCCTGGGCACACGGCGGACGCACCAACGCCGACGAACTGTTCTTCGCCTGCGGCTGCGACCACACCGACGCCACCGACGGCCACCAACACACCACCATCACCACCAACGGACGCCTCGGCTGGACCGACGGCACCGCACCACCCCAAATCAACCACGCCCACCACCCCGAAGAACTCCTACGCGGTGATTCCGACCCACCCGCAGCCTGATGCTGCTCAGGCGCCGGTTCTGATCAGCTCCACCACCGGAATGACCCGCTGGGTGCGTTCACGGTAGGTGGCGAAACCCGGGTAGCGCTCGGCCTGGATCCCATAGAGCCGATCGTGTTCAGCGCCGGTGATCTCGGTGGCCGTGACCGCAAACGTGTCGGTGCCGAGTTCGACAGTCGCCGAGGGGTTCGCCCGCAGGTTGTAGTACCAGCTCGGATGGTTGTCCTTGCCCTCGTTGGAGGCGAACACGATGATCCGGTCGTCCTCGGGGAGATACATCATCGGGCTGGTGCGCTGCTGGCCGGATTTGGCGCCGGTGGTGGTCAGCAACAGGACCGGGGCCCCTTCGAACCGTCCGCCCAATTTCCCACCGCTGCTACGGAACTCCGCGATATTACGGGCGTTGAACTCCAGGGTGCGCTGTGCGTCCACGGGCGGCCATCTCCTTAGTCGATACCGACGAAGTGCTCGATCACCGGCGGCGAGTCGTAGAAACCGTGCAGCAATGCGCGCCACTGCTCGAATTCCGGCGACTTCCGAAATCCCTCGGTGTGCGCCTCAATGTTCTCCCACTGCACCAGCAACAGGTAGAGGTTCGGCGATTCGACCGACCGGGACATCGAAATCCCCAGGAATCCGGGCTGGGCGGCGATCAACGGCCGCGCCTTGGCGAACGCTGCTTCGAAGTCGGCTTCGCTGCCGGGCCGGATGGGCAGTACTCCATGTTCCACAATCACGCCTGTCAGTGTGCCCGACGATGTGTGGCCTGAATTACCGCCTAAAGACTCTTGTCTGTAACCGAATGACACAGATACGTTACCTGCAACTGACAGACACAGATATCTGGAGGAGGTGACGGGATGAGCGCTCTCGCGGCGGCAGTCGTCTTTGCCTGGTTGGGCATGGTATTGGCGATCTCATTCCTCGAAGCGCCCCTGAAGTTCCGCGCGCCGGGAATCACCATCCCACTGGGGCTGGGTATCGGCAGACTGGTGTTCCGGGCCCTCAATGCGGTGGAGATCGTGCTGGCGACGGTGGTGGTGTTAGCGGTGGTCACCGCTAACACCGGACCGATTTCGCTGGCCGGGGTCTGCGTTGCGGTGGCAGTGCTGAGCGTGCAGATACTGGTGGTCCGGCCCCGGCTGCGCCGCCGCTCGGATGCGGTGCTGGCCGCGCAGACCGCCCCGCCCGGCGGGATCATCGAGCGCTCTCGCGCCCATTACGCCTACGCGGGGCTGGAGGTGGTCAAGGTCGGTGCACTGCTGACCGCGGGTGCGGCTCTGCAACTCGCCTCAGTCGCCGGTTAATACCCAGGCCAGCGCGCGCTCGACGTCGTTCACCGTGGCCACGCCCTCCGGCCGGGCCGGCCGGCGCACGACGACCACCGGCAGGCCGAGTTCCTCGGCGGCCAGCATCTTGGGCCAGGTGTATTCGCCGCCGGAGTCTTTCGTCACGACGACGTCGGCGCGGTGATCGCGCAGCAGCGCAAGTTCTCCGGGCAGCGCGTAGGGTCCGCGGTCCCTGATCAGCGACCAGCCGGGTGGCAGGTCGATCGACGGCGGCTCGACCACGCGCGCCAGCACCGACGCGTCGGCCAGCGCCGGCAGGTAGGAAGCCAACTGCTGACGCCCGATGGTCAGTACCGGCCGCCGCCCCAGCCGGGCCGCGATCTGTGCGGCCTGCTCGTGCGAGTCGGCCCAATGCCACGCCTGTCCGGCGCGCTGCGACCAGCCGGGCCGCTCGAGGCGCAGCAGGGGCCGCCCGGCCGCCGCACACGCGGCGGCCGCGTTGGCCGACATTGTCGTCGCGAAGGGGTGGGTGGCGTCCACGACGACGTCGTAGTCGGTCAATGCCGCACGCAGACCGTCGATTCCGCCGAAACCGCCGATCCGCACCGCCCCGACCGGCAACCGTGGGTCGGCGACCCGCCCGGCCAGCGACGTTGTGACGTCGACACCCGCAGCGACCAGCCGATCGGCGAGGGCCCGGGCTTCGGCAGTGCCACCGAGCAGCAGCACGCGCGTCACGGTGCCCCCGGCGGCAGGAACGGCATACCCCGAGGCGCACCGGCCGCCAACTCCACCAGAGCGTCGATGTCCAGATGCTCCTCGACCAGATCCCCGAGCAGGTCCAGCCGGCGCTCCCGGGCGGCGGGAAAGGACACCTGCGACGGCGCCAGGCCGAGGGTTTCGGCCAGGAACGCCGCACGCAACGCGTCGACCTCCAAACACCCGTGCCGCATGGTGCCGAAAACCTGGCCGGCGCGGACTCCGCCGGGAAACGCATCCGCGACATCCCCGCGGCTGATCCGGCCATGATGTATCTCGTATCCGCCATCGGAGAGCCGCAGCACTTTCTCTGCGGCAAAACATGTTTCAACGTCCAGCAGGCCAAGACCGGCCACTTCGCCGGGCGCTCCCTCGATTCCCTCGGGGTCGCGAATCATTCGGCCCAGCATCTGAAAGCCCCCGCAGATACCCAGCACCGGCTTGCCCGCGGCGGCGTGCGCGGCGATCGCGGAATCGATCCCGCGTGACCGCAGCCAAGCCAGATCGCTGATGGTTGCCCGGGTTCCGGGCAGCACCACCAGATCAGCGTCGGACATCCCACGCGGGTCGGCGGCGAACACCACGTCCAGGTCGGGCTCCAGTCCGAGGGCGTCCAGGTCGGTGAAGTTGCTGATCCGCGGAAACCGGATCACCGCGACCCGCCGCGCCCCGGTGCGCGCGGAGCGTCGGCCGTCCAGATCCAGCGCATCCTCGGAGTCCAGCCACAGCTCCGGGTGCCACGGCAGGGTGCCGAACACCCGCCTGCCGGTGAGGCGTTCCAGATCCGCCAGGCCGGGCTCCAGCAACCGCAGCTGGCCGCGGAACTTGTTGACGATGAACCCCGCCACCAGCGCCTGGTCCTCTTCCGACAGCAGCGCGACGGTGCCGAAGAACGCCGCGAACACCCCGCCGCGATCGACGTCACCGACGACCACCACCGGCAGGCCGGCGTGGCGCGCCAGGCCCATGTTCACGTAATCGCCGGCGCGCAAATTGATCTCGGTCGGGCTGCCGGCCCCCTCGGCGACGATCACGTCATAGCGCCCGGCGAGATCGTCGTAAGCACTGTGCGCGGCCGTAGCCAACTCCGCCCGGCCGTGCATCCAGTTCGACGACGAGAGCGTCCCCCACGGCCGGCCCATGAGCACCACATGACTTTGCTGGTCACTGCCGGGCTTGAGCAGAACCGGATTCATCGCCGGCTCCGGGTCAACGCGCGCAGCGCAAGCCTGAATCCATTGCGCCCGGCCGATCTCAGTCGTCACCCCGTCAGCACCGACGCACACCATGGAGTTGTTCGACATGTTCTGCGCCTTGTAAGGCGCCACCCGCACGCCGCGGCGAGCCAGCGCCCGGCACACTCCGGTGGCCACCACGGTCTTACCGGCGTCGCTGGTGGTTCCGGCGATCAGAACGCCGGCCATCAGGTCCGCCGCACCAGGAACACATCCATCACCCAGCCCGCCTCGGCCCGGGCCGCAGCGCGGGCGGCCGCGATCTCCTCGGCCACCTCAGAGACCCGGCCGGTGACCAACCGCTCCCCCGCCGCGCCGAGGTTGGCGCCCCACCAGATCGTCCAGTCGGCCACCGCCGAAAGGTCGAGCGCCTCCGGGTTGAGCATCGCAACGATGTTGTCCTGACCAGCGACAACCGCCTCTGCCAGCCGCCGCCCGGTGGTGATGTGCACCGGACGGCCCACCTCGTGCAACACGATCCGGTGCCGGGCGGCCAACAGTTGCGGGGCGCTGATCCCAGGAAGAACCTCGTAATCCAGTTCAACACCTAGGGCTTTCACCTGCTCGACGATGCGGATCGTCGAGTCGTACAGCGCCGGGTCGCCCCAGACCAGGAAGGCGGCCGTCCCGCCGCGGGCCCGCAGCACGTCGGCGTAGCGCTGCGCCCGCGCCGCGTGCCAGTCGGCCACGGCGCGGGTGTAGCCGGGCTCGGTCAGCCCCGGGGAGCGATCGCGGGCCGGGTCGGCGACCGCGACGATCGGAGTCGAGGCGGCGTAAGCGTCGACGATCGAGCGCCGTAATGCCAAAAGGCTGTCGTCGGAGGACTTCTCGGATGCCACTATGTAGTCGGCCGACCGCAGTGCGCTGGCGACCTCGGCGGTGACGTGCGCAGGTCCCATACCGATTCCGAGAATCCAGACTTTCACCGATCCTCCAGGTCGCCTTCTACGTCCAGGTAAGCCTGCCGCAACGCCGCCATGGTCTCGGGGTCGGGGTGCTCCCACAGGCCGCGGTCGGCGGCTTCGGTCAACCGTTCCACAATGCCCTGGAGCGCCCAGGGGTTGGACTTGTCGAGGAACTCCCGAGTCTGCGGGTCCAAGACATATTCGGCCGCGAGCTTTTCGTACATCCAGTCGTGCACAACGCCGGCGGTGGCGTCGAAGCCGAACAGGTAGTCCACGGTGGCGGCCAGTTCGAACGCACCCTTGTAGCCGTGGCGACGCATCGCGGAGATCCAGCGTGGGTTGACCACCCGCGCGCGGAACACCCGCGCGGTCTCTTCGGCCAGAGTGCGGGTGCGGATGGCATCCGGCGAGGTCGAGTCGCCCACATAGGCTTTCGGGTCGGCACCGGTCAGCGCACGCACGGTCGCGATCATGCCGCCGTGATAGACGAAGTAGTCGTCGGAGTCGGCGATGTCATGCTCGCGGGTGTCGATGTTCTTGGCGGCCACCTTGATCCGGCGGTAGTTGGTGCGCATGTCGTCGGCAGCCGGCGCGCCACTCAGTCCCCGGCCGTAGGCGAACCCACCCCAGGTGGTGTAGACCTCGGCCAGGTCCTTGTCGTCACGCCACGTCCCGGATTCGATGACCTGCAGGATTCCCGCCCCGTACGAGCCGGGCGCCGAGCCGAAGATCCGGGTGGTGGCGCGGCGCAGATCCCCGTGTTCGGCGAGGTCGGCGCGAGCGTGCGCGGCCACGAAGTTCGCGTCGTCGGGCTCGTCGAGGGTGGCGACCATCTGCACCGCGTCGTCGAGCATCGACACCACGTGCGGGAAAGCGTCGCGGAAGAACCCCGAGATGCGCACTGTCACGTCGATTCTGGGCCGGCCAAGCTCCTCAGGTGAGATGACCGCCAGCCCGGACACCCTCCGCGACGCCTCATCCCACTCGGGACGCACGCCGAGCAGGGCCAGCACCTCGGCAATGTCGTCGCCGGAGGTGCGCATCGCCGAAGTACCCCACACCGATAGCCCGACCGACTCCGGGTAGCCGCCGGTGTCATCGAGGTAGCGCCGCACCAACGAGTCGGCCATCGCCTGCCCGGTCTGCCACGCCAGCCGGGACGGCACCGCGCGGGGGTCGACGGTGTAGAAGTTGCGCCCGGTGGGCAACACGTTGACCAGACCACGCAGCGGCGACCCGGACGGCCCGGGTCGTACGAACCCGCCGGCCAGCGCGTGCAGCACCGCGTCCAGCTCGGCCGAGGTGCCGGCCAGTCGCGGAACCACCTCGGTGGCAGCGAATCTCAGCACCCGGCATACCTCGGGGTCGGGATGCAGCGTGTCGGCCACGCCGATCTCCCACTCAGCCGCCTCCATGGCTTCGACCAAGGCGCGGGCGCGGCCCTCGATCTCGTCGACGACCGCCGCAGCGGCGTCTTCCTTGAGTCCCAGCGCGGCCCGCAGGCCCGGTACCGCATGGTCTACCCCGCCCCACACCTGTGGAGCACGCAGGATCGCCAGCACCAGGTTCACCCGCTCCGGTCCAGTCGGAGCGCCACCGAGCACGTGCAGGCCGTCACGGATCTGGGCGTCCTTGATCTCACAGAGCCAGCCGTCGACATGCAGCAGGAAGTCGTCGAACTCCTCGTCCTCGGGCCGCTCATCCAGCCCCAGGTCGCGGTGCATCTCCGCGGCCCGCATCAGATTCCAGATCTCGCCTCGGATCGCCGGCAGTTTGGCCGGGTCCATGGACGCGATGTTGCCGTACTCATCGAGCAGTTGCTCGAGACGCGCGATGTCGCCGTAGGACTCCGCCCGTGCCATCGGCGGGATCAAATGGTCGACGATCGTGGCGTGCGCCCGCCGCTTGGCCTGGGCGCCCTCGCCGGGGTCGTTGACCAGGAACGGGTAGATCAACGGCAGGTCGGCGATCATCGCGTCGGTGGCGCACGCGGAAGACAACGCCGCGGTCTTACCGGGCAGCCATTCCATCGATCCGTGCTTGCCCAGGTGGATCACCGCGTGCGCACCGAAACCATGTGCCAGCCAACGGTATGCAGCCAGGTAGTGGTGGCTGGGCGGCAACTCCGGATCGTGGTAGATCGCCACCGGGTTCTCCCCGAAGCCACGGGGCGGCTGGATCATCAGCACGACATTGCCGGATTGCAGTGCGGCCAAAACGATCTCGCCGGCGTCGTTGACGAACAACTTGCCCGGCGCCGGACCCCACGCTGTCGTCATGGCATTGCGCAGGTCGTCGGGCAGCTCAGCGGTCCACTGCGCATACTGCTGCGCGGTGACCCGCACCTGCGCGCCGTCCAGCTGCGTAGCAGACAGCCAGTCCTCGTCCTGACCGCCGGCCTCGATCAGGGTGTGGATGAGGCGATCGCCCGCCTGCGTCTCGTCAGCGACGTCGAGCACCCCAAAGCCGTCCCCGACGTCATACCCCTCCGCCGCCAGCCGCTGCAGCAGCCGCACGGCCGACACCGGCGTGTCCAGACCGACGGCGTTGCCCACCCGGGAGTGCTTGGTGGGATAGGCCGACAGCACCAGCGCCAGCTTCTTCTGCGCATTCGGGATACGGCGCAGCACAGCGTGATTCACCGCCACCCCGGCCACGCGGGCGCAGCGTTCGGGATCGGCGGCGTAGTGCGGCAGCCCGTCGTCGTCGATCTCCTTGAAAGAGAACGGAACCGTGATGATCCGTCCGTCGAATTCTGGGATGGCGATCTGGGTGGCCGAATCCAGCGGGGTCACGCCGTCGTCGTTGGCCTCCCAATCCGCGCGCGACGATGCCAGGCACAGCCCCTGGAACACCGGGATGTCCAGCGCAGCGATCTGTTCGATGTCCCACGCGCCGTCGTCATCGCCGGCACTGACCCCCGCGGTGGCGTTCATCGCCCCACCGGCCGCCAGCATGCAGACCACCAGCGCATCGAGGCGCCCCAGCGCGGCGAAGAGCTCGTCGGGGGCGTTGCGCAGCGACGCGGCGAAGATCGGCACCCCGACCGCCCTGGTGCCGAGCTCCACCCCATCAATGGCGTCGGCCAGGGCGTGCGCGAAACCGGCGTTGCCGCTGACCTCGTGGGCGCGGTAGTACAGCACCCCGATCCGCACCGCGTCGGAAGACTCGACCGCCGCCCGTTGGCCGTAACCCCACTCCGGGATCACCGCCGGCTCCTCGAAGCCTTCCCCGGTGAGCAGCACCGTGTCGCACAGAAACGCGTGCAGCTGCGCGAGGTTGGCCGGCCCGCCCTCGGCGAGATAGGCGTGCGCCTGCGCGGCCAGGCCGATCGGGACCGTGGAGCACTCCATCAGCTCGGCGTTGGGCGAGCGCTCCCCGCCGAGCACCACCAGCGGCAGGCCGGTCGCGCGCAGCAGCTTCAGTTCGTCGGCGATCTCGGCGGAGGACCCCAGGATGCGCAACACTACGACGTCGGCGCCGTTGACCAGCGGTTCGATGTCGTGGCGTGCGGGGTTCCCGAGCCGGTACGCCGCGCCGCTGGCCCGCGCGGACAGCAGGTCAGTGTCGGAAGTGGACAGCAACGCGATACGGCGTGCCTGCACCATCAGGGGCCTCCTCGGGGTTCTCGCCCCTCGTCGTAGGAAGTCTCGTGGCCGTATCTGGCTAGGGGCACGCGACCCCTCACAGTGGCGGAACCGCCCCGGATTCACACCGGGTTCCTGACGCCACGAGACGGCGGCCAGCCTAACGCAGCACGGCATGCAACAATGTCGCCGGTAAGGCGATGACGAATGAGGAAGCCGGTGTGAATCCGGCGCGGTCCCGCCACTGTCATCGGGGAGCGACCCTCATCAGCCACGGCCCGCCACTTGTGGGGTTGGAAGGCGAGGCGAGCAGTGATCCGAGAGCCAGGAGACTCACGTCAACGCGTCCTGCGAACCGGGGCGGTGTACCCCGAGGAAGCTGACTCACGCCCATGCCCCGTGCGCTGCGGGTAGTTCCTGCGCTCCTGGTAGCACTGGCCTTGACGCTGACAACGGCGTTGGCCGGCTGTTCTGGCGAACCCTCTTCCAGCACCCTGCAGGCGCGTGCCGGCTGCATCACCGACTTCGATCCGACCGCCGACTACTTTCCGGACAAGTCGACGCTGACCGAAGCCACCAACTTCGCCATCACCTACCACGGCAGCTACCAGGTTCTGACGGTCAAGCGGCCCTACCTCGGCGGAAAGCCGGTGTCCTGGGTGCTGGTGCGCTGCGGTGCGCCCGCGCCGGCGCTGACCGGCGAGCTGGCGACTGCCCAGCGGATCACCGTCCCGGTGCACAGCCTCTACTCGGGCTCGACGACGCACCTGGCGATGATCACCGAACTCGGCCAAGCCGGTGTGGTGACAGGAGTGGCGAGTCCGGCGGCCGTCGCCGACCCGCAGATCCGCGCGCGCATCGAGACCGGTGAGATCGTCGGCTACGCCCCCGGCGGCCAGATCAATATCGAGCGCGTGATCGGCGCGGGCCCCGACCTGCTGGTCACCGAGGGCATCGACGATCCCGGCTATCCCAAGCTGCGCGAAGCCGGTACCCCGGTACTGGCCGACGCCGAATGGCTGGAGGCCACCCCGCTGGGCCGCGCCGAGTGGATCAAGGTGTTCGCCGCGCTGACCGGGACCGAACGCCAAGCCGCGCAGGTCTACCAGGACATCCGCGACCGATATCACGCCCTGGCCGCGCAAGCCGCCACAGCCAAGCCCGTCGAGGTCTTGGTCGGCACCATGTATTCGGGCAGCTGGTCGATGCCCACCGGCGACAGCTACTCGGGGCGTCTGGTCGCCGACGCCGGGGGCACCTACCCCTGGCTGTCGGACACCGGCGCCGAGAACCGGCAACTGAACTTCGAGTCGGTGTACGCGCGTGCCGGCACCGCGCCGGTCTGGCTGGTCACCGACGACTGGCAAACCCTGGGCGACGCGGTGGCCCGCGACAGTCGCTACGGCGAGCTGACCGCGCTGCGGACCGGCCATGTGTGGTCGGCCACCAAGGCTCAGGGCACCGGGCCAGAAAAAGGAAGAAACCTCTACTGGGAACGCGGCACGGCCCGACCGGATCTGCTGCTCGGCGACTTGGTCGCGATCCTGCATCCTGAGCTCGCTGCCAACCACGCCTTCGAGTTCTACCGGCGGGTGCCGCGATGAAGCCGCGTATCGCCGTGGTGCTGACCGCGCTGAGCGCAACGGTGGTTCTGCTGGCCGTGCTGGGATTGGTGCTCGGCCCGGTGCGGGTGCCGGTGCTCGACACCGTGCAGGTGCTGTTCGGCGCCGAACCCTCCGACCCGCGCTGGCAGGTGATCGTGTGGAACATGCGACTGCCGCGGGTGCTGACCGCGCTGGCCGCCGGGTCCGCGCTGGGTGTCGCCGGCCTGCAGCTGCAAACCCTGTTCCGTAACACCCTCGCCGATCCCTACATTCTGGGCGTGAGCTCCGGGGCCAGCCTCGGCGTTGCGGTGGTGGTGCTACTCGGTGGGGCGGCCGGCGGCGGTTTCACCTCCGCAGTGGCCGGCGCCAGCCGCGCCGCGGAAGTGATCGCGGCGGCCCTGGGGGCGGCGGCCATGCTCACGCTGGTTCTGGTGCTGTCGCGATGGACCCGCTCGGCGGCGACGCTGCTGCTGATCGGCGTGATGATCGGCGCGGCCAGCACCGCGCTGGTGAGCTTGGCGCTGGTGTACTCCGATCCGCAGCGGGTGCAGCAGTACCTGTTGTGGGGCCTGGGCAGCTTCGCCGGAACCGGTTGGGCCGATTTGGAGTTGCTGCTGCCGCTGGTGGCCGTGGGGCTGTTGACCGCGGCGATGACGATCCGGCCGCTCAATGCCCTGCTGCTCGGCGAGAGTTACGCGGCGACGATGGGCATCAACGTGCACCGGGCCCGGATCGTCACAGTCGTCTCCGCCTCACTGCTGGCCGGTGTGACGACCGCGTTCTGCGGACCGATCGCGTTCCTCGGCCTGGTGGTGCCGCACGTGGCCCGCATCGTGATGGGCACCTCCGATCACCGAGTGGTGGTCCCGGCGGTGGTCTTGCTGGGCGCGGTCGCCGCGCTGGCCTGCGGCATAGTCAGCCAGGTGCCCGGCAGCGACCTGGTCATCCCGATCAACGCGGTCACCGCGCTGGTCGGGGCGCCGGTGGTGATCGCCGTGCTGCTGCGGGCCCGGCGCGGATCGGGGTTGCCGTCATGAACCCGGCCGTCGAGCTCGCCGGCCTGGCGATCGGCTACCGCAGCCGGCGCCGGTCGACGACAGTGGCGACCGGGCTGGCCGCCCAGGCCCGCCGCGGCGAACTGACCGTGCTGATCGGGCCCAACGGTGCCGGCAAGTCCACCCTGATCCGCACCCTGGCGGGGTTGCAGCCCGCGCTCGGCGGACGTGTTCTGTTGGACGGCGCTGACCTGACCGCGCTCCCCCGTGACGAACTGGCCCGCCGGGTCGCGGTGGTGCTGACCGAACGAGTCGACCCCGGCTTGTTGTCGGCGCGGGAACTGGTTGGGCTGGGCCGCATCCCACACCTGGGGCTGGGTGCCCGACTTCGCCCGGCCGATGAGGAGATCATCGACTGGGCACTGGCGGCGACCGGCGCGCAGCATCTGGCATCGCGGCCGGCGGCCGAACTGTCCGACGGCGAATGCCAGCGGGTCCTGACCGCGCGCGCGCTGGCCCAGCAGCCGGGTCTGCTGATCCTCGACGAGCCGACCGCGTTCCTGGACGTGTCGTCGCGGGCCGCACTGTTCGGGCTGCTGCGCGAACTCGCCCGCGACCAGCAGTTGGCGGTGGTGCTCAGCACCCACGACCTGGAATTGGCGCTGCGGGTGGCCGATCGGGTGTGGCTGATGGATCCGGCGGGCATCCTGGTGGACACCGTCGGTGAGGAGTTGATGTTGTCCGGGCGCATCGGGGACATGTTCGGCAACGACACCCTGCGTTTCGACCCGGCTAGCGGCATGTTCGAGTTCATCGAGGCTAATAACGAACGCACCGCCCGGGTCGACGCCCAAGAGCCGTTGCGCTCCGCACTGATCCGGGTGCTGTCTCGGGAAAGCTGGGGCATCGACGATTCCGCCGAAATCGTGCTCACGGCAACCGATCACGCTGCCATCACGCTGCGCACCTCCAGCGGCAATCAGATCACCGCGCTGCGCGACCTGCCGCAGCGACTGCGCGCCCTGCCAGCGACCCCGCAC
The DNA here is from genome assembly GCF_963378105.1 of Mycolicibacter sp. MU0102. Taxonomy (NCBI): domain Bacteria; kingdom Bacillati; phylum Actinomycetota; class Actinomycetes; order Mycobacteriales; family Mycobacteriaceae; genus Mycobacterium; species Mycobacterium holstebronense. The sequence continues at coordinate 3,513,140 of NZ_OY726398.1, forward strand.
CGCTGCGCCTCCCAGGATCAGACGATCACGGCACTGGCCGAGTTATCGGCTGTCAGCTCATATTTCGCGGTCTCCACCGGGACCGCGGACGATGCTGACTGGCATCCGGTGACACAGCTCTACACCGATCCCGATCTGCTCGCGGGTGCCATCGCCGGCGTGCAGGACCGCATCGGAGCCGCAGATCTCCGCGTGGCCGTGTCCACCTTCTATCTCGGATTCGCGGCACGACTGTGGTCGATCGGTCTGGGCGGACTCGCCGAGCACAGCCTCTTGATCGATCTGGATCCCGACCAGCTCTGGTACGCCGATTCGGGCGGGCCGGTCCGCCTGTACCTGCCGAATCCGACGGCCTGGCAGGGGTCTTCGACGAACGACGAACTGGAGCCGGCGCTGGCCGACATGATCCTGACCGGGCACCTGGAACCGTTGGCCGTCGCGGTGCGCCGGCTCGGTCCGATCTCGGAGGGGCTGCTGCGAGGCAATATCGCCTCCGCAGCGCTGGGCGCTGCCCGCGCCCTGCGCTGGCACCATGGCGGGGACCTTGCAGACCAGCCTATCTGGGACCTCGCGCGCACCATGTGCGATGACGAACGACTCGCTGGCGCAGTAAGTTTCAGCGACTCCGGGACAGATTACCGCCGAGCCAGCTGCTGCCTGTTCTATCGCACGCCCGGCGGCGGGCTGTGCGGCGACTGCGCACTGACCCACAAGCCCCAGGTTCGCCTGAACCCATGAAGGAAGGGATTCCCATGACCGAGAACACCGGAACCGTCGTCGCCGATCCCCCGATCGTCGACACCGAAGACCGCGGTCGCGAACAACGCTGGCCGCTGCCGACCGATCAGCAGAGCCTGCTGGACCTGCTGCACCTGTGCTTCGACGAGTACTGGAACGAGATCTGGTTCGGCATCATCATGGAAGGCGCGGCCTGGGAGGTGGCCGCACCCAACGCGCCGCGCAAGATCGGCATGCTCGACGGCTACGCCACCATCGACTTCGGCCGCTGGCATTTTCACCTGTGCATCGGCAAGCACCGGGCCAGCGGGAACGAGCTGGGCCGCATTCGGAGATGCACCCGGGCCGAGCTGTACCGCCGCATCGGCAAGGACGGCAACCCCCAGTCGTGGGGCGTGCGCCTGTTCAACGGGCGCGACGAGCAGATGATGACCGTGATGCTGCCGAACCCGTTCCTCACCAACGACCAGCAGATGCGCGACGAGCCCGAGTGGGGCCAGCTGGAGTTGTGGGACAAGCTGCGCGAGAAGTATCTGGGCCTGGGGCCGGACGCGCTGGACCGCGGCGGGAATCGGATCCGCTGCGGCGGCTAGGAAAAGCGACGTTGATTTTGCGCCCAGGGCTGTGCACGGAGGGGCGGGAACAGCCCTGGCCGCAATTTCAACACAGCCGGTCCGGCTAGTCCGGCTCTGCCGGCCAGGTGTTGGGCATCATCGGGCTGATCGCCCCACCGCCGAACCCGTTGTCGGCCAGGGCGGTCAGCCCGCTCGGCCGTGCGCTGGCCACCCGGCGGGTCCCACCGGCGAAGCCCTGCGAGCCGGCACCACTACTCGAGGCGACCGTCCCGGCAAGTTCCATCGGCTCCGGCTCCAAGTCCATGTACTCGTAGCCGCGACCGCGCATGCCGGCCTTGGCACGGCGCCGACGTCGCTGCGGGGCCGTCTGTTCCGCCGACTCCTCCGCGGGAACCTCCGCGCTGTCCGGTTTCGGCGCCGCCTTCTTGCGCGTGCTGGTGCCCGATCCCCGACGAGCGCCCATATCCAGGCCCCCGACCATGTACATGTAGGCCGGCATCGTGACCGATGGTGGTCCGGCCGGAGTCGGCGGCGGCGCACCGGGCGGCGGCGGGGCGGCTGCTGCCGGTGCGGGCGCCGGGGCGGGTGCGGGAGCCGGAGCAGGCGCCGGCGCGGGAGCCGGAGCCGGCGGCTGGGCCATCACCAGCCCGGGTGGCGGGGCGGGCGGGGGCGGCACCGCAGGGACCGTCGCAAAGTGGTGCGCCAAGCCTCCGATACCCAGACCCCCGATCACCCCTACCGGAGCCAACACACCCGTGGCGGCGAGCGCCGGCAACAGCGCCGGCAGCAGAACCGTCTGGGTGAGCAGGTAATTGAGCGCCTGAATGGTGTTGCCGATCGTCGAGGTGACGATCTCGACCATCGCCATCGGAATGACGAGCGCCAGGCCCTGCGGGTTGAACAGCGCGGTGTACATGATGGCGATCAGGTCGTCGATGATGACGATGCTGGTGAAGGCGAAGTACGAACCCGGGTCCAACGGCACCGAGAAGATGTATGCCAAGTTCCCCGGGTTGAAGAAGCTCAGCGGGTTGCCGGTCCAGCCCAGCCACGACCCGGGGACCCCCCACGGCGGCAGCAACGACGACCCGTTCTGCAGGCTGGCGAAGAATTCGGCGAGCGGATCCGCAAGACCGGTGAAGCCGATCTTGTTGAAGAACTCCTGCAATTCGGCATACAGCGGGTACTGGCTGCTGTCGGGGTAGGGCGGATGCGGGACCAGGCTTTCGAGCCATTTGGCGAAGTCCAGAAACCACTGCGGTGGCTGCGGCGCG